>DATHIT010000779.1:0-4088 GCA_035489915.1 Pseudonocardia sp. | reverse complement strand
GACAGCCGGGGGCCGCTGGGCGGGGTCTGCCTGAATGTCGGCTGCATCCCGTCGAAGGCGCTGCTGCACGCGGCGAAGGTGATCGCCGAGACCAAGGAGATGTCCGCGCACGGCGTGTCGTTCGCGGCGCCGACGATCGACGTCGACGCCCTCCGGAGCTGGAAGGACGGCGTGGTCTCCCGGCTCACCGGCGGGCTGGCCGGCCTGGCCAAGCAGCGCAAGGTCAAGACCGTGACCGGCACCGGCCGCTTCACCTCGATGAATCAGCTCGAGGTGACCGCCCCGGACGGCTCGACCACCACGGTGAGCTTCGAGCAGGCCATCATCGCCGCCGGATCCGAGCCGGTGACGCTGCCCTTCGTCCCGCACGACGACCCGAGGGTGGTCGACTCCACCGGCGCCCTGGAACTGGACGGGATCCCGCGGCGGCTGCTCGTGATCGGCGGCGGGATCATCGGGCTGGAGATGGCCTGCGTCTACTACGAACTCGGCTCGCGGGTGAGCGTCGTCGAGCTCATGGACCAGCTGATCCCCGGCGCGGACAAGGACATCGTCACGCCGCTCACCAGGCGGATCACCAAGCAGTACGAGGCTATCTGGCTCAAGACCAAGGTGACCGCCGTAGAGGCCGGACCGGACGGGCTCGAAGTGCGCTTCGAGGGCGGCAACGCCCCGGAGACCGCCGTGTTCGACCAGGTCCTCGTCGCCGTCGGGCGCGGGCCCAACGGCCGGGCGATCGGCGCGGAGAACGCGGGCGTGAAGGTGGACGACCGGGGGTTCATCCCGGTCGACAAGCAGCAGCGCACCAACCTGCCGCACATCTTCGCGATCGGCGATGTCGTCGGCCAGCCGATGCTGGCGCACAAGGCCGTGCACGAGGGCAAGGTCGCCGCCGAGGTCGCCGCCGGCCACAGCAGCTACTTCGACGCGACCGTCATCCCGTCGGTCGCCTACACCGACCCCGAGGTCGCCTGGGTCGGTGTCACCGAGAACGAGGCCAAGGCGGCAGGCGTCAAGTACGGCAAGGGTGTCTTCCCCTGGGCCGCCAGCGGCCGCTCGCTCTCCCTCGGGCGCGACGAGGGAATGACCAAGGTCATCATCGACGAGGCCACCGGCCGCATCATCGGCTGCGGGATCGTCGGTCCCTCGGCCGGAGATCTCATCGCCGAAGCGGCGCTGGCCATCGAGATGGGCGCGGACGCCGCCGACATCGGCCTCACCATCCACCCCCACCCCACCCTGTCGGAGACCGTCGCGATGGCGGCCGAGGCGTTCGAAGGCACCATCACCGATCTCTACCTGCCCAAGAAGAAGAAGTGACCGGCCCGGGAGCGAAGGACATGCCCGAGGGACCCTACGAGCTCGTGCCGACCGCCGAGGGGATCGTCGCGCGTGTCCACGCACGGGGCAGCGCCGTGCTGGCCTCACCGACCATCAACCGGGGCACTGCGTTCACCGTCGAACAACGCCGAGAACTTGAGCTGATCGGCCTGCTGCCCACGGGCGTGACCACGCTGGACGGTCAGCTCCGGCGGGTCTACGCGCAGTACCGGGAGCAGGCCAACGACCTGCGCCGCTGGGTGTACCTGGCTAACCTCCGCGACCGCAACGAGGTGCTGTTCTACCGGCTGCTCTCCGAGCACATCGCCGAGATGCTGCCGGTCGTCTACACGCCCACGGTCGGCCTGGCGATCGAGCGGTTCAGCCACGAGTTCCGCCGGTCACGCGGGGCGGTCTACCTCTCCGTCGACCACCCGGAGGACGTCGAGACCGCGCTGCGCAACTCCGGGATGGGCGCCGAGGACGTCGACCTCCTCGTCGCCACCGACTCCGAAGGCATCCTCGGCATCGGCGACCAGGGTGTCGGCGGCATCGAGATCTCCGTCGGGAAGCTGGCCGTCTACACCGCCGCGGCCGGCATCCATCCACATCGGGTGATCCCTGTGGTGCTGGACGTCGGCACCGACAACCTCAAGCTGCTCACCGACGACCTGTACCTCGGTGCGCGGCACGCCCGGGTGCGCGACCAGCGCTACGACGACCTGATCGACGCATACGTCACGGCGGTCACCAGGCTGTTCCCCCAGGCGATGCTGCACTGGGAGGACTTCGGCACCAGCAACGCCCGCCGCATCCTGGACAGGTACGCCGACCAGGTCTGCACGTTCAACGACGACATACAGGGCACCGCGGCAGTCGTGCTCGCCGCGGCGTTCTCGGCGGTCGGCGCGACCGGGACGCGGCTGCGGGACCAGCGGGTCGTCATCCACGGAGCCGGCACCGCCGGCCTCGGCATCGCCGACATGATGCGGGACCAGATGGTCCGTGAGGGGCTCGCCCACGAGGAGGCCACCCGGCGGTTCTGGGCTCTCGACCGCTCCGGCCTGCTCACCGACGACCGCGTCGGCAAGCTGTACGACTTCCAGCTGCCCTACGCCCGTCCGGCCGCCGAGGTCGCCGGCTGGGCGAGCGCGGGCTCAGACGTGATCGGGCTGGCAGACGTCGTGGCGCGGGCCCGCCCGACGATGCTCATCGGGACGTCCACACAGACGGGCGCGTTCACCGAGGCCATCGTCCGGGGGATGGCCGAGCAGGTGGATCGGCCGATCATCATGCCGCTGTCGAACCCGACCGCGAACTGCGAGGCCATTCCCGAGGACCTCATCCGCTGGACCGACGGCCGCGCGCTGATCGCCACCGGAAGCCCGTTCCCGCCGGTCGTGCACGACGATCGCCCGTACCGCATCGCCCAGGCCAACAACGCGCTGGTCTTCCCCGGCCTGGGGCTCGGGGTCACCGTCGCGCGCGCCAGTCGGATCACCGCCGGCATGATTGCCGCGGCAGCCGACGCCGTCGCTCAGCTCTCCGACGCCACCACCCTCGGTGCGCCGCTGCTGCCGCCGGTGGACGACCTCCGCCGGGTGTCGGCCGCCGTCGGGGTCGCCGTCGCCGTCGCCGCGGTGGAGGAGGGGCTCGCGCAGGTGCCCGTCACCGACCCGATCCAGCAGGTGCACCAGGCCATGTGGCGACCCGAGTACCCACGCATCGAAGTGAAGCCCAGCTTGTAGCGGCAAGGGGTGCTGGGGGATCGTCTAGCGGCCTGAATGCGCCGGCCACCACCGAGGGTCGAGGAGCCGGAGGCGAGCCGGATTCGAAGGCCGCACTGGCCTGCTCCGGGTGCTCGAGCTTGAGGCGCATCACCTCCGCGGCTGGGACCCATCGAGCGAACCGGCGCTCGCCGCGCAGCAGGTCTTGATTGCGGGGGCATCGTGCCGTCACCGCTGGCCTGTCCGGTTCCGCGATCGTCTGGGACCTCGTCACCGGACAGCAGGTGGCGAGGGCGCCACTCGACAGCGCGCTGACCACGGTGGCCGTCGCCGGCGACGAGATCGTCGACGTGATCGGCACCTGGACGACCCGCCGACGACCGGCGCTCATCGAGCAGCAGAGCCCATCTTCCGGCTACCCGGTACTCCGGGTTGTGTGCCAGCGGGAGGGTAGGCCTGAAGGTGGCTGTGAAGGCGCACCAGCACATCGCTGAGATGCTGGAACTGTGGGTTCCAGCTCGGCCGGCAGGCTGTCTATAGCCCGAGCAGTGAACATCCCTGCCTGTCCCGGCGAAGCCGGGATCGGCATTAGGTCGGTCGCCCGGCCGCTGCGGGGGAGCGGTCGATGACCCGCTGTCCGCACGCTGTCGGACGGTGTTGTGGTGGGGCCGATGACAGGAGTCCGGATGGCGGATCTGATCTTTATTGTGCTGATCATCGGCGTTTTCGCGGTCTTGGCTCTGGTGTTGCGGGGAGTGGAGCGGCTGTGAGCGTGGAAAACGTGGTGGGTCTGGTGGTTGCGGTGTTGTTGGCGGGCTACCTGGTGGTTGCCCTGGTGCGTCCGGAGAAATTCTGATGAGCGTGGCTGCGGCTGGTTGGTTGCAGGCCGGTCTGTTGGTATTGGCGTTGGTAGTGAGCTATCGGCCGCTGGGCGACTACATGGCCTACACCTTTACCTCGGAGAAGCACTGGCGTGGGGAGCGTGTGCTGTATCGGTTGATGGGTGTCGATCCGGACGCCGATCAGCAGTGGCAGGTGTAC
>DATHIT010000778.1:0-6891 GCA_035489915.1 Pseudonocardia sp. | reverse complement strand
CGCGCCTGCGCCCGGGAGCGGGTCGCGCTGGCCATCGGTGCCCCGGTGTTCCTGTCCGAGCTGCTGGACCGCTACGAGCGGGAACCCGCCGCCGAGAGAGGCCACCGGATTTCCATGTTCCACACCGGCGCCGCCCCCACCGGCGATTCGGTGGTGGTCCGGGCACAGCGGCTGGGGGTGACCGCGTGGCGGGCGTGGGGGATGACCGAGGCGCCGACGGTGACCTCGGGGCACCCAGGTGACCCGCTGGAGCGGCGCGCCCACACCGACGGCCGGGTGGACATCGGTTCCGAGGTGCAGGCCGTTGACGAGCGGCGCCGGCCGCTGCCCGCCGGGACGCGCGGCGAGTTGCGGCTGCGGAGCCCGAAGCTGATGCTCGGTTACCTGGACCCGGAGCACCAGGCCGCCGCGGTCGACGCGGACGGCTGGTTCTACACCGGCGACATCGGTGTGGTCGACACCGACGGCTGGGTCACCATTCAGGGCCGGGTGCGGGACATCATCAACCGGGGTGGCGAGAAGTTCTCCGCCGCCGAGATCGAGTCGGTGATCGGCAGCCACCCGGACGTCGAGGCGGTGGCCGTGGTCGGGTTGCCCGACCGACGCCTCGGCGAGCAGGTGGGCGCGTTCGTCACGGTCCGTCCCGGCCGGCGGTGGCCGGGGGAGGCGGCGTTGTTGGCGCACCTGGAGAGCCACCAGCTCGCCCGGCAGAAGCTCCCGGTGGTCTGGCGGGTGCTCGACCAGCTACCGCGCACGCCCACCGGCAAGGTTCAGAAGCGCGACCTGGTCGCGGAGTGGGTACTGGGCCAGGAGGAGCCTGGCGCGGCGGCCGCCGGGTGAGTGTCAGGCCTCCAGGTCCAGCACCAGGTCGGTGTTGATCGACTTCCGCAGCTGGCGGTGCACCGCCTCCAGATGCTCGCGCCAGTGCCGGGCCGCCTCCCGGGAGGCACCCGCCTCGATCAGGTCGATGATCCGGGAGTGGTCGTGGATCAAGCCCTCTGACTGGGACGGCATGCGCTGCTTGAGCCGCTCCGCGTCGTGCCGGATCAGCGCGCCGTCGAGCAACCCGGAGATCAGCTGGGCGAACAGCACCAGGGAGCGGTTGCCGGTCAGCTCGACAAGCTGGATGTGGAACTCCGACCCGATCCGGCGGGTCTCGGCGCCATCGGTGCTGGCCAGATTGGCGGCCACCGAGGCGCGCAGCGCGGCGACGTCCTCCGCGGACACCGTCCCGGCGATACGGGCCACCGCGGCGGGCTCCAGCAGCAGCCGCGCGGTGTGTACGTCGTCGAGGGTCGCGCCCTGGTAGAGCAGCAGGTTGTTCAGGTGCCGCCCAGCGGTCTGTACCGAGGGGCGGCTCACCCGGGCACCGCCGTTGCGGCCCCGGTGGATGCGCACCAGCCGCTCGTTCTCCAGGATGCGCAGCGCTTGGCGGAGCGTCGGGCGGGACACCCCGAGCTCGGTCATCAACCGCAGTTCGGGCGGGAGCAGCTCACCCTCGGCGCGCTCGCCCATGACGATCTGGCGGCGCAGCTGTGCGGCGACCAGCTCGGCGGCCTTAGGCACCTGGAGTGCCTCGGCCGGTGCTGGCTCCGACATGTGCTCCCCTCCGGGGATCTCCGACGAGCCCTGGACGGGCGGCGACTTACGGTCATTCTAGGAGCGAATTGGCCGATACCGGCGCAAGCGGGCCGCCTCGGCCGGCCCCGTCCCGCACCGGGCCCGGTCGCTCAACGGCGCAGCCCGACAAATGCCAGGTCCTGCAGCGCGTTCGGCAGGTTGCGCAGCGTCACCGCCGCGCCCAGTCGGCGGGGGATGGTGGCGACCAGCGACCCTCGCTCCACGGCGTCGGTGATGGCCCGGGCCGCCATCTCCGGGGTGAGTACCGGGAGCAGCCGGGCCAACCGCCGGGACACCGCGTCGATGGTCGGGGACTCCCGGGCCTGCTCCATCATCCGGGTGCCGGCCACCTCGCCCAGGGTCACCAGGCTCATGCTGACCCCGGTGCCGCGCAGCTCGCGCTGGACCACCGAGGTGTAGTGGTGCAGCGCCGCCTTGCTCGCGCCGTACAGCGACAGGTCCGGCACCGCACTCACCCCGGCCAGCGACGATACGTTGACCAACTGGCCGGAGCGACGCCGCAGCATCCCGGGCAGGGCTTGGCGGCACAGCTCCATCGGGGCCACCGCGTTCACCGTCATCATCGTGGCGGCCTGACCAGCCTCCGCCCTCGTGCTGGCCGCGACCAGGACCAGACCGGCGTTGTTCACCAGCACGTCCAGCGGGCCCTGGCCGCGTTCGGCCCGCTCGACCACGTCCCGTACGTCGTGCTCGTCGGCGAGGTCGGCAACCACCACCTGCCCGCCCACCCGCTCGGCGACTTCGTCCAGCCGCGCCTTGTCCCGCCCGAGCACGGTCACCCGGGCACCTCGGGCATGGAACTCTTCGGCCAGCCGGACGCCGATGCCGTGCGAGGCGCCGGTGATCAGGGTGTGCCGACCGCGCAGCTGCATGCGCCACCTCCGGGCGAGCGAAAAAAAATAGACCGATTAATCGCTGTCCCGGGTGGAACGAGGGAGACCAACTCGGGAAGCACGAGAGGATATCACTGTATCTTATATCGATATCTGCCCCGGCGCCTGGGAGGCCGAACGATGGACATCGAGGACTTCACCGAGCTCGAGGTCGCGATCGAGGCGGGCGTCGCGGTGGTCAAGCTCAACCGACCGGACCGGCGAAACGCGTGGAGCGGCCGGATGGCGGTGGAGTACCGGTGGGCGCTGCACCACGCACACACCCGCTCGGACGTGCGGGTCGTGGTGCTCACCGGGGCGGGCGGCGACTTCTGCGTGGGCGCCGACTCGCGGACACTGGACGCCATTTCCGCCGACGGGGGCCGGTACGCAGTCGAGCCGCTGCCGCTGCCGCCCTACCCGGAGGGCACCCCGGACGAGCTGCGGCACAACCACGCCTACCCGCTGACCATCGGCACGCCGGTCATCGCCGCCCTCACCGGTGCCTGCGCCGGGGCCGGGTTCGTGCTGGCCAGCTACGCCGACCTGCGGTTCGCCGCGCGCGACTGCCGGATCACCACGTCGTTCGCCAAGCTGGGGCTGCCCGCCGAGTACGGCATCGGCTGGCTGCTGCCCCGGATGGTCGGCCTGCCCGCCGCGCTGGAACTGCTCTACACCGCGCGGGTGCTGGACGGTGCCGAGGCGGCCCGGCTGGGCTGGGTGCAGCGCTGCCACGAGCCCGGCGAGGTGCTGGTCCGGGCCGTGGAGTTCGCCGCCGACCTGGCCAGGGGCAGCTCCGCCGAGTCGCTGCGGGTGATGAAGCGCCAGGTGTTCGTGGACGCCACGCTGGACCTCGGCACCGCGTACACCCGCTCGGTGGCGGACATGAACTCCGCCCTGCGCCACCCCGACATGCGGGAAGGGCTGGCCGCACTGCGCGAGCGCCGGCCGACCGACTTCCTGGCCGATTCGGACACGTCGGCGGAAAAGTTGTAACGATTTCCATGGCACCCGGTGTGACCTGCGCCGCACTGGCCACCGTGCGCCCCGACTCGTCGACGCCGCGCGCGCAGCCGTTCGCCGAGCACTGCCACGATTCCCCTGAAACCGGCCCTGATCAGCTCGAAGCTGATCGACGAGCCGCTCCAGCAAGGAGCTGGCGGACTGCCTGGTGGCGGCCGCTTGAGCGCGCCACCGCGAAGTGTCAGCCCGCCGCCGCGGTACCGGGTTCTGTTTAAAGTTAGATCGAAATCCGTAACCCTCGATCCGGCTCTTCGTTTAGCGAGGCAAGTCCAGTGGTTGCCGGCGCGGGTGCCGTCGCCGGCCAAGGAGCCGTCAACGAGGAGGACGATGAGCGTCTCCGTCGCGTCCGTGGCCGGGGCGGTCGGCTCGTTCTACGCCTTCTCCCTGGACACGCTGCGGACCGCGGTGAAGCCGCCGTTCCAATGGCGGGAGTTCGTCCAGCAGGCCTGGCTGGTGGTCCGGGTGTCGTTCGTGCCCGCCGTGCTGGTGTCCATCGCCTACTGCGTCTTCGTGATCTTCTACCTCAATGTGATCTTGCTGGAGCTGGGCGCCGCTGACCTGAGTGGCGCGGCGGCCGGCCTGGCCGTGGTGCAGAACCTGGGCCCGATCATCAGCGTGCTGGTGATCTCCGGCGCCGGTGCCACGGCGATCTGCGCGGACCTGGGCGCGCGGACCATCCGCGAGGAGATCGACGCGATGCGGGTGCTGGCCATCGACCCGATCCATCGCCTGGTGGTGCCCCGGGTAGTGGCCTCCACGCTGCTGGCCGTGCTGCTCACCGCGGTGGTGGACGTGGTCGGCCTGGTCGCCTGCTACTTCACCGCCGTCTACCTGCAGCACTCCACCCCCGGCGCGTTCATCGCCAACCTGACGCTGCTCACCGGGACAACCGAGGTGGTGTTCAGCGTGATCAAGGCGGTGGTGTTCGGGGTGATCGCCGGCCTGGTCGCCTGCTACCTGGGGCTGACCGTGAAGGGCGGTCCGAAGGGCGTCGGCTCGGCGGTGAACGAGACGGTTGTCTACTCGTTCATGATCTTGTTCTTCGCCAACGTAGCGATCAGCTTCGTCCAGTTCCAGCTCGTCTGACGGGGATGCGAATGATCGATACCTCCACCACGCCCGGCCCGTTGAAGGTGCTGCGCGGGCCCGGTCGGGTGCTCAGCGAGCTGGGCCGCCAAGCCCTGTTCTACGCCAAGGCCATCGGCTATCTGCACCTGGCGGTCACCCGCTACCGCCGCGAGATCATCCGACTGATCGCCGAGATGAGCCTGGGTACCGGGGCGCTCGCGGTGATCGGCGGGACCCTGGTGGTCACCGCGTTCCTGACCTTCTCGGTCGGCGGCATCATCGGGGTGCAGGGCTACAACAACCTGAAGGACATCGGCGTCCAGGTGCTCAGCGGGTTCTTCGCCGCGTTCGTGGAGATCCGCATCTCCGGGCCGACCATCGCCGGGTTCGGGCTGGTCGCCACCATCGGCGCCGGGGCCACCGCGCAGATCGGCGCGATGCGGATCAGCGAGGAGATCGACGCGCTCGAGGTCATGTCGGTCCGCTCGCTGCCGTTCCTGGTCACCACCCGGCTGGTCGCCGGGTTCATCGTGACCATCCCGCTGTACGCGGCGGCGATCATGGTCGCGTTTTTCGCCAGCAAGCTGGTGGTGGTCTACCTCTACGGTCAGTCCGCCGGCGCCTACGACCACTACTTCAGCACGTTCCTGATCCGCACCGACATCCTGAACTCGTTCGGCCTGGCGCTGGCCATCTCGACCATCGTGATGCTGATCCACTGCTACTACGGCTACACCGCGTCCGGCGGCCCGGCCGGGGTGGGCATCGCGGTCGGCCGGGCGGTGCGCGCGTCGCTGGTCGCGGTGGTGGCGGTCGCGCTGCTGGGTTCGTTCCTGCTGTACGGCAGCACCGAGACGTTCAACTTCTCCGGGTGACGCGGATGCTGACTGGTTCCTCGCGAGCCCGCGAGATGCTGATCGGGGCGGTGTTCCTGCTGGTCATCGCGCTGATCGTGTTCACCGCCATCGGCCGGTACGCGAACCTGTTCACCCGCACCGCCCCGGTGTCGCTGACCACCGACCGGATCGGGCTGAACCTGCTGCCCGGTGCCAAGGTCAAGTTCCAGGGCGTGCCGGTGGGCACCGTCGGTTCCATCCAGCTGGAACCGGACGCGGCCATCCTGCAGCTGCGGATGGACCCGGACGAGCTGGCAGTCATCCCGGCCAACGTGTCCGCCGCAATCGTGCCGACCACGGTGTTCGGCGCCAAGTTCGTGGACCTCACCCCGCCGCCGCACCCCAGCGCCGTGCCACTGGCCAGCGGCGCAGCGCTGGACAACCGGAGCGTCACCACCGAGGTCAACTCGGTCTTCGACCGGCTCACCCAGGTCCTGGCCGCCGTGCAACCGGCCAAGCTGAACGTCACCCTGGCCGCCCTGGCCGAGACGCTGCGCGGCCGAGGCGACCACCTGGGCGTCACGTTGACCCAGCTGAACGCCTACCTGGTGCAGCTCAACCCGTCGGTGCCGACGCTGCGCCGGGACCTCGCCGGGGCCGCCCGGGTGGGCAACCTCTACGCCGACGTCACACCGGACCTGATGCGGCTGCTGGACAACCTCACCGTCACCGGCCACACCCTGGTGGACCGCCGCGACGACCTGCACAAGCTGCTGCCCGAGCTGGCCGACGCCGCGCACAGCGGCCGCGAGCTGTTCGCCGAGAACGACGAGGACCTGCCCGACGCGCTGGACCTGCTGCGCCCGACCACCGCCCTGCTGGCCGACTACTCGCCCGGGCTGACCTGCTTCATCGAGGGCCTGGACAACGCGCGCAAGCTGCTCGAGCCGGTGATCGGCGGCAAGTACCCGTCGCTCAACCTGAACGTCGGCTTCCTGCCCGGTGCCAACCCCTACAAGCCGGGCCGGGACCTGCCGAAGATCGGCGCGGACAACCCGCCGGCCTGCCACGGGCTGCCCCTCCTGCGCCGCGACCAGGTCCCGGCGCCGTACGTACAGACCGACATCGGCAGCCACGTCAACTCGTACCAGGACAACCATCTTGCGCCAGGTGACCCGCCGCTGGTGGTCCAGCTGTTTGGACCGCAACTGTTCGGGCCGGTGTCGCCTCAGCCCACCGGGGGCCGTTGATGCGGGTACGTGGTGATCTGCTCAAGCTGACCGCCTTCGTGCTGGTCTCGGCGCTGGGGCTGGGGCTCATCTTCGTGGTGTTCGCGCAGTCCCGGTTCCGCGCCGAGCAGACCTACCATGCGCTGTTCGCCGACGTCAGCGGGCTGAAGAACGGGCAGCTGGTGCGCTTCGCCGGGGTCCGGGTCGGCCAGGTGCAGGACA
>DATHIT010000777.1:0-18549 GCA_035489915.1 Pseudonocardia sp. | reverse complement strand
TGCGTCACCGACTGGGCCGGGCCGCACGCCCAGGTCCGCGGGGTCAAGGTGCGGCTCGGGGTGCCCTGCTACGCCGGGGACATCCTGACGCTGTCCGGGCGGGTGGTGGCTGTGGACCCGGAGGTGGTGGTCGAGGTGGTCGGGCGGTGCGCGCTAGGCGACCACGTGACGGGTCGGGTTCGGCTCGGGTGGGCTGAGTCGTGAGTGGGCTGTCCGGGGCGGCCGCGATCGCCGGGATCGGGGCCACCGAGTTCTCCAAGGACTCCGGGCGCAGCGAGCTGCAGCTGGCCGCCGAGGCGGTGCGCGGCGCGCTCGCCGACGCCGGCCTGGCTCCGTCCGATGTGGACGGCATGGTGACCTTCGCGATGGACGCCAACGCGGAGATCGCGGTGGCCCGGGAGCTCGGCGTGCCCGAACTGCGGTTCTTCAGCCGCATCCCGTACGGCGGCGGCGCGGCCTGCGCGACCGTGCAGCACGCCGCGATGGCGGTGGCTACCGGGATCGCCGACGCGGTGGTCTGCTACCGGGCGTTCAACGAGCGCTCCGGTTCCCGGTTCGGTCGGGTGCAGGCCGCCGCGGTGGCCGCCGCGACCTCGGCCGGGCTGGACAACGGCTGGCACTACCCGGTGGGGTTGAGCACGCCGGCCGCCACGGTGGCCATGTTCGCCCGGCGCTATCTGCACGAGTTCGGCGCGACCAGTGAGGACTTCGGCCGGGTGGCGGTGGCCATGCGCCGGCACGCGGCGACCAACCCCAAGGCCTGGTTCCACGGTCGGCCGATCACCCTGGCGGAGCACCAGGCGTCCCGGTGGATCGTCGAGCCGCTGCACCTGCTGGACTGCTGCCAGGAGAGCGACGGCGCGGTGGCCATCGTGGTGACCAGCGCGGCGCGGGCCCGGGACCTGGCGCACCGCCCCGCGGTGATCACCGGCGCGGCCCAGGGCAGCGGCTCCGACCAGTTCACCATGACCAGCTACTACCGCGATGACCTGGCCGGGCTGCCGGAGATGGGGCTGGTCGCCGAGCAACTGTGGCGGCAGGCCGGGATCGGGCCGGCGGACGTGCGGGTCGCCCTGCTCTACGACCATTTCACCCCGTTCGTGCTGGTCCAGCTGGAGGAGCTGGGGTTCTGCGGGCGTGGCGAGGCGCCCGGGTTCATCGCCGACGGGCGGATCGAGCTGGACGGCGCGCTGCCGGTGAACCCGCACGGCGGCCAGCTGGGCGAGGCGTACATCCACGGCATGAACGGCATCGCCGAGGCGGTCCGCCAGATCCGCGGCACCTCTGTCAACCAGGTCGACGGGGTAGAGAACGTCGTGGTCACCGCCGGCACCGGCGTCCCCACCAGCGGCCTGGTCCTAGCGGCCGGCTAACCCCCGCCCGCGGCCACCCCGCTGGCCGGACGCCGCCGCGGGCGTCAGCGTCCGGCCAGTTGTTACCCAACTGCACGCCAGGCATGTTCGATCAAGGATCCACCTGCCTGGCGTGCAGTTCGTGCACAACCGGCGTTTCCCCGCCGAGAGCTACACCAGCGGGGTTTGATCACGGCGGAGACCCGGTGAGGTAGATCTCGGCGAGGACACCCGGCGGTTAGGCGGGGGTTAGGCGGGGGTTAGGGCGGCGTCGGCTAGGACGGGGGCGTCGGCGCGGTCGACGGCGGTGGTGATCAGGACGAACTCGTGATCCGTCCGCCAGACGCGGGTGCGCAGGGTCTCGCCGGGGAACACGATGCCGGCGAAGCGGGCGCGGTAGCCACGCACCTGGGTGACGTCGCCGTCCAGCAGGGCGTCCACCACGGCCTTGCAGACCATGCCCCAGGTGCACAGGCCGTGCAGGATCGGCCGGTCGAACCCGGCCCGGGCGGCGAACGCCGGGTCGGCGTGCAGCGGGTTGCGGTCGCCGCAGAGCCGGTACCAGAGCGCCTGCTGGGGCAGGGTCGGGGTGAGCAGCTCGACGTCCGGGGCGCGCGAGGGCAGCGCGACCCGCGAGGCCGACCCGCGCGACCCGCCGAAGCCTCCCTCACCCCGGGCAAAGATGCTCGACCGGGCCGTCCACAGTGGAGTGCCGTGCTCGTCGCTGACCTCGGTCTCCTGCACGATCACCGCCGCCGACCCCTTGTCCTGCAGGTCGGCGATCCGGCCCCGGGCCACCCCAACGCCGGCCACCGGGAGCGGTCCGGGCACGGTGATCTCCTGGCTGCCGTGCAGCACCGAGGCCAGGTCGATGTCGATGCCGGGCAGCTCCACCTTGGGCGGCTCGGTGTCCCGCAGGGTCGGCGCGACCACCCCGAAGGTGGGCAGCACCCGCAGGTCGTCCTCGAACGCGTAGCGCAGCTCCCGGGGGTCCACCGGGTCGGCGCCGGCACCGATGCCCAGGTGGTAGAGCAGCACATCCGACGCGGTCCAGCTGAAGGTGCGCTCGGGCAGGGTGGCGCCCAGGGCGCGCTCCGGGTCGATCGGCACGGGCTCTCCTAGTCGTAGCTGACCGATACCGACTCGGTGATCGGCAGCGCCTGGCAGGCCAGCACGTAGCCTTCGTCCAGGTCGGTCTGGTCCAGTACCTCGTTGCGGCGCATCTTCACCTCGCCGGCGGTGACCCGGCAGGCGCAGGCGCTGCACGCGCCCTCCCGGCAGGAGAACGGGGCGTCCAGCCCGCGCTCCCGCAGCAGGTCCAGCAGCAGCGTGCCGGCCGGCCAGCGGAACGTGTGGTGTTCACCGTCGAGTTCCACCTCGACGGAGCTGTCCACCCCAGACGCGCCTTCCGGCGACTCAGGCTGTTCGAGCGCCTCAGCGGAGCAGGGCTCGAGGCCCTCGAACGGATCCTCGGTGAGCGAGACGAACCGCTCGATGTGCAGCCTCTTGCGCGGCACCGCCAGGTCACGCAGCGCGTGCGTCATCGCGTCCATGAACGGGGTGGGCCCGCACAGGAACACCTCCCGGTCGGCGAACGGGCGGGCCAACGCGGCCAGCGCCGCCCGGCTGGGCAAGCCCTGCAGGCTTTCCAGCCAGTGGAGCACCACCAGCCGGTCCGGGTGCGCGGACGACAGCGCGCGCAGCTCGTCGGCGAAGATCACCGAGCGTTCGTCCCGGTTGGCGTAGAGCAGCGCCAGCCGCCCCCGCCCACCGGCGAGCGCGGCGCGCAGGATGGACATCACCGGGGTGATCCCGCTGCCGGCGGCAACCAGCACCAGGTCGTCGTCCACCGAGCGCGGAGTGAACGTGCCGGCCGGGGGCAGCGTGTCCAGCTCGGCGCCGACCTCCACGTGGTCGCACAGCCAGTTCGAACCGCGCCCCTCGGCCACCCGCTTCACCGTCACGGTGAGGTCGGCGCCGTCATGCGGGGAGCTGGACAACGAGTAGCACCGGGCCAGGCCGCCGCCGTCCGGGCCGGGGATGCGCAGGGTGAGGAACTGCCCGGGGCGGTAGGCATACCGGGCGGACAGCTCCGGCGGCACCCGCAGGGTCAGCGAAACCGCGTCGGCCGTTTCGGCGACCACCTCACTGACCCGCAGCCGATGGAACTCAGCCACCGGGGAGCACCAGCCCCGGCGAACGCACCGCCAGCGGGTCCTCCGGGATCTCCAGCCAGCCGTCGGCCACCGCCGCGTCGATTCCGGCACGCAGGCGGGGGCAGCCATCCCGGACGGTGAACGCCGAGCAGCGGCGCACCGCATCGGCGGTCCACTGGACGCTGGTGTGCGCCAGGCTGTTCTTCTTCACCCGCACCAGCCCGCCGCAGTGCGCGCAGTCCAGCTCGACCAGCCCGTCCTCCAGCTGGGCGCGGCGGTCGGCGGCGGTGCCGGCGGCGAGCTCCTCGGGCCGGCGGAGCGGGCCGGTCATGGTGCGCTGGGTGCCCGCATAGCGAGGTTCTGCCGGACCTCCTCCTCCCACGCCTCTACCGCGCGGGTGGTGTCCACCTCGAACTCGAAGCGCTGGGTCATCTCCTCGGTGACGTCCTCGACGTCCACGTAAAACTGCTCGTACCAGCGGCGCAGCTGGTAGACCGGGCCGTCCTCCTCGCACAGCAGCGGGTTGTCGATCCGGCTCTTGTTCTTCCAGATCTCCACGTCCTGCAGGAAACCGACGCCGGTGCCCTTGGCGAACCGCGCGGCCAGCTTGTTGCCCTGCTCGTGGGTCAGCCCCGGCGGCTTGCGCACGATCACGCCCCACTGAAGCACGAACGACGTCGGGCTGATCGGGTAGTGGGTGTTGATCAGGACGGTGTCGATGGTGAAGCCACTGAAGTCGTGCCACAGGTAATCGATCATGTACGACGGGCCGTAATAGGACGCCTCGGAACGCAGCAGGCTGTCCTCCGTGTACGCGGTCTTGGTGCCCACGTCCGGGCGGCCCTTGGTGTGCAGGTACTGGGTGGCGACGTGGCCCTCGAAGACGTTCTTGAAAAACGTCGGGAACGCGTAGTGCACGTAGAAGAAGTGCGCCATGTCCACGACGTTGTCGATGATCTCCCGGCAGTGCGAGCCCTCGATCACCAGCGTGTCCCAGGTCCACTCGCTCCACTCGTCGGAGAACGCCCCGTCGATCCGGGGGATGATCACGTCCTCCGGCGGTGGCCGGCCCTGCGGGTCGTGCCAGACGAACAGCTGCTGGTTCTGCTCGAGGGTCAGCCAGGACCGGGTACGGGCCCTCGGCGGCACCCGCTTGGCGTACGGGATGCCCACGCAGCGCCCGTTGCCGGCCCAGCGCCAGTCGTGGAACGGGCAGGCCACCGTGTCGCCCTTGATGCTGCCCTGGGTGAGGTCGCCGCCCATGTGCCGGCAGTACCCGTCCAGCACCTTCAGCTCGCCCGCGCTGTCCGCGAACACCACCAGCTTGGTGCCGAACGCCTGGACCGCGTGCGGCTTGCCGTCTCGGAACGACCTGGACAAGCCCAGGCAGTGCCACCCCCTGGCAAACCGCGTAGGCGGCACCCCCACATCGATCGTCCGCACCGCGCCGTCGCCACTCATATCCCGTTCCCCCTGCTCAGGCCTCGTGAGTGGCGATGGTCGCTATAGCGACCATCGCCACTCACGACCTCTGACCTCGGCTTATTCATGCCGCCCCTCCTCTGGTCGGCTCGCCGCGCGCTGCTTCCGGCAGGGTCGCCGCGTCGGACACGCTCGCCGCCAGGTCCAGCGCGGCGAGGTAGCCGCCGGTCATCGCCGGGCCGATGGTGGCGCCGGCGCCGGCGTAGGTGTGGCCCATCACCGAGGCGCTGACGTTGCCCGCCGCGTACAGGCCGGGGATCACCGTGCCGTCCTCGCGCAGTACCCGGGAGCGCTCGTCCACACACAGCCCGCCCTTGGTGCCCAGGTCGCCGGGCACGATCCGGACCGCGTGGAACGGTGCCACCTCCAGCGGGGCGAGGCACGGGTTGGGCTTGATCGTGGGGTCGCCGTAGTAGCGGTCGTAGGCGCTGTCACCCCGCCCGAACCGCTCGTCCCGGCCAGCCCGCGCGGCGGTGTTGAACGCGTTGACCGTGGACCGCAGCCCTTCCGCCGGCACCCCGATGGCGGAGGCCAGCTCGTCCAGGGTGGCGGCGGTGTGCACCGCGCCGGCCTTGTACCAGCGGCCGGGGAACTTCTGCCCAGGGCGCAGACCTGCGAAGGTGTACCGCTTGCGGTAGCGCTGGTCGGCGATCAGCCAGGACGGTACGTGGGAGACGCCGCTCGCGTGGCCGTCGTACATCGCGTGGACCGCGTCCACGTACGGGGCGGCCTCGTTGACGAACCGCTCGCCGGCCGCGTTGACCAGGATGCAGCCGGGCAGCGTGCGCTCGGACAGGCAGAAGTACGGGCCGCCGGACAGTGGGATGGACGGCCCCCACCAGGCGTCGTCCATCAGGTCCACCGCGGCGCCGGCCGCCAGTCCCGCCTCGATGCCGTCGCCGGTGTTCTCCGCCGCGCCGGTCGTCCACGCGGTGCCGATCGGCGCTCGCTGGTAGCGCTCGCGCATCGCCGCGTTGTGCTCGAAACCCCCGCAGGCGAGCACCACGCCGCGCCGTGCCCGCAGTTCCTCCTCGGTGCGGCCCTGCCGGACCCGCACGCCGGTGATCCGTTCGCCGTCCCGGCACAGTTCCAGCAGCGGGGTGTCCAGCCAGACCGGTACGTCCCGCGCCTGCAGTCCGGCGCGCAGCCCGGCGGCCAGTGCCTGCCCCATGACCAGCGTGTGCTGTCGGCGCAGCGCACCGAGTACCCGGCGGCCGAGCACCCGTCCGACCTTCAGCACGCCGCGTGGGTGCCGAGCCACCAGGTTCAGCCAGCGGTAGTCGGCGGCGGTGATGGTGAGGCCACCCGGGCTGGAGATGTAGGCCGGGTTGAGCCGGCGCAGCTCGTCGCCCAGCACGTGGCCGTCCAGCGGCTTCGGCTCGATGGTGCGGCCCTCCGGCATGCCGCCGGGCAGCTCCGGGTAGTAGTCGGCGTAGCCGGGCACCCAGGCGAACTCCAGCGGGGTCAGCCGGCGCACCAGGTCCAGCATGGCCGGGCCGTGCCCGAGCAGCGCCCGCCGGCGGGGCTCCGGCACCGAGTCGCCGAGCAGGTGGGTCAGGTAGCTGGCCGCCGCTTGCGGGGTGTCGGCCACGCCAGCGCGGCGTAGCACCGAATTGTTCGGAATCCACAGGCCGCCGCCGGAGCGCGCGGTCGAGCCGCCGAAGTGGGAGGCCTTCTCCACCACGATCACGGCGAGCCCTCGGTGTGCCGCGGTCAGCGCGGCGGTCATTCCGGCCGCACCACTACCGACCACGACCACGTCACACTCGCGCATGTCACCTCCGGCTCCGGTCGATCAGACTGGAACATGTTATAGAAGCGCTTCTTCGGTGGCACCGCGTTGCGTTCCCGCCTCGCCGAAGGGCAGTCTACTAGAACGTGTTTCACTTTGGGAGGTGCCGAGTGCGCGCGGAGGACGAGCTGACCGCCGATGTGGTGGTCGTGGGCTTCGGTGCGGCGGGCGCCTGCGCGGCCATTGAGGCGGCCAGGGCCGGCGCCGAGGTGGTCGTGCTGGACCGGTTCGCCGGCGGCGGGGCGACCGCGCTGTCCGGCGGGGTGGTCTATGCGGGCGGGGGCACCAGCGTGCAGCGGGAGGCGGGGGTGGTGGACACCCCGGAGGCGATGTACGCCTACCTGAACCGCGAGGTGGGCGGCGTGGTGTCCGAGGCGACGCTGCGCCGGTTCTGCCAGGACAGCGCCGGCATGGTCGACTGGCTGGCCGAGCTCGGCGTGCCGTTCGAGGCCAGCTTGTGCCCGTACAAGACCTCGTACCCGAGCAATCGGCACTACCTCTACCACTCGGGCAGTGAGGCCGCCGGCGGGTTCCGGGACATCGCGCCGCCGGCACCGCGCGGGCACCGGGCGCGCGGGCGGGGCATCTCCGGGGCGGCCCTGTTCGACGCGCTGGCCGGCGCGGTGCGCGGGCTCGGGATCCGCGTTCTCACCCAGACCGCCGCCACCGACCTGGTCACCGAGGAGGGGCGGGTCGTCGGGGTGGACTGTCGGCGGCTCACCGGCGCACCGGCCGCCGCGCACCGGTGGTTGTCCCGCTACGCGGCCAAACCCGGCATCTACTACCCGCCGCTGCGCCGGGTGCTGCACTCCAGGGCCGAGGCGCTGGAACGCCGCCGCGCCCGGCCGCTGCGGGTCCGGGCACGGCGGGGGGTGGTGCTGGCGTCCGGCGGCTTCATCCAGAACCGGTCGATGCTGCGCGAGCACGCGCCGGCCTACCGGGGTGGACTGGCGCTGGGCACCCCCGGCGACGACGGCAGCGGCATCCGGCTGGGCATGGCGGTCGGGGCGGCAACCGGCGAGCTCGGTTCGGTGTCGGTGTGGCGGTTCATCAGCCCGCCGAGTGCGTTTCTGGGCGCGGTGCTGGTGGACGCGGCCGGGCGGCGGGTGTGCGACGAGTCGCGGTACGGCGCCGCGCTGGGGCACGCGCTGATCACCGAGCACGGCGGCCGGGGCTGGCTGCTGGTGGACGACGCGCTGATCCGGGATGCCCGCCGCCAGCTGCGCGAGCAGACGGTGTGGTTCCAGCGCGTGCAGACCGAGTACCTGCTGCGCTCCCGGCGAGCGCGCGGCGCCAGCCTGGACGAGGTCGCCGGGAAGGCCGGAGTGGATGCCGAAGGCCTGCGGGCCACGCTCGGCGCGCACAACGCGGCGGCCGCCGCCGGCCAACCCGACCCGGCCGGCAAGCCGGCGGAGTTCGTCCGCGCGCTGAGGGGGCCGTACTCCCTGCTGGACATCTCGATCGGGCCCAGCATGTACTACCCGTGTCCGATGCTGACCCTCGGCGGCCTGCTGGTGGATGAGGACACCGGCGCGGTCCTGCGCGACAGCGGGGCACCGGTGGACGGGCTTTACGCGGCCGGTCGCACCGCCGTGGGGATCTGCTCCCGCTCCTACGTCAGCGGACTCTCCCTGGCCGACTGCGTGTTCTCCGGCCGCCGCGCGGGCCGCCACGCGTTGGGCCTGCCCGCCGGGCTCGACACAAACGAGAACGTGTTCTAGTCTCGGCTCGCGGGGACCCCGAGACGGGGCCTCCGGAAGGCGAACGGAGCCGCTCATGGGCGACAAGGTCATCGAGGCCGTGCGGGAGCTGCTGCCGGTGTTCCGGGAACGGGCGCAGGACGCCGAGGACGCCCGCCGGATACCCGAGGAGTCGATGAAGGCGTTGCAGGAAGCCGGCGTGTTCCGGCTGCTGCAGCCGGCCAGATTCGGTGGCTACGAGGCCGAACCGGTCACCTTCTACACCGCTATCCGGCTGATCGCGAGCGCCTGCGGGTCCACCGGCTGGGTGGCCTCGGTGGTCGGCGTGCACCCCTGGCAGCTGGCCTTGTTCCCGGCCCAGGCGCAGGACGACGTGTGGGGCGAGGACCCGCACACCCGGATGTCCTCCTCCTACGCGCCGACCGGGCGGGCCACCCAGGTGGAGGGCGGCTACCGGCTGAGCGGGCGGTGGAGCTTCTCCTCGGGCTGTGACCACGCCAGCTGGGTGCTACTCGGCGGCATCGTCACCGACACCGAGGGCAACCGGGTGGACTTCAAGACCTTCCTGCTGCCCATCGCGGACTACACCATCGACGACGTTTGGGACACCATCGGGCTGCGCGGCACGGGCAGCAACGACATCGTGGTGGACGACGTGTTCGTCCCGGCCCACCGCTCGCTCAGCTTCATGGACACCTCGCGCTGCCGCTGCCCCGGCCAGGAGGCGAACCCGGCGCCGCTGTACCGGCTGCCGTTCGGCTCGGTGTTCTCCTACACGATCACCACCCCGATCATCGGCATGGCCACCGGCGCCTACCAGGCACACCTGGACTACACCAAGGAGCGGATCCGGGTGTCCTACGGCAACAAGGCCGCCGACGACCCGTTCGCGCAGGTCCGCATCGGTGAGGCGGCCAGCGAGATCGACGCCGCGTGGTTCCAGTTGGAGCACCACATGACCGAGCTGATGCGGCTGGCCAGGGCGGGGGAGAAGCTGTCCATCCCGCTACGCCTGGCCATCCGCCGCGATCAGGTCCGGGGCACCGGGCGGGCGATCACCGCGGTGGACAAGCTGTTCGAGAACTCCGGCGGGCGGGCTCTGCGCACCGGCACGCCGATCCAGCGGTTCTGGCGGGACGCGCACGCCGGGCGGGTGCACGCGATCAACGATCCCGAGCGGGCGCTGGCCATGTACGGCACCGGGGAGCTGGGCCTCCCGGTGCAGGACGCGATGCTATGAGCACGACGACCACGTTCGCCGAGGGGCAACTCGCGGAGGTCGCGCCGGGCCTGGCGCTGCACTACCACCAGGCCGGCGAGGAGCATGCCGAGACGGTGGTACTGCTGCACGGCGGCGGCCCAGGCGCCTCGGCGTGGAGCAACTTCGGCCCGAACGTGCCGGTGTTCGCCGGTGCGCTGCGCACCCTGGCGGTGGACCAGCCGGGGTTCGGCCGCTCCGGCGGCCCCGTCGAGGGCGGCCACTACTTCGCGCACAGCGCCGATGCGCTGGCCGGGCTGCTGGACACCCTGGGCATCGAGCGGGCGCACCTGGTCGGGAACTCCCTGGGCGGCGGCACGGCGGTCCGGTTCGCGCTGCGCCACCCGGACCGGGCCGGCCGGCTGGTGCTGATGGCCCCCGGCGGGCTGAGCATGAACGTGTTCGCCCCTGAGCCGACCGAGGGCATCAAGCGGCTCTACGGCTTCGCCGCTCCGCCCGGGCCCAGCCGGGAGAAGCTGGCCGCCTTCCTGCGCACCCTGGTGTTCGACCCGGCGCTGGTCACCGACGAGCTGGTGGAGGAGCGCTTCGCCGCCGCCAGCGACCCGGCGAGGCTGGCCGCGATGGGCGTGATGGGCCGGATGTTCGCTGCCGACCCGGAGGACGGCATGCTCTGGCGGGACGCGCACCGGCTGCGCCAGCGGGTGCTGCTGGTGTGGGGTCGGGAGGACCGGGTGATCCCGCTGGACGGGGCGCTGGTCGCGCTGAAGCTGATCCGACGGGCCCAGCTGCACGTGTTCGGTGGCTGCGGGCACTGGGCCCAGCTGGAGCGTTTCGACGAGTTCAACCGGCTGGTCTTGGACTTCTTGGGGGCACCGTGATCCGGTCGCTGGGCTACCTGCGGATCGAGGCCACCGACATGGCGGCCTGGCGGGAGTACGGGCTCAGGGTGCTCGGCATGATAGAAGGCAAGGGCGGCCACCCGGACGCGCTGTACCTGCGGATGGACGACTTCCCGGCCCGGCTGGTGATCGTGCCGGGGGAGCGGGACCGGCTGGCCGCCTCCGGCTGGGAGGCCGCCAACGCCGAGGGGCTGGCGGACATTCGAGCCCGCCTGGAGCGGGCGGGCGTGGCCTACAAGGAAGGCAGCGCCGCCGAGCGGGCGGACCGGCGGGTGGACGAGCTGATCCAGTTCGACGACCCGTCCGGCAACACCCTGGAGGTGTTCCACGGTGCCGCGCTCGAGCACCGGCGGGTGGTCAGCCCCTACGGGCACCGGTTCGTCACCGGCGAGCAGGGTTTGGGCCACGTGGTGCTGTCCACCCACGACGAAGAGGCCGCACTGCGGTTCTACCGCGACGTGCTCGGCTTCCGGCTGCGCGACTCGATGCGGCTGCCCCCGCAGTTGGTCGGCCGCCCGGCGGACGGGCCGCCGGCCTGGTTGCGCTTCTTCGGCTGCAACCCCCGGCACCACAGCCTGGCGTTCCTGCCGATGCCCACACCCAGCGGGATCGTGCACCTCATGGTGGAGGTGGAAAGCACCGACGACGTGGGTCTGGCGCTGGACCGGGCGCGCCGGCGCAAGGTGCCGATGTCGGCCACCCTGGGCCGGCACGTCAACGACCTGATGTTGTCGTTCTACATGAAGACCCCGGGCGGGTTCGACGTGGAGTTCGGCACCGAGGGCCGGCAGGTCGACGACGAGGCGTGGATCGCCAGGGAGACCACCGCGGTGAGCCTCTGGGGTCACGACTTCAGCGTCGGCGCAAGGCGCAACCCAGATTGAGTATTCACAGCGGGGAGCCGGGAAAATCCTTGCTCACGTAGTGCAGAAACACCGAGGCCCAGCGGCGGCCGCCGGGCGGCGTGGTCGAGCCGCGGACAAGTTCCCGACCTCGGTAGAACAGCGCATCCCCGGACGCCTGATCGATGGGCACCGCACCCGCCGGGGTGGCCAGCCACAGCGGGTGAGGTCGCGCGCCGTCCAGCTGCGCATCCGAGTCAGTATCAAGTCGGAGAGCCACCGAGTACTCGCGCTGCTCCGGGTTTCCTTGCGCCGGCGGGTCGGCGCCCTCGTCGTAGATGGCCGTATAGGTGAACGAAGGCTTCACCTCGGCGCCGGCGACAATGGACACGATGGGCACGATCGCCAACTGGATCAGCTGGGCGACCTCCTCGTTGTGCAGGACCCAGCGGCGCTTGCTCTGCACCGCGCCGAAGTACATTCGCCCGCTCAGCCTGAGCGACTCGTGATGCTGCCTGAGGCTGGAAAGGTCGGGCGCCGCGAGGATGCTGGGAACCGTGCAATAGCCATCCCGGGCGAACCGCTCGTGGCAACTCTCCAGCAGGTCCATCACGCCCGGGCGCAGCTGGGCGCTGTCGATACACGAAGCCTGCATGCTCATCACCTCCTCGGCCGGGAAATGGGTCGGGCTATCGGTGCTGATCATCTTCAGATCCGCCGAGTCTTGAGCCTGTCGAATAGGCCGCATTCGCGCCATGGGGGGTTCCCCAGACCGGATGGTGGCGGCCCCAGGCCCACCGTAGGGCTACCCCGAGGTGCTAGGTCTCCCGGCCCACCGAGTCGGGCACCCTCGGCGGTTCTTCATTGGCTGGCGTGGAGCGGTGATCGGCGTTTGGGTGTCTCGAGGGACGAATATCGTCCTTCTAGACACCGAAACGCGGATCACTAGCCCGGGTCGAGCACGAGTGCTACGAGCCGCGCGATGTGCTCACGGGGTTGGCCCAGCAGCTGCGCGCTGCCGTGCGCCCGTTTGAAGTATCGGTGCGCCTCGTGCTCCCAGGTGATCGCGACGCCACCGTGCAGTTGGATCATCTCGGCTGTCACCCGGCTGAGCGCCTCCGAGCAGTGCGCTTTGGCCACGGCGGCGAGCAGCGGCAGCTGTTGCTTCTCGGCCCGGGCGGCCGCCCACACGGCCGAGCGGGCGGTCTCCACCAGCACGTAGAGGTCGGCCATGCGGTGCTGCAGGGCCTGGAAATGCGCGATCGGCCGGCCGAACTGCACCCTCTGCTTGGTGTAGGCCACGGTCTGCTCCAGGCAGTACGCGGCGCTGCCGACCTGCTCCGCGGCCAGCGCCACGCAGCTGACGTCCCGCGCCCGGGCCAGCGCGCCACTCTGGTCGGCGCGGTCGTCGATGGGGCGGCCTGGGCAGTGATCGAGCAGGACGGTGGTCAGGGGGCGGGTGACGTCCATCGGGGTCGCCGCGGTGCGGGTGGTGGCGGCGGGGTCCACCTCGAACAGCCCGACGCCGTGATCGGTGCGTGCGGCCACCACGAACACCTCGGCGTCGGCGCCGTCCAGTACGTAGTGCGCCTCCCCGTGCAGCCGTCCGTCCCACCGACAGGCCGGGGCGGTCGGGTCCCAGTGGCCTTGGGCGCCGGCCCAGACCAGCGCGGCGGTGGCGGTGCCGGCGGCGATGCCGGGCAGCAGCCGCCGCTTGGCCGCCTCGTCGCCGCTGGCCAGGACCGCCTCGGCGGCCAGCACGGAGGAGCCGAGCATCGGGCAGGGCGTCAGGGTGCGGCCGAGCTCCTCGAGCACCGCGCACACCTCGGGGAGGCCCGCGCCGGCGCCGCCGTACTCCTCCGGAATGCCCAGCCCGGCGACCCCGATCTCGCCGCACAGCTTCGGCCAGGCGTCCGGGCCGGGGGTGCGGCTGAGCAGGGCGCGCACGGCGACCCGCAACGCCTCCAGCTCCTCGGGGCCGGTGCCGGGGCCGGTCATCGCAGCGACTCGCGGACCCGGGACCGGTGTACCGCCGGGGTGCCCCACGCGGTGACCAGCGCGCGGACCTCGGTCAGCGGCAGCGCCAAGGCGTGCTCCTGGGTGTAGCCCAGCGCGCCGTGCACCTGCAGTGCCACCCGGGCGGCCCGGTGCGCGGCCTGACCGGCGGCTACCTTGGCCGCCGAGATGTCCCGGGCGGCGGTGGACGAGCGTGCCTCGAGCGCCACGGCGGCCGCGTACAGCAGCGGGCGGGCCAGCTCCAACCCCACGTAGACGTCCGCCAGCTGGTGAGCCACCGCCTGGAAGGAGCCGATCGGGCGGCCGAACTGTTCGCGCCGGCGGGCATGCTCCGTGGCCAGCTCGAGCAGCCTGGTGCCCGCCCCGAGCAGCTGCGCGGCGCAGGCCATTACGCCGACGTTGAACGCATGGGCCACCGCGCCTGGCACCTCGGTCGCTAGGGGACGGGAGGGTGCCGCGTGGAACAGCCGGCGGGGCGGGTGCACCGATCGGACCGGGCCGCCAGTCACCGTCGCCACGTCGACAGAGCCGCTCGGAGCGCCGTCGAGGTCGACCGCGAGCACCAGCCCCACGACGTCGGCATCCAGCGCGAGTGGGACGTGCGGCGGCGCGTACAGGCTGGCCAGCAGCTCACCGTCGGCCAGTGCGGGCAGCCACTCGGAGTGGCCGATCTCGACGAGCAGCGTGGGCACCGCAGCCATCGACTCGATCACCGGGCCGGGCACGCAGTGGCGGCCGAGCTGCTCCACCGCGACCACCAGGTCCACCGGGCGCGCGCCCAGCCCGCCGGCGTGTTCCGGCACCGCCAGCGCGGTCACCCCCAGCTCGGCCAGCTGCTTCCACAGCGCCAGCCCGGGCGCGGTGTCCCCGGTGGCCCAGCGCCGCGCCACCGCCGGCACACCGGAGTCGGTCAGCAGCGCGTGCAGGCTGGCCGCGAACTGCCGCTGCTCGTCGTTCAGTGCGAACCTCATCACCGCCCCCTCGGCAGGCCGAGCAGGCGTTGGGCGACCACGCCCCGTTGGATCTCGTTGGTACCCGCGTAGATCTGTCCGGCCAGCGCGAACATCCAGCCCTCGGTCCATGGCCCGGCCAGCTCGGCGTCCGCCCCGAGCAGGTCCAGCGCGGTCTCGTGCAGTGCGACGTCCAGGTCCGACCAGATCAACTTGTCCACGCTGGACTCCGCGCCGAGCCCGCCACCGTCGGCGAGCCGGGTGACCGTGGCCATGGTGCGCAGCTGGTAGGCCCGGGCGGTGATCCACGCGTCGGTGACCCGGTCGGCCATTGTGGTGTCCGTCGGGTTCCCGGTTTCCCGCCACAGCTCGACCAGCCGCGCGGCGGTCGCCAGGAACCGACCGGGGCTGCGCAGGGACAGGCCACGCTCGCTGCGCGTGGTGCTCATCGCCACCCGCCAGCCGTCCCCGACCTCGCCCAGCACGTCGGAGTCCGCCACGAACACTCCGTCCAGGAACAACTCGGCGAACCCGTCCCGGCCGTCCAGCTGGGTGATCGGGTGGACCTGTACCCCGGGGGCGCGCAGGTCGAACAGGAAGTAGGTCAGCCCGGCATGTCGGGCCGCCCCTAGATTGGTCCGGAACAGGCCGAAGCCGCGGTCCGCCACCGGCGCCCGGGAGCTCCAGGTCTTGAGCCCGCTCAGCAGCCAGCCGCCGTCGGTGCGATCGGCCCGGCTCCGGACCGCGGCAAGGTCACTGCCCGCATCGGGTTCCGACCAGGCCTGCGCCCAGACGTCCTCGGCCCGGGCCATCCGTGGCAGCAACCGATCCAACTGCTCCCGCGTGCCGTGCTCGAACAGCGTGGGGGCCAGCAGGAACAGCCCGTTCTGGCCGATCCGGGCCGGCGCACCGGCGGCGTGGTACTCCTCCTCGAAGACCAGCCACTCCAGCAGGGACGCGTCCCGTCCGCCGTACCGCTCCGGCCAGGACACCACCGAGAGCCGGGCGTCGGCCATCAGTCGTTCCCACTCCCGGTGCGCGGCGGCGCCCTCGGTGGTGTCCATGTGCGGCAGCGGCGCAGCGGGCAGGTGCGTGGCCAGCCAATCACGCACCTCGGCGCGAAACGCCTCGGCCTCCGGCCCGTAGTCCAGATCCACCGCGACTCACCGGCCGTCGCGCATGGATCGGGCATCCTGGCCGGCCAGCGGGTCCGAGGAGACCTCCGCGTTGTGCGCGTGCGCGAGGTGGTGCAGCCCGAACGCCGCGTCCATCCCCGAGCGCAACCCCATCAGGTCCTCGGCCTGGTTCACCGCCTTCTTGGTCAGCGCCAGCCCGAACTGGGGCATCGTGGCGATCCGCTCGGCCAGCGCGAACGTCTCCGCCTCCAGCTCGCCGCGCGGCACCACCCGGTTGACCATGCCCCATTCACGGGCGCGGGCAGCGGGTATCCGCTCGCCGGTGAACAGGAACTCCTTGGCGAACCTCGGCCCCATCACCCACGGGTGCGCGAAGTACTCCACGCCCGGGATGCCCATCCGCACCACCGGGTCGGCGAAGAACGCGTCGTCCGCGGCCACCACCAGGTCCGCGCACCAGGCCAGCATCAGCCCGCCGGCGATGCACGCGCCCTGCACCATGGCGATCATCGGCTTGGGGATCTCCCGCCAGCGCCGGCACATGCCCAGGTAGACCTCGCTCTCCCGGGCGAACCGCTGGTCCCCGCCGGAGCGGCCGACGTGGTCCCACCAGAGCACCGCCTTGCGGTCGAACGAGGTGTCCACATCCCGCTCGGGGCTACCGATGTCGTGGCCGGCGGAGAAGTGGTCGCCGGCGCCGGCCAGCACGATCACCTTGACCTCGGCGTCGTCCACCGCCCGCCCGAACGCCTCATCCAGCGCGTAGGTCATCGCCGAGTTCTGTGCGTTGCGGTACTTGGGCCGGTCCATGGTCACCACAGCGGCCGCGTCCCGGCGCTCGTACCGAACCGTCACGTCGACTCCTTTCGAAGGCTGGTCTTGAGCACCTTCCCGCTGGCGTTGCGGGGCAGCTCGGCGCGGAACTCCACCTGGCGGGGCACCTTGTAGCCGGCCAGCCGTTGCCGGCAGAAGCTCAGCACGTCCTCGGTGTGCAGGGCCGCGCCTGGCCGGGGCACCACGAACGCCCGGCCGATCTCGCCCAGCCTTGGGTCGGGTACCCCGATGACGGCGGATTCGGCCACCCCGTCCAGCCGGGCCAGGGCCTGCTCCACCTCGGCCGGGTACACGTTGAACCCGCCGCAGATGTACATGTCCTTGAGCCGGTCGGTGATGCTCAGGTAGCCGCGTTCGTCCAGCCGCCCGATGTCACCGGTGTGCAGCCACCCGTCGGCGTCGATCGCCTCGGCGGTGGCGGCCGGGTCGTCCAGGTAGCCGAGCATCACGTTCGGCCCGCGCAGCAGTACCTCGCCGGACGGCTGGGCGATCCGCACCTCGAACCCGGCCGCCGCCCGCCCGCAGCTGCGGGCCACGGTGGCCGGGTCGTCCCCGGGCCGGCACATGGTGGCCACCACCGCCTCGGTGAGCCCGTAGGCGGTCAGCACGGTGTCGAAGGTCAGCTCGCGGCGCATCTGTTCGACCAGCGCGACCGGCACGGTGGCCGCCCCGGTGACCGCGATCCGCAGGCTGGACAGGTCGTAGTCGGTGCGGGTGGGGGAGTCCAGCAGCGAGCGGTACAGCGTGGGCGCCCCGGGCAGCACGGTGATCCGCTCCCGCTCGATGAGCGCCATCGCCCGCTCGACGTCGAACACCGCCATCGGCACGATCGTCGCGCCGGTGAGCAGGCAGGCCAGGATGCCCGCCTTGTAGCCGAAGCTGTGGAAGAACGGGTTGATCACCAGGTACCGGTCCTGGTCGGTCAGCGCGGCGCACTCCGCCCAGGCCGCCGCGGCACCCAGCGCCTGGGCGTGGCTGCTCATCGCGCCCTTGCTCCGGCCGGTGGTTCCGGAGGTGAACAGCACGTCGCTGACCTGGTCGGGCCGCACCTCGTCGGCGCGGGCGGTGGCGTCTTCCGGGCTCACCTGGGCGGCCCGGTCGTCGACGTCGGCCCAGTCGATCCCGCCGCCCGGTGTGCTGGGAGGCGCGACACGGTGTGCTGAGAGCGCCGACTCGCGGGCCGTTGGGACGCCGGGGACGCCGGGGGTGCCGGGGATGCCGGGGGTGCGGAGGGTGGTGGGGGGGAGGGGGAGGGCGGTGGCGTGGAGTTGGGCTAGGCGGTCGATGCCGAGGAAGTCTGGGGCGATGACGAGGGCGCGGGCCTGGGTGCGTTCGAGGATGTCCGCCGCCTCGGGTCCGGTGAACCGGGTGCTCACTGGGACGAGGGTGGCGCCGGCGGAGAGCGCGCCGAGGGCGGCGACCACCCAGTGCCAGGTGTTCGGCGCCTGCACGGCCACCCGGTCGCCGGGCTGCACCCCTTCGGCGATGAAGAACCGGGCCAGCGTATGCACCCGGTCGTGCAGCTGAGTCCAGGTGAGCCGGATGTCCCCGTCGACCAGGGCTTCCCCGGACGGCCACAGCGCGGCGGCCCGGGTCAGCGCACCGGGCACGGTCCACGGCTCGACCAACCCGGCACCTCCCAAACTAGAACGTGTTCTTGTACTGAAGCCGGCATGGTCCAGCCGAGTACAGCGATGTCGCGGCGCACGGACGGGCAGCTACCCCACGCTGATCTGGACGCCTTCCGGGCGGCCCTGCGCGACTGGCTGGCGGAGGCGCTGAGTGGCGAGTTCGCCCGGTTGCGGGGCGTCGGCGGCCCGGGTCGGGAGCACGAGGCGTTCGACGAGCGGCTGGCCTGGGAGCGGCATCTGTCCGCCGCCGGGTGGACCTGCCTTGGTTGGCCGGTGGAGCACGGCGGGCGCGGTGCCACGCTGGCTCAGCAGGTCGTCTTCCACGAGGAGTACGCCCGGGCGGATGCCCCGGCGCGGGTCAACCACTTCGGTGAGCAGCTGCTCGGGCCGACCCTGATCGCCTTCGGTTCGCCGGCCCAGCAGCGGCGGTTCCTGCCGGAGATCGTGGCCGTCCGCGAGCTGTGGTGCCAGGGGTACTCCGAGCCGGGCGCCGGGTCCGACCTGGCCGCCGTGCGCACCCGCGCGGTGCTCGACGGCGAC
>DATHIT010000776.1:0-10750 GCA_035489915.1 Pseudonocardia sp. | reverse complement strand
GATCGGGGTCTGCCACCACGCCACATCGGGCTGCCGGTCCGGCCACAGCAGCTTCATCAGGTGGTGGGCCACCTGTTCGTTGCCGCCGAGCAACTCGGTCGCCCACATCACCGAGTAGGTCTCGGTCCGCTGCTCGAGGGTGCCCAGGACATCGGTCAACGGCAGTAGCGCCGACAGGTTGTGCACAACCGCGCCCACCTCGGCGCGCAGCTGGCCGACCAGCTGCCCCAACAGCTCGTCCACTGTCTCGTCAGTCATGGTGTCTCCAGACGTCGGCCGGATGTTGAGAGTCGCTGGCAACCCGCGTGGGTTGGGCGGTGAGTGTGGCCCGGATGGGGCGGCTGAGTCCAGGCCCAAAGCTGATTCGTCACCCCGCCGGGATCTGGCAATTCTCGCATCGACTGTAACGCGCGGCGCTTTGTCGACCTTCGGTTCGAGATCCTGCGGATACACACCCGCACCGTGCCCCTCGCCGACGCGGTCGACCTGCGGCAATCGGCGCTCAACGCTCAACGCTCAACGGCGGCGCGGCGAAAGGTCACGGGCAACGGGCCAACCGGACGATCGAGCGGGTGCGCGCGGCCGACCAGATCCTGGAGGACCTCCGGGGCCGGATCCTGCGCGGCGAGTTCGCGCACGGCTCGCGCTTCCCGGCGGAGCGGGACCTCGCCGAGAAGTACGGCGTGAGCACCGGCACCGTGCGCGAAGCGGTCCGCGCCCTCGCCGCGACGGGGTTGGTGCGGGTTCGGCACGGCAGCGGGTCGTAGGTCACCGGGCGATCGGAGACCATGATCGCGGTGTCCCTGGCCTCCGCGATTCAGCTAGAGGGCTCACCTGCCACTGACGTGATGGACATCCTCGGAGTGCTCAACTCACATGCCGCGGGTCTCGCCGCTCGCCAGGCGACCGACGAGGAGATCGCCTCGCTGCGGGGGGCCCGGTGGTCGTCGACCGAGCCCCGCGGACGGCAGCTGATGGTCGTGCTCTCCGGCCGGGGCGCCCTCGGGCAGACGCCGATCGGGCGGCTGGCGGCCCTTCAGGTCGAGTCGGGGGAGACGCTCGATCTCTCGGCCGAGACCGAGACCGAGCTGTTCGTCATCGGCCTGCCGCCGGTGGTCGTTCGTCGGGGGAGTCAGAGCAGTTCGACCACGTGGAGATCACCGACGCCGTACGGCAGACATAGCTTCCAGTTCAACCGGGGCGTCGCCAGGTGCCGGCCGCAGGAGGTCCACCAGGCTGATGAGGAACGCCACACCGACCAGCACGGCTGGGCCGGTCAGACCGAGCCCGACGGCGGCGTAGTAGTTCCCGCCTGTTCGGGCGAGCTCGCCGAAGAACAGCGCGCTGACCAGTGCAGTGCCGAGAGTTACCCCGACGCGTTGGCCGGTTTCGTAGACCCCGGCGGCCACCCCGGCGTCCCGGGTAACAGAGCGCAGGGTGAGCGTCTGGTTTGCTGAAATGACCAATCCACACCCGCAGCCCGCGACGAGCAGCGGGGCGGCCAGTACCAGAGCGGTGTTCGGTCCGGTCCAGTTGGAGGTGAGGATCGCCAGGGCGATCAGCCCGATCGTCGCCACCGCGCTGCCGAGCACCACGAGCAGCCGACCGACCCGGTGCACGATGCGTCCACTGATTATCGCCGAACCGGTGGAGGCCACCGTGAAGATCAGTGTGGAGAGCGCCGCCTCGAGCGCCGAGTACTTGAGCCCTTGTTGGAGGAACAGCGTGATAACAAGGAAGATTCCGGTGAATCCGGAATAGAAGGCCGCCGCGATCATGGTCCCGACCGAGTAGCTGCGTATCAATAGCATTTTCAGATTGACCAGCGGGTGCCCGTCGCGCGAGCTGAGGCGATGTTCCCGGATGACGAAGAGAACGAGCCATGCGGCGCCGACGGGGAACAGCCACAATTGGGGCTGCGCATGGGTTCCGGTCGCCTGCAGCAGCGGCAGCATGAAGGCCAGGACGCCGAGCCCGAGCAGCAGCGCGCCTAGAAGGTCCAGCGGGTGATGCACGGGGCGCGGCTCATCTCCCGGCAGCACCTTCAACGCGAAGGCGAGGGTCACGAGTACGACCGGTATTGACAGATAGAACACGAAGCGCCATCCGCCGGCCGTTCCGAACGCTTGCAGGATCAAACCGCCGATCAGCGGTCCGATCGCCGTGGACAGACCGACCGTCGCACCGTAATAGCCGAACGCCTTGCCTCGCCGGGATCCGGCGAACATCTCCTGCATCAGGCCGATGACCTGCGGAGCGAGCAGGCCGGCGGCGATGCCCCGAGAGAGCCGCCCGATGACGAGCACGATGGCGTTCGGTGCGCCTCCGCATATCAGCGCGGTAATACCGAACAACGCCAGCCCTATAAAAATAAGCTTCTTGCGCCCGTACTCGTCGCCCAGCCTTCCGGCTGGCACGAGTGTTAGGCCGAAGGTCAGTGCGTAGCCGGCCACAGCCCAGGACATCTCAGTCGGAGACATATCCAAGCCGACCTGCATCGATGGCAGCGCAACATTGACGATGCTCACGTCGAGTAAGGTCATGAAACCGATCACCAGACAGATGAGCAGTGCGCCTCGTCGGCTCTCGGTGTTTCCGGAAAGGTCTTCGACCCGGCTGTCCACGAGCACCACAATCTTCCGCGTAGGGTACCTATCGAATTCTTGGCGGCCGTACGGGTGTTCAGCCCGTGTCCGCGACCAGGTTCACGCTTTCGACTCCAGCGACCGCGCACGCTTCGTCGTTCTCCGGACGATCTCCGCTGACACCGATCGAGCCGAGCAGGCTGCCCCGTGAGTCACGGACCAGCACACCCCCGCGAGACGATGCGATACGACCATCGGAGATGGCGGCCAATGCGGCGAAGAAAGCGGGGTCGCGGGTCGCGTGCCGCGCACCCGCGGCGCCGCCCACGCCGGTACCCAGGCATCCCCAGGCCTTCGCGTGCGCGATCCCCGGCCGCAGGATCCCCGCGCCGTCCTCGCGCTTCACCACCAGCGGATGGCCGCCCGGATCGAGCACGGTAATGGTCAACGGGCGCAGCTCGAGCTCGCGCGCCTTACTCAGCGCCGCGTCCACAACGTCCGATGCCTGGGACAAGGTCAACATTTGTCTCCGCTCCTTCCGGTCAGATGACCTGCTTGGCGTCCTCGAACTGGATGGCGCCGTCGGTGGAGGCGAGGTCGAACTGGTCGGAGGGGGTGGCTGGCAGTTGGACGGGGGGCAAGCCCACGACGTGTAGCACCATTTCCTCGGTGACGTTCAGCTGTAGTTCTTCGCCGGCCTCGACCTGGAGCGCGGCCAGTCGGCCGATCTTGGTGTCGTCCACCGTGGCTTCGCCGGACAGGGCGACGATCAGCCGACGGCCGTCGTCGGTGGTCGAGGTCCACGCCGCCCCGGAATCAATCTTGATCTGCTCGATCCAGAAGGCCCGCTCGGTGAACGAACCGAGGTACTTGCGCGCCACGCCGGGCTCCCCAGGCACGGGCAGCCAGTTGAAGTGCGCGGGGTCCATGATGATCACGTTCTTGTACCGGGGGCGGGGAAACTTGATGTCCCGGGGCGCCCGCTGCTCGCTCTGCGGCCGTCGCGACGACGGGCCCCGACCACGGCCGGCGGACATGCCCAGACCTGACGCCCCGCCGAACTGCAACACCAACTGCAACTGCTTCGGGTCACCCAGCGGGTCGTCCTGCGGCCCGTAGGTTCCCCCCTCCGGGAAGTAGCCGATCTCGCCCTCGCGCAGAATGCCCTGCTCACCCAGGTTCATATCGCCCACCAGCGGCAGTCGGATCTGCTCAAAGGTGTGCCGGTGCCGGGGCATATTAAAGTCCCCTTCCTGGCGGCCGAGGATGTAGCGGTAGTTCTCCAACAACTCAGGCTCACCACCCATCAGCAGATAGTTGAACGACACCGTGCCTCTCGGGTGATCCTGGTGAAAACCGTTCTCGTCGAATGGTGCGACCTTCATCTCGGTCCTCCGTCTTGGTCTTTGGTTGTGAACTCCTTGTTCGGACGCAAGAGCGCCTATACCTGGACGGGCGCGGCGTTCAGTGATGCGGACCTGAGCCGATGGCCTCAGCTCGCCGCCGCGCTTCTCGTCGGCGTTCACCGTCTAACTGGAAGCTAACCTACCTGGTAGCTTAGGGTCAATGTAGGTACCGAGCTTCACATGAAGGGCTTAAGGTCGATGTCCGCCGCGGACGAGCGGCACCGGGCCGCCGACCTGGTCAGGCCGCGTCGCAGTGGGGAGCTACTGACGTTTCCGTACGGGCGGGTTGCTGAGAGTGACGTGGTTCTCCAGCCAGGACGACAAGAGTTGAGCCGAACCGGCGTCAGAAACCTTCCCCTGTCCGCGTCGCATCCGCTGGATCCGATCGATAACTGACTTGTGATATGTCCGAACTGTCTCACCTGCGCGCGCCGCATCACGAGATGCCAACGCATCCACGATGTCCATCCGCATGTCGCGCAGGCCACCCGCCACCTCTCGCCAACCGGTCACATCCCGGCCGGACATCTCGGTGGCAAGTCCAATCTGGACCTCGGTGATGAAGCGGCAGATGGCGACCAGAAGCGGGTTGTGAGATATCTCGGCGAGGATCTGGAAGTACCGCATCAAATCAGCTGAGATCTGCTCGACGCTCTCCACCGTGCTGGTCTGCTCCGCGGCGCTTCGTAATGACGCTATCTCCGACTCGGTCGCATTCTCGACGGCCAGCTCGGCAGCGTGGGAATAAAGCGCGCCGAGAACACCGAACACGTCCCGTGGAGTCATCCGCTCGAATTGAACAATTGATGCGATGGATATCGCGACCATTTTGTCGACCTGTGCGGTGACAACAGATCCGGTTCCTGTTCGGGTGTCGACCAGCCCCATTGCGGAGAGCACGCGGATCGCCTCGCGAATCGTCGGCCCGCTGACCCCGTAGTGGAGTGCCAACTCACGTTCGGCGGGCAGCTTCTCGCCCGGCGTCAGTTCGCCGGTGAGGATCTGTGCGCGGAGATCTTCCAGGATCTGGTCAGCGACGCGACCGCGGGTGACTCTGCTGCCCGCGTTCTCGAACGTCATCGTTGACCCTCGTCCCCACATCGGATGGCCGCGGCCGCATCAGCTCCTTCTAAGGTACCTAGTAACTTGCTGGCTGGCCATTCGTTGACTGCCTCGGACGCGCCCGGGAGCACTGTCGGGTCCCACGTGCCGGTTCGCGCTCGGGTCAAGCCGCCCAGAGAAGAAGTTGCATCGGAAGTCAAATTCGAAGGAGTGCACTTGTTCATCCCTGTCAGGTCAACGATCACGTCAGCGCTCGCGGTAGCCGTCGTCACTCTCGGCGCAGCTGGAACCGCGTACGCCGCCGAGCCTTCCGGGACGCATGTGGCGGAAGCCGCGCAGGTATCCGCTCTGTCGGCGCTGCCGCACAAGTTTCGCGCCAAGTTCCGGACGCTGCAGGATTGCCAGCGTCAAGCGCAACATGACCACCCAGGCAAGCAGGGGGATTGGGACTGCCGGCAAGGACCCGACAAGGGCAACCCCTGGGAGTACTGGGGAGCCTAGGGTTCGCGGGACTTTCGGGTCAGCCGCAAAACTTTGGTAATCCGGCGGGCCCCGACCGTCCGTGCGATGGTCGGGGCCCGTCCGTACGGCTCGTGCCGGGCGCAACCGCCTGCCGTCGGCAAGGTTGACCCTACCTACCAAATAGGTTTACGTTAATGGTAGGGATTTTGAGGGTGAGGTGGCGCGAGCCGTGCCGATGTCGCAATCGCCGGCAAAATTGTACCGCGGGCGGGTGGCTGATCAGATCGTAGAGGACCTGCGCAGGCAGATTCTCAGCGGTGCGCTGCCCGATGGCGCTCGTTTGCCGGCGGAACGTGAGCTGGCCAGCCACTACGACGTGAGCGCTCCGACCATCCGCGAGGCTGTTCGGGTGCTGACCGCCATGGGGCTGCTCAGCACGCGCAACGGCAGCCGGACAACCGTCACCGCACGTGGTGACGTTCTGCTGGCGATGTCCATTGCCTCAGTCGTCCAGTTCGAGAAGATGACCGCCCGTGACGTCTTGGGTCTGTTGGGCGCGCTCAATGCCTACGCGGCCGAGCAGGCCGTGGAGCGGGCGTCGGAGGAAGACATCGCCGAGCTTCGCGCCGCGGCCGAGCAGACGGCGGAGAACGACGATGCGAAGGCGGGCTGGGCGGCTCTGAAGCACTATTTCGTCACTCTCTCCGCGATCTCGCACAACCCGTTGCTCGCCGCCCTGTGCCGATTTATCACGGAAGTACAGGTTGCCCTGGCTGCCGAACTATCCAGCGGCGGCAGGGAGGGGCCGCGGCTCGCGGGCTCCATGTACAAGGCGCGAATCGAGATCGCCGAGGCGATCGCCCAGCGAGATTCGTCCCGCGCTGTCCAGCTCGTGCGCGAGTATCACCAGACGGTCATCAAACGCATCCAGTCCTCACCGGGCGCGAAGAAGCTGAGGGAAGAAGACCCCGGACTCGCCAACTTTCTGTCCGAATGGCTGGCCGCGAACGTTGGTGTCGGCGGGCGCTCCTGAACCCGACTGTAACGCCAGCCGGTTTTCCGACTCTGTACCTCCAAGCGTCGGCCTTGGAGGAAACCATGAACACTCTCGCCACCAGCTTCTTCGCCAGTCGGGTCACCGGGGGTGCGGCCACCGCGACCGCGGCGCTCCGGGTGTTCGCCGGGGTGTTCTTCGTACTTTTCGGGCTGCTGAAGTTCCTCGCGCACGAACTCGAGCTGTCGGAGTTCGTCAAGTACGGCTTCCCGGACTCCAGCCTGATCGTCTACCTGGTCGGCCTGCTGGAGGTGGGCGCCGGGCTGATGCTGATCGTCGGGATCGGCACCCGGCTGGCCGCGGCGGGCCTGGCGATCGTGATGGCCGGCGCGATCCTGACCGCCGGGCTCAAGGTCGGCGGCTGGTTCCACCTCGGCGTGGCGCCGACGATGCTGGCCGTGCAGCTCTATCTGCTGTGGGCCGGCTCGGGGCGCGTGGCGTTCGACAGGAAGTTGGCGGCGGCGTGACCGCTATCCTCGCTCCGTGCACGCGGGTGCCGGATCGTCGGCCTCGTCACCGGCGCGGCCGCTTCCGCCGGATGGCGAGCTCCTCGCGCGGCTGCGTGCCGGCGAGGAGGCCTCGTTCGCCCTGGTGCTGGACAGTTGGTCGGGCGGGATGCTGAGGTTGGCCCGCTCGTTCGTCTCCACCCCGGACTCCGCCGCCGAGGTGGTGCAGGACGCCTGGCTCGCCGTGCTGAGCAACATCGACCGGTTCGAGGGCCGCGCCGCGCTCAAGACCTGGGTGTACCGGATCCTGGTGAACACCGCGAAGCGTCGGGCCGCTCAGGAGAGCCGAACGGTGCCGCGAAGCAGTCTGACGCCCGAGCCCTCCGGGCCGACTGTCGACCCGGACCGTTTCCAGAGCGCGGACGAGCCCTACCCAGGGCACTGGCGCCAGATGCCGCTGCCCTGGCCGTCGCCGGAGCAGCGCGCGCTGGACGAAGAGCTGCGGTCCCACCTGGAGCGGGCGCTGGCCGCGCTGCCCGACCGACAGCGGATCGTGATCACCCTGCGGGACGTCGAGGGGTACCCGGCCGACGAGGTGTGTTCGATGTTGGACATCTCGGCGGCGAACCAGCGCGTGCTGCTGCACCGGGCGCGCGGGTACGTCCGGGCCGAGCTCGAGGCCTACTTCGCGTCGCCGGGCGAGCCAGGGGAGGGAGCGGGATGAACCAGCTCGACTGCGACCAGCTTGTCGAGCTGGTCACCGAGTTCCTCGAGGGAGCGCTGGACGCCCGCACCGAGCGGCAGGTGGTCGACCATCTGGCGCTGTGCGACGGCTGCGGTACGTACCTGGACCAGATGCGGCAGACCGCGCGCAGCCTGGGCGAGCTGCCACCCGACCGCCTGCCCGAGTCCGCGCGCGCTGCCCTGCTGGACGCGTTCCGCGCTCGCCCGGGAGCCGAACCACGTGGAGGGGTTACTTGATCTGGACCTTGTCGCCGGGGTTGAGGGTGGCGAAGAAGCGCTGCGCGGCGGCCATGCTCAGGTGCACGCAGCCGTTGGAAGCGGTGGCCGGGTTGCCGGCGTGGAAGGCGTCGCCGGGGTAGAAGAACACCGAGTAGGGCATCGGGGCGTGGAACTCGGTGCTGTAGAAGTGCGCGTCTTTGGACAGCACCGAGAACGTGCCCTTCGGCGTCTTGGCGCTCTTCGATCCGCCGTGCGCGGGCACCGGCCCGTAGGTGACGTGCCCGGCCCCATCGGTCAGCCACGCCTGCTGTTTGGACAGGTCCATGCACACCTTCGCGCTCGTCGAACAGGGGGTGCTCGAGTGCGCGGCCGGCGCGGTGGCCGCCAGTTCGGTGACCGCCGGGCTGGGCGCCAGGCTTCCCGCGAGGGCGGTGGCCAGCACGGCCGCGACGGCCAGCGCGACCGGCCCCGGCGTCATGCGACCCATCGACCGAAGCCGTGCCCTGGTAACCATCGGCTGCCCCTCATGCTGCTGTGACCATGGATCCCCGGACGGCGGATCTGCTCGGACGGAGTCTGACACGGGGGATCAACGCAGCGCTGCGATCGACGACCCCGGCCGTTCAAGGAGTTCTCAGGAACGGCCCAGCGAAGGTCACCCGGATGCGAACGCCCGAATCACGGATCCTGCCGCGTCAGGCCCTATTGGTGGTCCCAGGATCGGGAGATCGATCCCGGTAGCGCGGTACTCGGCGAGCCGCTGTTGGCAGTGCTCGACCGGGCCGATCAGACAGAACGCGTCGAGCAACGCGTCGCTGAGCGACTCCGCACCGCGGCCGGCTGCCATCTGAGCGGCCTCGGCCACGAATCCGCTGCTTCGCCACAACCGCTGGAAGAACGGGAACCCGGTGTAGAGAGCTAGGTTCTGCCGTGCGGCTTGGCGCATCTCGTCAAGGTCGTCTCCGATGAACGTGGGTAGCCCGAGGGTGACGTCGAGTGGACCGAGGTCATGGGCTCTGGCTCGCCCAGGGCGCAGGTATAGGAGTGACGCAGATAGACGTTCGCGATCCACGTCCCTACCTGAATACGCTCTGTGACCGAACCCATCAATTGCGCGGTTGCCAGCGCGTTATTGTTGACCTCAGTGGTGAAAATTGCGTCGAATCCCGCGGTGAACCTCCCAGGAGGACGGTTCGTCGGCGCCAGCTACCTCACCCGGTACCGGCACTGGGCGATCCCGGCAAGGCTGGCCGCGGGTGCCCCGGCGTGCCATAGGACTGGGTGTTGCAGCCATTCGAGTTGGCGCCGCCGTACGAGTTGACGCCCCCGCCCTCAGCGGCGGCGCAGGCATTCGAATTAGCGCCGCCGTAGGAGTTGGCGCCGCCGTACGAGTTGGCCCCGCCGTACGAGTTGGCGCCGCCGTACGAGTTGCCACCGTTGTCCGCGGCCGTGGCGAGCACGTCGGCCCGTGGGGCGCTGATCGGAGCGGCGGACGCTGTACCCGCGGCGAAGGCCAGTGACGCCACCGGCACGAGCGCGAGAACAGTCAGCCGCTGCCAAATACGACGATCCATGGTGTCCTCCAGCTGGGTACGCCACGAGGTCGGTACTAGATCCGACGGCCGTGACCATCCCCAAGACCACGATAGGCGCGAGCTCGTTCGTCCGTCCCCAATCTGAGGCCTGTTGGCTGAGAGCGCGTCGGGTTCGACGCGCCGGCAGAATGGTCGGCGAGGGGGTTCAAGGGGCGCGACTCAGGACAGATCGGCGCCGCCCCGCACGACTACTTCGCGCAGACGTATGCGCGGGGCCGGCTGCTCACCCCGGAGGCCTCGGCGCGGTCGATGGTGGCGAGGTTGGCCGGCGAGGCCACCGAACAGATCTGGGACGTGGCCGACCCGATCTGAGCCAGGCGACGCGCGATGGTCCCGGTCCGCGCGGATCCCTGCCCACCGCGGCTTGGCACTCGAAATCCGTTGCTCCCCACGGCTTGCATACATTAAGCTCATCACCCGTTCATCACGGTGTGGCAGAGGAACGAGGCTGGCATGTCAGCCCAGGACTCGACGTACAACTGGTTGCGTCAGCGCATCGTGACGCTGCCCCGGCACGAGGCCACCTTCCTCAGCGAGGTCGCCCTGGCCACTGAAGCCGGAGTGTCGCGGACCCCGGTGCGTGAGGCGCTACTGCGCCTCGAGGCCGAGGGTTGGCTGCGCATCCTGCCGAGAAAGGGCGCCTTGATTTCCCCGATCTCGGACGCCGAGGTCGACGCGGTGATGCAGGCGCGGCTGCTCGTCGAGGAGTGGGGAGTCCGCGAGGTCGTCGAACGTGGCGAACAGCTCGTGGACCGGCTGGACGCGCTCGTCCAGGAGCAATGCCGTTGCCGCGATGATCCAGCCACGTTCATCGATCTGGATCGGGAGTTCCACCGGACGATCGTGACCGCGGCGGGCAACCCCGTGCTGAGCGATTTCTACGAGAGCCTGCGCGACCGGCAACTGCGCATGGGTCTACAAGCCATGGTGACCGACGCCGACCGTGCCGAGCAGGTGGTCACCGAGCACCGCGCGATCGTCGATGGATTGCGCAACCTCAACCAGGACGACGCGCTCCTGGCGCTGCACGGGCACCTGGACAAGACCCTGTCGGTGCTGCGATCGGCGCCTGCTTTCACGCCGCTGCGCGGCATCACGAGCAGACGCTGAGCGGCCCGGTCCCGCGGGTACGAGGTCACAAGGAGGGCCTGATCATGCGCACGGGCAAGGAATACCT
>DATHIT010000775.1:0-2741 GCA_035489915.1 Pseudonocardia sp. | reverse complement strand
GTTCCACCGGACATCTGTGTTGCCTTTCTACGCCTGGATTCCGCCGGCGATCCGTCGCTGCCAGTCGATGGTGTCGGTGACCTGGTTGAAGGAGTACAGGTGGATGCCCTTGATGCGCAGCGCCTCGATGTCGGGCGCGCGGCCCAGATCGTCGAGGAGCGTTTCCGGCCGGTATGAGTCACCTCGGAGCATGCTTGTGACAAGCCCGTGTTGCCTGGTGAGGTAGCGGACCGACGAACCGACCCCGATTCTGACCGACAACTCCATGAGTTTCCGCGCCTTCAGCGGCCCGGCGAGGCCGACGTGCAGCGGGAGGGTTATGCCCCGCGCCCGCGCATCCCGCAGCCAGCCGGTGAGGGCGGCAATGTCGAAGCAGAGTTGGCTGACCATGTAGGTCGCTTGTTGCTGCTTGAGCCGCAGGGCCTCGAGCAACCGGTCGCCGGCGATGCTCGGATGTCCCTCCGGGTAGCAGGCAACACCGATCGTCTCGAATTCGTGACCGGTCTCCGCGAGGGCGTCGAGCAGGCTTCCGGCGGAGTCGAACGCTCCGGCCGGCTCCGGTGCGTCGCCGCCGATCACGAAGAGGTCCCGCACGCCGAGGTCGGTGAGCCGCTCGACGAGGTCGCGCAGCTGCCGCTCGTCGGCAACCTGCCGCGCGGCCAGGTGCGGGACCACCCGATAGCCCGCGCCGATCACCGATGCCGCGTACTCGAGCGTTCGTTCGATCCCCCACCTCGGGGAGCAGGTGATGGTGATCCTGGTGCTCGTCGGCACGACGGCGAGCTTCTCCACCACGCCGCGCAGCGGGATGATCTCGAGATCCGCCGCGCGCACCAGCATCCGTGCCGTCGCTTGCGGCGCATTCCGCGGTTCAGGACTCAGCAAGATCATCCTTCCTTCGGCGACGGCTAGGTGATGCTAGGAACGACGAGCCTCGCCTGGCCACGCGCAAATGACGGCTTGACGTCGGCCGTCTTGGCCGCCGAAGGCAGGTCATTTGTCCTGATCGTCCACCTGTCGGCGTTCACCCGCCCCTATCCGGGTCTGCTGAGGGGCCGGCCGCCAGTCGTTTGACAGCGTTGGGCCGAGCTTGCAGTCTTCAGTTGTGAGTGCCGGGCGCGCGGATGCGGCCATCGGGACGGACGCCGCCCCTCGGAATATGCCCGCCCCCGACGGGCAACGCCAGCGGCAGCTCGCCGCGATCGCCCGGGCCGCATCGAGCGTGGCCGACGCGGCGTCACTCGAGGCGACGCTGAACACCGTCGCGCAGGCGGTGTTCGAGAGCACCGCTCTAGCCGCCGTGCAGATCCTGGTGTTCTCCGGCTCGAAGCGGGACCTGCAGGTCGTCGGGACCGCGGGGTTCACCGGTGCGCCCGCTTTCGACGACACCACGGGCTTCACCGCCCGGCTTGCGGAGTGCCGGGAGTTGGGCGCGAGGCTGCGGATGCTCGACGCGGTCGACCGCCGATGTCCGGTAGTGGTTCGCCACCGCAAGGCAGCGGTGATGGCCGACCCCGCCTGGGCCCCGATGCACCAGCTGGTTGGCGGACCGGATTGGGACAGTTTCGTGAGCGTCCCGCTGGTGGCCCGGGATCGCTGCGTCGGAGTGCTGAACGCATTCTTCTCGCCGGGTGAGGATCCCCACGAGGAGGCGGTTGCGTTCCTGTCGGCGATCGCCGATCAGGCGGCGATGGCGGTGGACTACACCGCGTTGCTGGCCCGCAGCGCGCTGGACGCGCGCCGGGAGGAACGCCGACGGATCACCCGCGACCTGCACGATTCGGTGGTGCAGCAGGTGTTCTCGCTGCGGATGCGGGCGAGTGCGCTGGTCGTCGAGCTGGACCGGGACTCCCAGGCGCGCCGTGACGGCGTCGGCCACGATCGGCTGCGTTCGATCGCGGTCGAGTTGGCGGAGCTGTCGAAGAACGCGCTGGTCGATCTGCGCGAGCTGATGTTCGAACTGCGTCCTGGCTCGCTCAGCGGCGGGTTGCTCGACGCGGTCCGCGCGCATGCCGCCCGGCTTGAGCAGGACACCGGCCTGGCGATCACCGTCGAGGCCGGTGACGACGTCCCGGAGCTGCCACCAGATCTGCAGCACGATCTCTACCGGGTTGTTCAGGAGGCGCTGCACAACACGGTCAAGCACGCCGACGCACACGCGGTCGAGATCACCCTCCAGGTGCCGGACCCACGCCGCGACACACTGGTCCTGGAGATCCGCGACGACGGCCACGGCGGCCGCGACCATGCTGAGGGCCGGCCCACGCTCGGCTTGGTGTCGATGCGGGAACGGGCGCAACGCTGGGGCGGTGGCCTGGAGGTCGGCACCACGGACACGGGCGGCTGGCTGGTCCGGGTGACGGTCGGCGGCCGCTCCCGCCGGTGTCCGGGCGCCGACGAGTCGTGACCGAGGCCGCTGGCGGGCTCCCGCTCACCGTCATGCTGGTCGACGATCACGCTGTGGTTCGTCGGGGGGTGCAGGCCTACCTCGAGGTCCAGCCGGATATCCAGGTGATCGCGGAGGCCGGGGACGGCCAGGAGGCGGTCGCGACATTTGCTCTGCTCGCCAGCGAGGGGCGTGCCCCCGATGTCGTGTTGATGGACCTGGTCATGCCTCGGCTGGATGGTGTCGGGGCCACCGAGGCGATCATCCAGCGCCATCCCGAGGCCAAGATCGTGATCCTGACCAGCTTCGGCGAGTTGGCCATGGTGCGCCGCGCCATCGAGGTCGGCGTGGCCGG
>DATHIT010000774.1:0-7426 GCA_035489915.1 Pseudonocardia sp. | reverse complement strand
GCTCGGCGAGGTGATGGACTACCGCGCGGTCGTCTCCGGCGACCAACGCACCCTGGCGATCATCGAGGCCGCTCGAGCCGCCGGCCTTCGCCTGGACGGACACTGCCCGCATCTGCGCGGCGCCGACCTCAACGAATACCTGTGGGCCGGGGTGGACTCGGACCACACGAAGAACTCCCCCGACGTCACCGTGGAGAAGGCCCGACTGGGCATGGTGATGATGCTGCAGGAGAAATGCCTCACCGAGGAGCTGGTCGCCAGCCTGCTCGCTCTGCCGGTGCTGCCCGACTTCTGCCTGGTCACCGACGACGCCGCGGCCGACGTCATCGTCGACAGGGGACATCTGGACCACATCGCCCACGTCGCCCTCGCCTGTGGCATGCCTCCGCTGGTGGTGCTGCGGGCGCTGACGCTGCACCCCGCCCGCCGGCTCGGCCTCGACGACCGCGGCGTGGTGGCGCCGGGCCGCCGCGCCGACCTGGTCGTGCTGCGCGACCTGCGCTCGTTCACCCCGGAGCTGGTCGTCTGTGCCGGTGAGCCGGTCCATGTCGAGCTGCTTGCGGGCGGCGGGAGCTCGCGGGTGCGCAATCCGTTCGCCGGCAGTGTCCGGGTCCGCCCCGACCTCGACCGGCTGCGGGACTGGCGGGTCGAACTGCCCGACGGGGAGCACCTGTTCCGCGCTCTGCGGGTCAACCCGCGCGACACCTACACCGAACCGGCGGAGATTCGCCTGCCGGTGCGCGGCGGGCTTGTCGACTGGGAGGGCCGCTGCACCACCGTGACGGTGGTGGAACGCCACTCCGGCGACGAGCGCACCCGGGTGGCCCCAGTCGTCGGCTTCGACCTTGGCACCGGCGCGTTCGCCACCACATACGCTCACGACTGCCACAACCTCACCGTGGTCGCCACCGGAGCGGACGCCCTGGTATCCGCGGCGGGCCGGGTGGTTCGCGCCGGCGGCGGGATGAGCCTGGTGCTCGAGGGCACGGACCCGGTCGACCTGCCACTGCCAGTCGGCGGGGTGATGTCCGACGCGGGCGCCCTGGCTGTCGCGGAGGCCGCGCGCTCGCTCCGCCGCGCGATTGGCACCTGGGGTTGGCGGCACGCGAACCCGTTCATGAGCCTCACCACGCTGACCTTGCCCGTCTCCCCACAGGTCAAGATCACCGACAGGGGCCTGGTGCGGGTGGCGGAGCGGGACTGGGAGCCCGCGACCGTCACCACCTGACCTCCGGTACCCGGCACCGACAACACTGCTCGTTCCCTCCCCTACTTGACACACTCGAACATATGTTCGAATATAGCAGGCATGAATCGACCCCGCCACCGTCCATCACCCATCGCGCCCAGCGGGCGCCGTGACACCCGAAGACCCTCCGGTCGGCGCGGGCCGCGCCGCGCCGACCGATCCGGGAACGATCCGGCCGACGAGGGTCCGCTCAGGCCTTGAGCCGCGCTCGCTCGCCGATCAGCGTCACCGGGCCGCGGTGACCATGATTTCCACGAGCAGCTCGGGGTGGGCCAGCCTCGCCTCGACGCACGCGCGCACCGGTGGGCTGTCAGGGTCAACCCAGTCGTTCCATGCCTCGTTGTGCTCGGTGAACATGCTCATGTCGGCCAGCCAGACCTGAGCGGTCAAGAGTCTGGACCTGTCCGTACCGCTCTCGGAGAGCAGCTCGTCGATCCGCGGCAGGACCTCCGTTGTCTGGGTCCGCACGTCGCCGAAGGTCGGGTTGGACGGGTTGCGCCAGACTTCCGGCGTGACAACGCCGCACAGGTAAACGGTTTCGGCGTGCGTGACGGCTTGACTGATGATCGGTCCACGCCGGTCGGGGGTCCCGTCTTCCTTGAGAAAGGTCCCGTATCGGGTGATTGTCATGTAGGAGAACTCCGATGCTGCTCGGGCAGGTGTCCCCGTCGTAGTGGATGACGGGAGCGGGCCGGGCGGCTCGCTAGCCGGCTCGACAAGGCGCGCCAGTGTCTGGCGGCCCCGACCGCGATTGCACCCTTATTCAGCACCGGTTGGCTGCGCCTTGCAGCCGTTTCACGGCCTGATCTGACGGCATGGAGGCGGGCTGATCATGAAACCAGGGAGTTACCGGCAGAGCGTGTCCCGTGGATCTATGCCGAGCTGCGCGGTGATCCAGGCGGATGCATCGCAAGGCGGAGGAGTGGCCGATACCGCTGTTGTATCGGCCGCGACGACAACGCCGCGAGGCGCCGCCTGGGCGCCGCGCAGCCGGCTGGATGATCCGCGGGACACGCTCTACATCCCTGACTGATGATCTAGCCCTTGAGCAGGGCCCGGGACATGACCACCCGCTGGATCTGGTTGGTGCCCTCGTAGATCTGAGTGATCTTGGCGTCTCGCATCATCCGCTCGACCGGGAAATCCTGGGTGTAGCCCGCCCCGCCGAACAGCTGGACCGCGTCCGTGGTGACCTCCATCGCCACGTCCGAGGCGTAACATTTCGCGGCGCTGGCCATGAACGTCATGTCCTTCTCGCCGCGCTCCACCTTTGCCGCGGCGACGTAGACCATCTGCCGGGCGGCCTCGACCTTCATGGCCATGTCGGCGAGCATGAACTGGATGCCCTGGAAGTCGGAGATCGGGCGGCCGAACTGCTTGCGCTCCTTGACGTAGGCCAGTGAGGCGTCCAGCGCGCCCTGCGCGATGCCCACCGCCTGGGCGCCGATAGTCGGCCGGGTGTGGTCGAACGTGCGCATCGCGGTCTTGAACCCGGTACCTGGTTCGCCGATGATCCGGTCCGCCGGGATGGTGCAGTCGCTGAAGTAGATCTCGCAGGTCGGCGAGCCCTTGATACCGAGCTTGCGCTCCTTCGGACCGACCTCGAAACCCGGGTCGTCGGCGTGCACCACGAACGCGGATATCCCGTTGGCGCGCTTCGCCGGGTCGGTCGTGGCGAACACGGTGTACCAGCTCGAGACGCCGGCGTTGGTGATCCACGCCTTGGAGCCGTTGAGCACCCAGTGGTCACCGTCCAACCGCGCCCTGGTCTTCATCGCCACCGCGTCCGATCCGGACTCCCGCTCGGACAGTGCGTAGGAGATCATCGCATCGCCACTCGCGATGGACGGCATGATCTGCTTCTTCAGCTCCTCGGACGCGGCCAGCAGGACCGGCATGCTGCCCAGCTTGTTGATCCCGGGGATCAGCGACGAGCTGGCGCAGACCCGGGCGACTTCCTCGATCACGATGCAGCCGGCGATCGCGTCCGCGCCGTCACCGCCGTACTCCTCGGGCAGGTGGACCGCGTGGAACCCGGACGCGGTCAGCGCGGTACGCGCCTCGGTGGGGTAGCGCGGCTTGTCATCGACGTCCGCGGCATGCGGCGCGATCTCCTTCTCGGATAGCGAGCGGACCGCCGCACGCAACTCCTGGTGCTCTTCAGGGAGCTGGTAAATATTGAAATCCGGGTTCACAAATCGCGATGTTAGCTCCGCGTCCGGGGCCGGCGACAGGGGACGACACCCCTTCGGACATAGGACGACCCCCGGGCCGAATCACACTGTCAGGTAACCAACAGATGTGACCGAGCTGGACAATGGCTCGGAGCCCGGGGGTCGGGTGACTGTCGGGGATTACCGGCACCGGACCGGCTTCCATCGACCGTCAGGGTTCTCGGTGCTAGCGGACAGCCACCTCACATGTCCTGTAGCTATTCAACGCTGGACCACCTCCCTTCCCGTGTACTCGTACGCTACGACTGATTCGCCCGGTCCGGCAACGAGGTTTGCTGAGATCAAGACCACCCGGGTCGCGGGAATACCGGCCGGGCGCTGATGATCACGCCGAGACCGAGGTTCAGTCGCCCAGGGAGGCGCGCAGCGCGGCGTCCTTGGCCAGCACGAGTTTCTCCAGCTCAGCCTGGTAGGCCAACATCTTGGCGCGCAGCGACGGCTCAGCGACACCGAGCAGCCGCACCGCGAGCAGTCCGGCGTTTCGGGCGCCACCGATGGACACGCAGGCGACTGGCACGCCGGCGGGCATCTGCACGATGGACAACAACGAGTCCAGCCCATCCAGGGTGGCCAGCGGTACCGGGACCCCGATCACTGGCAGCGGCGTCGCGGAGGCGACCATCCCGGGCAGGTGCGCGGCCCCTCCGGCCCCGGCGATGATCACCCGCAGGCCACGGTCGGCGGCATCGCGGGCGTACTCCAGCATCCGGCCCGGGGTTCGGTGCGCGGACACCACAGACACCTCGTGCGGCACCCCGAATTCGGCCAGCGCCTCGGCTGCCGCCGACATCACCGGCCAGTCCGAGTCGCTGCCCATGATCACGCCGACCAGCGGCCCGTCGCCCGGTTCCATCACCACACCCTCCCATCACCGCCGCAAGCACCCCGACGCCGACGCTGTGTGCCGTCGGCGGAGGTCAGTGCACCTGCCAGCCGTCGCGCCACTGTGCCCGGGACAGCCAGTCGGCCGCCAGCGTGGCGCGCCGACGGGTCTCCTTCAGCTCCGCGCCGAGAACCGTGACGTGCCCGACCTTCCGCCCGGGCCGCTCCGCCTTGCCGTACAGGTGTGCCTTGGCGTCGGGGAAGCGGGCGAACAGGTGGTGCAGCCGCTCATCCAGGCTCATCTCCGGTGTCGGATCGCCGCCCAGCACGTTCGCCATCACGGTCACCGGCGCGGTCGGGCTGGTGTCGCCCAGCGGGTAGTCCAGCACCGCCCGCAGGTGCTGCTCGAACTGGGAGGTACGGGATCCCTCGATGGTCCAGTGGCCGGAGTTGTGCGGGCGCATGGCCAGCTCGTTGACCAACAGCCCGGTCCCGTCCGGGCCGCCCCCGGCCACTTCGAACAGCTCGACCGCGAGCAGGCCGACCACGTCGAGCTCGTCGGCGACGCGCAGCGCCAGCCGCTGGGCGGCCTCAGCACGGGCGGCGGGCAGCCCGGGGGCCGGCGCGATCACCTCGACGCAGATGCCGTTGTCCTGCACGGTCTGCACCACCGGCCAGGCCGCGCCCTGCCCGAACGGCGAGCGGGCGACCAGTGCGGCCAGCTCGCGGCGCATCCTCACCCGCTGCTCGACCAGCAACGGGGTACCCGCGCCCAGGGTTTCGTTGACGATCGGGACGGCGTGGATGGGGTCGTCCAGCATCCAGATGCCCCGCCCGTCGTAGCCGCCTCGGCGGGCCTTCAGCACCACCGGCCAGCCCTGCTCGGCGCCGAACGCGGCAACCTCGGCCATCGAGGACACCGCGCGGAACGGCGGGCACGGCACGCCCAGCGCGGACAGCCGCTCGCGCATCACCAGCTTGTCCTGCGCGTGGATCAGTGCCTTCGGCCCGGGACGCAGCGGCACCCCACCCCCCGGCGCCGAGGCGGCCAGCGAGGCCAGCGGCTCGGTGGGGACGTTCTCGTGGTCGAAGGTGACCACGTCGCAGCCCACCAGGAATTCGGCCAGCGCGGCGGCGTCGTCCGGGGCGCCGAGCACGACGGCCGGGGACACCAGCGCGGCCGGGTCGTCGGCGGACACGGCGAGCACACGCAAGGACTGACCGAGCGCGATGGCCGCCTGATGGGTCATCCGAGCCAGTTGTCCGGCACCGACCATGCCGACGGTCGGGGTGCGGGTGCGGGAGTCCACAGGTCGGAGAGCGTAATCGCAGTTCCGGGCGGCGCCGGGAGGAGGCCGTTCGAGCCGTTCAGAGCGATTTCATGCCACACTCGGTAAGCGCCAGAGAGCCGTCTTTTAGACTGCCCGGGTGACGGTGGTCGAAACGGCACTCGGGTTCCTCCCGCAGCCATACCGTGAAGTCGCGATCCGACACCGGGAATTGCTGAAGTTCGCCATGGTCGGCGGCACCACCTGGGTGATCGACACCACCATCTTCCTGATCTTGAAAAGCACCGTGCTCGAGCCCAAGCCGGTCACTGCCAAGGTGATCTCGGTGCTGGTCGCCACGCTGGCCTCCTACGGGCTCAACCGAGCCTGGTCCTTCCGTACCCGAGGCGGCCGCGAGCGGCACCACGAAGCCGTGCTGTACATCCTGATCAGCAGCATCGGTGTGGCGGTGTACGCCGCGCCGCTGTGGATCTCCCGCTACGTGCTGGACCTGCGAGTGCCGGCGGTGCCATTGATGACCGAGCACCTGGCGGACTTCGTCAGCGGCCAGATCATCGGCGTGCTGGTCGGCATGGCGTTCCGGTGGTGGGCTTTCCGGCGCTTCGTCTTCCCGCACGAGGACGTGCGCCGCCGGCCGGTGCCGGCCGCCGAGGGCTGAGCTGGCACGACCGAAGGCGGACGACCCTTACCTGTGAGCATCCTCGACCCAGATTCCCGGCCCGCGCGGGATTCCGACCTGACGCTTGCCCTGGAACTCGCGGACACCGCCGACCGGATCACCCTGGCCCGGTTCCAGGCGGCCGACCTGCGGGTGGATCGCAAGCCGGACCGCACCCCGGTGACCGACGCGGACACCGCCACCGAGGACGCGCTGCGCGCGGTGCTCACCACCCGCCGCCCGGAAGATGCCGTGCTCGGCGAAGAACGTGGCCTGGCACCCGGAACCCCAGCTCCCGGGAGCACGACAGCCGGGAGCCGAGAGCGGTCCTGGATCCTCGACCCGATCGACGGCACCAAGAACTTCTCCCGGGGCATGCCGGTGTGGGCCACCCTGATCGCGCTCACCGAGGGTGGCAGGCCGACCGTGGGCGTGGTCAGCGCTCCGGCGCTGGGTCGGCGGTGGTGGGCCAGCGCGGGCGGCGGCGCGTTCGCTGGCAATCCGGCCAACCCGGACCATCCGGCGGGGGCCACCCGGCGGATCTCCGTGTCGCGCGTCTCCCACCTGTCCGACGCCTGCCTGTCCACCACCGAGCTGAGCACCTGGGCCGAGCTGGGCGCGCTGCCCCGGTACCTGGACCTGGCCGGGCGGTGCTGGGTGGTGCGGGCGTTCGGCGACTTCTGGCAGCACGTGCTGGTCGCCGAGGGGGCCATCGATCTGGGCATCGACGGCGAGGCGAACGCCTGGGACCTGGCGGCCGTGCAGCTGATCGTCACCGAGGCCGGCGGCCGGTTCTCCGACCTGGCCGGGGTGGCCCGCTTCGACGGCGGCAGCGGGGTGTCCTCAAACGGCCTGCTGCACGACGCGGCGCTCGCCGTGCTGAAGGGGTGACACGATGCAGGCCATGGCGGAGCTCGCGTTCAAGGACTTCAAGGGCGGCCAGGTTTTCGAGCTGGGCACGGTGAGCATCGACGAGGACGAGATGATCGCCTTCGCTCGCCGGTTCGATCCCCAGCCGTTCCACCTGGACGCCGAGGCGGCGGCCGGCAATCCGCTGCTCGGCGGGTTGTGCGCGTCCGGTTGGTTCACCGCGTCGCTCTGGATGCGCGGCTGGGCCGAGCAGGTGCTCAACCGGTCCACCGCGCTGGGCTCCCCCGGCGGCAATTCGCTGAGC
>DATHIT010000773.1:0-7305 GCA_035489915.1 Pseudonocardia sp. | reverse complement strand
GCGCGCCGGTTTTCTTCGTGTTGCTGCGGCTGCGTGGCCAACGGGTGTGGTCGGATGCTTGACCTGGATCGGATCGGTTTCGCCTTTCAGCCGGGGCGCTGGTTGTTCCGTGGCGTGAGCCTCACCGTGCGCGGTGGCCAGCTGACGGCCGTGCTCGGCCCCAACGGGCGCGGCAAGACCACCCTGCTGCGTTGCGCGATGGGCCTGCTGCGGCCCACCGAGGGTGAGGTGCATCGGCATTCACCGGTGGGCTACGTGGCCCAGGCGCACAGTGTGGGGTTCAGCTACCGGGTGATTGACATGATCACGATGGGCCGGGTCCGGCACATCCGGCCCTACTCGACCCCGGGTCGCCGGGACCACGCGGCAGCCGAGGCGGCGCTGCGACGGGTCGGCCTTTCCGAGCTCGCTGACCGGGCGTACCCCCAGCTCAGCGGCGGCGAGCGACAGCTGGTGCTGATCGCCAGGGCACTCGCCTCGGACAGCGACGTACTCATCCTGGACGAACCGGCCTCGGCGCTGGACCTGCGCAACCAGGCGCGGGTGCTGGCCCTGCTGCGAGAGCTGGCCGACGGCGGGATGGGCATTCTGCTGACCACGCACCACCCGAACCACGCATTGCACGTCGCGGACCAGGCCGTGCTGATGCTCGAAGCCGAGGACGTCCGGGTGGGGCCGGCCGCGTCGCTGCTCACCGACCAGGCACTCGGACAGCTCTACGGTGTTCCGGTGCGTACCGTGCACTACGACGACGACGGCGTTCCGCGAAGCGTCCTCACCACCCGCTACTCGTGATGCCCACGGACACTTGGGGTTCGACCACAACCCAGGCCGCCAGGTACTCGGGTGCATCGGTCCTTGCCTTGACCATGGGGGACGACTCCGGGCTGGCCGGCACCCCGCGGGTGGCCGACCTCGACCTGTACCGGCTGCCTGGATTCGACCTGTCCCGGGTTCGAGGGCTGCTGCTCGGGGCACATCTGGACCAGATCTTCCTGCGCCGCCACCAGGGGCTGCTGGACGAGTTCATCTCCCGGGGCGGCCGGCTGGCGATCTGCGGGCAGGTGGTGTTGCCCTTCGCCGCCGGGCTCACGCCGTTCGTCCCGCTGGCCTACCGAAACGTGGACGACCTGACCGTGCGGCGGGTCGGCGAGCACCCGGTCTGGCACGGAGTCGACCCGCACGATTTGACCTTCCGCCGAGGGGTCGCCGGCTTCTACGGGCGCGGCTATTACCCCGCCCTGCCGCCCGACGCGCTGGTGGTGCACGGTCTCGGGCCGAACGCCTACCCCCTCGACGCGATCTACCCGCACGGCGCCGGCGAGGTTCTCCTGCACGGCGGCAACGACATATGGGGCTACGCGGGCGACACCACCAGCGCGGCGCGGATGACCCCACAGCTGCTCGATTGGATCATGGCCGAGCACGGCGGGGCGAAGCGGTGAGCCGAACCCGGATCGGTCTGCTGCACGGCGGCGCCTCCTACCACCTGACCACGCTCGCCGATCCGGTGGTGGCGGGCTACCAGCCATGCCCGCTGTACCTACCGGATCTGGATGAGGCGGCCGGCCGAGCGCGGCTGGACGAGCTGGATGTGCTGATCGTCTGCGATCGACTGCACCCTCAGCTGGTCCGCCGCCACGGTCAGGCCCTGCTCGGCGTCGCCCGGCGCGGCGCGACCCTGGTTGTCCTCGGCGAGGTCGAGGCGCACACCTGGCTGCCCGGCGTGGACTGGACTCCCCGGCCGACGAACTTCTGGTGGTGGCGCACCGGCGACGACCCCGGCATCCAGGTGCACACGCCGGAGCACCCGATCTGGCACCACCTGGACACCAAAGACGTCGTCTGGCACTACCACGGCCTGCTTCACCCACCCCCGGGCGTCACACCGCTCGCCTCGGTCGACGAAGAGGGCGCAACCGCCGGCCTCATCCTCTACGAGGACCGGGTGAGCACGCCCGGCCGCATCCTGGTGACGACGATGGACCCGGTGCACCACCACGGCTCCAACTTCATGCCCGCCGCCACCCGCCTGCTGCACAACCTGCTGCGCTGGGTTTCGGTGGCTGATTAAGCCGGCGAGGGGAAACTTCCCCAGTACTCGTGCAGGCCGCTGATCCGGTCGCCGGACACGGTCAGCACGATTACTTCCCAGTTGTCGTAACCCAGCGCTGGGCCGGCGGTTCCCTTTGCCTCGGTCTGATAGATCACCCCCGCTTCGGTGACCTCCCGCGACCTCACCACCGACTCCAGGCGCGCCCCGCTGGTGCCGTTCTGCCGGGCCCATTCACTCAGCTTCTGCTGCCCGGTGGTGTCTTCGTGTCGGCCGACGTGCGGCCCGATGGGAAACCAAAAGCTGAACTCGGGCGTGGTGGTGTCCAGGAAAGGCTGCCAATCTCCGGTGCGCCACGCGGCGACAAATCGATCCATCGCGCGGTCGGCCACGGCTGCCGCGGCGGGTTCGCGTTCGGCCGCGGCGGGTTCACGCTCGGTGGCGGCTTCCGCGCAGGAACTGAGCAGACCGACCGTCACAAGCACAATTGCGGCCATCTGTCGAAAACTCCGGCCGGTCACTGTCGTGATCGAAACAATGGGGTTCGCACGCCGCACAGCGCTTTCCCTTCTCGGGGAGGAGATCGCCCAACGCCGGGCTGACAAAACGCCGATCCTGAGAGACTCTCAGAATCTAGCTCAACCTAATGTGCGCCGCGTGAAATGCCGGTCTGGTGGGGCCACCTGTCCGGGCTCCCTGACGACACGCACATCGAGCCACCCGGCCTGGCTTGACTCACCCGCCAACCTGCTACGTTGATCCTTCGAGTCAATCTGGCGTTGACCTGTGATTCACTTCAAGTCCATCTTGGCCGCGCAATCACCGCACCTCGCGGCCGGACTCACCTGCTGGTCACGGCGCCGCGTGCCGGTGATTGCCGCCCGCCCGGGCTCACATGTCGCTGGCCGATCGCTGCCCGCGACGAAGCAAACGGAAGGAACCGATCATGACTGGACAGAGGACCGCACCGCTGGAGCGCCGCCGGGAGACATTGCGCACCCGAGCCGCCGCGGCGGCCGCGGGCCAGGCCAAGGTGACCTCGCTGGACGAGCAGCTGGAAACGAACTCCGCCGCAAGCCGCGAACACGAGGCGAACCTGCGGGCCGCCCTGGAAACCGTCTCCGGGCTCAAGAAGGCCATCAAGGACGCCGAGAATCAACGCGCCAAGCTGCGCGCCGCGCGCAAGAACGCCCGCCGTGCCCAAGCCAAGGCGCACCAGCGCGCCAGCACCGCCGAGGCCAAGTACGACCGCGCCCTACTGGCTGACCTGGTGCGCCGCGAGAAGGACCGGGACCTGACCAAGCACACCTCGACCAAGGCACCAGCGGCGCCGATCATCCCGACCCCACCCCCGGCTCCCACCCCGCCCCCGGCTCCCGCCGCGGCGCTCCCGCCGGCCCAATCCACGGCGGCGCTCGCCGACCCCCCGGCGCCAGTCGCCCAGAACGGCACCGCACCCGCGACTCCCGCCCGGGCCACCCGAGCCCGAAGCAATGCCTCCCGTTCGACCAGTAGGGCCCGGGCCAGCGTGAACAACAGCTAGGAGCGCCCGACGAGGAGCAGGCGGCGGTCGAGCGACCTCGGGCCCGCACGCCGCCCGCCTCGGGGTTGGGCGAGGAACTGCTCGGGTTCAGTGGGAGTGAGCGTGCGGGCCATGATGGTCTCCTCCGGGGCGTGGAGTCGGAGTTCAGTACTCGTCGCGGACGCGGATCTGGCTCATCGTCGGGTGCCGCGGCCAGCCCTCCGGCGAGTCCTCCCACTGCTCCTGACGGCCGTACGGGGTCAGGTCCATCAGGTTGAAGTCCAGCCGCAGCCGGTCCACCCCGCGCCCGTCGGTGAAGTAGGTGCGGAACACCTCGTCGGTGCCCGAGGAGTCGTCGCGCAGCAGGACGCTCAGCCCGAAGAAGCTCAGGCCCATGTCGTCGTTGAAGTCGCTGCCGTACGAGGAGTACCAGGGCACCGTCCAGCCCATTCGCTTGCGCACCACGCCGATCTCCTCCTGGGGCGCGCGGGCCATCAGCACCAGCCGGGTGTCCCGGGCGTTGAGGTGCTCCTGGTGGGCGATGTTGTCGGTGAACGACGCGCACCCGCCACACAGCCAGTCCTGGCCCGGCTCCTGCATGAAGTGGTAGATCACCAGTTGGTGGCGGCCGTCGAACAGCTCGGGCAGGGTGACCGTGGAGCCGTCCGGCGCGGTGAACCGGTAGTCCTTCTCCAGTCGGACCATCGGCAGCCTGCGCCGCTCGGCGGCCAGCGCGTCCAGCGCGCGGGTGTGCTGCTTCTCCTTGACCAGCAGCGCGTCCCGAGCGATCTGCCACTCCTGAGCCGAGACAACGGTGGGTCGGTTCATGATGTCCTCCCGTACATTCCCTAAAGGAACTGACCGGGTGAACCGTAGCATCGAACGTTTCTTAAGGGAACCCTTGTGGCTAGACTGGGTTCATGCAGCGAACCCAGTTCGGGGACATGGCCTGCTCCATCGCCCGCACGCTGGACGTGATCGGGGAGCCGTGGTCGCCGTTGATCCTGCGGGACATCTACGTGGGCATCAGCCGCTTCGAGCAGATCCAGCAGGACCTCGGCATCTCCCGCAAGGTGCTCACCGAGCGGCTCAAATGGCTGGTGGAGAGCGGAGTGCTGGAGCGGCACGCGTACTCCGAGCGGCCGCCCCGCCACGAGTACCGGCTCACCGCCAAGGGCACGGAGCTGTGTGACCTGCTGCTGGTCATGGTGCGCTGGGGGGATCGGTGGCTGGCCGGCGAGGCCGGGCCGCCGGTGCTCTACCGGCACCACGCCTGCGGGCAGATCAGCCACGTCGAGCTGCACTGCTCGGTGTGCGACCGGCCGATGCGTGCCACCGACATCGATGTCGAACCCGGCCCCGGGTCCGACACGCCGCCGGTGCCCTCTGCCGGGTGACTTCGGGCATTGGACAGCGGTGTCCAGCGTGCGAGAGCGTCCCGCCGGTACCGGACCTTGAGCACCGCATGAACATGTGATCCCTGGGTGGAAGTGTCGGGCGAACGTGCCAGGCTCTCGGGATGGCGGGGACCACGACCACGGCGCTGCACGGGCGTGACCGGGAGTTGGCCGTCCTGCGCGAGGCGCTGAGCTCGTTGCGCGTCGGGGCGGGTGTGGTCGTCGTGGTTGAGGGCACGCCGGGGATCGGGAAGAGTCGCCTGCTCGCCGAGGCGATGCGGATGGCGGATCGGATGTCAGTACGGGCCGGCCTGGGCGAAACCGACCCGTCCGAGGCCGTGGTCGAGCTCGCCCCGCTGCTGCGGGCGCTGTTTGACGGGGCGGTGCCGCTGCTCGAACGCTCCGCGCTGCCGGTCGTTCGCGGCGGGCCTGAGCAGCGCTATTGGCTGGTGCAGGATCTGGAGTCGCTGTTGGAGGACGCGGCAACGGTCGGGCCGGTGCTGGTGTGCCTCGATGACCTCCAATGGGCCGATGGCGGCACCCTGGCCGCGCTGCGCGCCCTCCCGCCCCGGCTCGAGTCGGTCCCGGTCGCCTGGGTGCTGGCCGCCCGTGCGATCCAGCCCGGCAGCGCGCTGGACGACCTGGTCCAGCAACTCGTCTCCCGAGGGGCACGCAGGATCGTCCTCGAGCCGCTGACGCCTGACGCGGTCGCCGAGCTCGCTTCGGAGGTGATGCAGGCGCGCCCCGACCGGGCGTTGCTCGAGCTGGCCTCGGACGCGGCCGGCAACCCGTTTTTCCTCGTCGAGCTGCTGCGGGGGCTGCGCGAGGAGCGGCTCGTGCGGATCGAGGACGGTGAGGCGAGGCTGGTGGAAGCGCGGCTTCCCGCGCGCGTTGCGGCCAGCATGCGCCATCGGCTCGCACGCCTGTCGGAGTCTGCCCGCCAGCTCGCCGTCGCGGCCGCCTCGCTCGGCCGCGGCTTCGCCGTCGGCGAGCTGGCGTCGATGCTGCGGGCTCCGGCAACGTCGCTGCTGACTCCGGTCGAGCAGCTGATCGAGGCCGGCGTGTTCGCTGAGCGCGCCGACCGGCTCGCCTTTCGCCACGACATCATCCGCGAGGCCGTCCGCGGCAGCACCACGGTGTCAGCGCGCCGGGCGCTTGACCGCCAAGCCGTGGATGTCCTGCTGGCGGCCGGGGCGATCCCGGTCGAGGTCGCCACGCAGCTGGCCACCAGCGCCGAACCAGGTGACGAGGTAGCCGTCGGCCTGCTCAAGGACGCCGCCGACGCGCTCGGCCAGCGCGATCCCGCGGCGGCGGCCGAGCTGAGCCGCCACGCCCTGGACCTGATTCCCGCTGGTCACCACGCCGCCGGTCCGCTGGTCGCGACCACCACGGTCCTGCTGCACGCCGCCGGCAAGGCCGACGACGCAGAGTCGTTCGCGCGGAAGCATCTGCGGAATGTCGTTCCGGCGGCCGAGGAGGCGGCGGTGTGCCTCAGCCTGGCCAGCATGTTCGCCCTGTCGCCCGACGTGCGTGCGGAGGCCGGGCGGCGAGCCCTCGCGCTGCGCGATCTGTCCGATGAGGACCGCTCCCAGCACCAGGCGCGGCTGGCCTACAACCTGGTCCAGGCCGGACGGCCGGACGAGGCAACACTCCTGCTGAAGCAGGCTCGCGCGACGATCGAGGGCGTGGGAGACCTGGCGACGCGCTCGATCCTCGGGCTGGTCGAAGGGTCACTGCGGTACGTCGACGGCCACTTCTCTGATGCGCTCGCGGCGCACGAGCAGGCGATGCGCGACGGGTTCGGCCCCGGTGAGGAAACCCGGGAGTGGGTGGCACGGCAGTGGCGCAGCGAGCTGCTCGCCGTGCTCGACCGCTTCGACGAGTCGCTCGAGCTGATCTCGAGCGGCATCGCCGCGGCAAACCGGGAGCGGCAGGCGTTCGCACTCCACTTCTTCGAGACCTGGCGGGGGCGACAGCTGTTCCAGACCGGTCACCTGCCCGACGCTGTCGCCGCACTCGAAGGCCGCTTCGACGCGGGCGGCATACCGGTGGCCGGCACACTGTATGCGGCGGGCATCGTCTCGCTCGGCCGGGTCGCGATCCACACCGGCGACGAGCGACACAAACGCGAGACGGCGGCACTGGCACGCGCGATGTTGGCGGATGGCACCCCGGCCAACCGTGGACACGGAGGCTGGCTGCTCGCACTCCGGGCGATGGCAGACGGCCAACCGGCGGATGCCCGCGCGATGCTCGACGCCGCCGGATTCGCTCCCGCCGGCCGCGTCACCGCGCTCTACCCGATCGACATCACTGACGACCCACAACTCGTC
>DATHIT010000772.1:0-2825 GCA_035489915.1 Pseudonocardia sp. | reverse complement strand
ATGGGGGAAACGAGGAATCCTGGGCGGATGTTCGCGGCCCACGGGGGGAGTGACCGCGAACTCTCCCGACGGCGGCGCGAAGGGCCTGCCGTCAGGAGAAAAGTAACCCTGGCAGCGGTCCGATACCGAATCAAGAGCCGGCCGCTGGACTATTCAGGTGGACTCCGGCGTGGTAATCGCCCCGGTTACCCGCCGTTACCTCCGGTGGGGTTGATCGTTGGGTGCAGTGGGCGCCCGTTCGAGCGCGCCCCGCGGCTTGTCCGCTCCCCACCGGGTGCCCCGGGCCAGCAGGAACGGCCCGGGGCGCACGAGTCTCTTCCGCCGTTGAGGCCAGTGCTGACCGTCAGGATCAGGCGGCGTGTGCGCCGGACTGCACGGCCACCACCCCGACGATCACCAGGGCCAGGCCGCCCACCTGCACCCAGGTCAGTGTCTCGCCCAGGAACGCCGCGCCGATCACCGCGACCAGCGACACCCCGACCGCCGCCCAGATGCCGTACGCCACGCCGACCGCCATTCCCCGCTTGAGTACCTGGGACAGCAGCGCAAACGAGGCCAGATAGCCGACCACCACGATCGTGCTCGGCACCGCCTTGGTGAACCCCTCGGAGAGCCGCAGCGAGATCGTCGCGGCCACCTCGCTCAGGATCGCGCCCGCCAGCAGCACCCACACCATGCTTGTTGTCTCCTTCCATCGCCTGGCCCTCGGCCAGCCCTGTCTGGCCAGTCTGCCCTGCTCGGCCGATTTCCCCTGCTCGAAAGGGTGTTTCCGCTGGGCGGCGACGCTGCGCGGCGATAAGCAGAGAGGCCCTGGCGGCCGCCCGTGCTACTTTCATCGAACGTTGAATTTAAGCCACCCAGGTTCACTCGGAGGTCACACGATGGATGCGCTGGTGCTGGACTTCGGCGCCATCGACGCGTCGATGGTTCCGTTGGTCGGCGGCAAGGCGGCGAACCTCGGCGAGCTGACCCAGGCCGGGCTTCCGGTGCCAGGAGGGTTCTGCCTCACCGTCGGCGCGTACCGCCGAGTTGCCGAGGGTGCCGGGCTCGACGCGGTGCTCGAGCAACTCGAGCAGCCGGCCGGCCGAACCGGCGCCGACCAGGCCGAGCTGGCCAACCTGGCGGGCAAGGCCAGGGCAGCGGTCGCCGCCGCGCCGGTGCCGAAGGACATCGAGGCCGAGGTGATCAAGGCTTACCGGGCACTGGCCTCGGTTGACGGGGAAGAGGTCCCGGTGGCGGTGCGCTCCTCGGCCACCGCCGAGGACCTGCCGTTCGCCAGCTTCGCCGGCCAGCAGGACACCTACCTCAACGTGGTCGGTGTGGACGCGGTGTTGGACGCGGTGCGGCGCTGTTGGGCGTCCCTGTGGACCGACCGGGCGGTGAGCTACCGGTCCAGCAATGGCATCCGGCACCGTGAGGTGGCGCTCGCCGCGGTGGTGCAGCGGATGGTCAACTCGCAGGTGAGCGGGGTGATGTTCACCGCCGACCCGGTGACCGGGCGGCGCCGGGAGGCCGTCATCGACGCCAGCCCCGGGCTCGGCGAGGCGGTGGTATCCGGCGCGGTGAACCCGGACCGGTTTGTGCTCGGGCTGGACGGCGGCCCGGTGCGGGAGCGTCGGCTCGGCGACAAGCGGGTGGAGATCCTGCCGGTGGCCGGCGGCGGCACCATCCAGCGGGAGCGTCCGGCGGAGCCGGAGCCGACGGCCTGCCTGACCGACGAGCAGCTGACCGAGATGGCCGCGCTGGGCCGCCGGGTGGAGGACCACTACGGCTCACCCCAGGACTGCGAGTGGGCGCTCGACGAGTCCGCCACGATGTGGCTGACCCAGGCTCGGCCGATCACCACGCTGTACCCGCTGCCCACCGACCCCGGCCCGGCCGGAGATGGCTCGGCGGCCTACTTCTGCATCACGCTGGCCCAGGGACTGATCCGGCCGATCACGCCGATGGGGCTGGCCTCGTTCCGGCTGCTCGGCTCCGGGATCGCCGACCTGTTCGGGGTTCGAGCGCCCCAGGGGTTGGCCGGGCCGGGCGGGCTGAAGGTGGCCGGCCAGCGCGCGTTCGTCAACGTCACGCCCGCGCTGCGGCACCCGGTGGGTCGCAAGATCATGCTCAAGATGTTCAGCGTGATGGAGGCGCGCGCGGCCGAGGTGCTGGCCAAGCTGGGCGAGGACCCCCGGTTCACGGTGCGCAAGCAGTCGGTGCTGCCGCTGCTGGCCAGGTTGGCCAAGGTGCAGTGGCGGCTGCGGATACCGCCGAGGGCGCTGCACGCGATGATCCGGCCGTCCGTCGCCGAAGAACAGACGCGGCAGATCGCGGAGCGGCTGGAGCGCAAGCTCGCGGTACCTGCCGGGGTCAGTTCCGAGCAGCGGCTGGACCACGTGGAGCGGTCGCTTCGCGTGATCGCGCCGACCATGCCCAGCCTGATGCCCGCCCCGGCGGCCGGGTTCCTGATGCTCGGGCTGGCCGCCCGGCTGTTGCGCCACGACCTGCGTGGCGGTGAGCTGCAGGTGGTGCTGCGCGGGCTGCCGCACAACGTGACCACCGAGATGGACATGGCGCTGTGGCAGCTGGCCAGCCGGATCAAGGCCGACGCCGACTCGGCGGCCGCGCTGGACTCTGCTCCGGCCGGCGAGCTGGCCGCCCGCTACCTGCGCGGCGAGCTGCCCTCTGTTACCCAGGCGGGGATGGCGGCCTTCCTGGGCCAGTACGGGCACCGGGCGGTCGCCGAGATCGACCTGGGACTGCCCCGGTGGTCCGACGACCCGACGCACCTGTTCGGCGTGCTGATCAACTACCTGCGGTTGGACGACCGGTCGGTGGCG
>DATHIT010000771.1:0-3949 GCA_035489915.1 Pseudonocardia sp. | reverse complement strand
GTCAGCTCGCGCTCCACGGTCCGGTTCAACACCGACCGCACCCGGACCGCGTCCTCATCCCCGAAGTGCCGGCTCGCCGCGAGCAGACGGATCGACGGATCATCAATCGCGACCGAGCGGCGCAGACGATGAGCCAGGTCGTCCACGATTGGCTGCAGGTCGTCTTGGTCCAATTCAGTCCCAGTGGAACTCGGCGCAGGCGCGCGTGAGGCAGTCCAGGGCGAGCGGGAGCATCGGGTTGGTGTTGAGCGGCCGGTAGAGCACCAGCACCCGCCGGTACGGTTGCCGCCCGGTCAGCCGCGGCGTGCTCACCCCGGCGTCCGGCCAGGCCAGCGCGGGCAGCATGGCCACCCCGAGGTTGCGGGCAACCAGCTCCCGGACCACGCCGTAGTCGTTGCTGCGGAACACGATGCGCGGGGTGAACCCCGCCTCCGCGGCCAGCCGAACCAGCGAGCGGGCGCCGGAGGTGTCCGCCCTGGTACAGATCCAGGTCTCCTCGGCCGCCTGGGCAAGGTCCACCTCCGCGCTCCCGGCTAGCCGGTGCTCCGGCGCCACGGCCAGCGCGAACGGCTCGGCGAGCAGCTGTGCCCGGCGCAGCTCGACCGGCCAGTCGCGCGGGTCGCGGTCGTAGTCGAACACCACGGCGGCGTCCAGTGCCCCGTCCAGCACGCCGTCGAGCACCTCGTCCGGCTCGCCCTCGTCCAGCTGGACCTCCGCGTTCGGTCGGACGGCGACCACGGCGGCCAGCGCGGTGGGCACGATGCGGGCGTTCGCGGTGGCGAAGCTGGCCAGCCGCAGGCTGCCCGCCTCGCCGCGCACCATGGCCCGCACCTCGCGCTCCAGGGTGCTCAGCGCGCCCAGCGCCGCGCCGCTGCGCTCGGCCAGCTGGGCGGCCACCGCGGTCGGCCGGACGCTGCGCGCGGACCGCTCGAACAACGCGGCACCCACCGACCGCTCCAGCAGGATCATCTGCTGGGAGACCGCCGACGCGGTGTACCCCAGCTCCCTGGCGGCCTCGGCGAACGACCCGGTGCGGACACACTCACGCAGCGTGCGGAGGTGGATCGGGTTGAGCACCCGGAGATCGTATGGCCCGTGCGGCGGGATGCCGCATCTCCTCGACGGTCAGCTGGGAAGCCGGCCGCGCAGTTGCATGGCGGTGCGGACCCGCTCGGTGGCGATCCCCAGGGCGGCCTCGTGCGGGGTCACCCCGATCGACTCGGCGTGGTCGAGCACGGTGTGCGTGTTCTGCCGCAGCCGGGTGGCGATCGCCTCGAAGATGGCCGCCGGGTCGGGCCGGAACGCCGAGTACCGCGCGTCCATCGCGAACGCGGCGGCCACCACGCCGCCGGCGTTGGCGATGAAGTCCGGCACCACGGTGACCCCCCGCTGGGCCAGCACGGTGCGCGCGTCGGCGTTGGTGGGCAGGTTCGCCCCCTCCACCACCAGCGACGCCCGGATCCGGGACGCCACGCCCGCGTCGATCACGTCCTGGGTGGCGGCCGGGATGAGCACGTCGCAGTCGACGACCAGCTCCTCCCCCGCGGCGATCCGCGAGCCGCCGGCCGCCGCCAGCACGCAGTCGTCACCGCGCTCGGCCCGCAGCGCCAGCCACTTCGGGACATCCAGCCCGTCCGGCTGGTGCACCGCCCCGCGCGCGGTGGACAGCGCCACCACACTCGCGCCCATCTCGTCCAACCGGCGCGCGGCGGCCAGCCCGACCGCGCCGAACCCCTGGAACGCCACCCGGGCGCCCTTCACCGAACGGCCGGCCCGGCGCAGCGCCGCGTCCACCGACTCGGCCACCCCGTAACCGGTTACCCCGAGCTCGTCGTAGGGCACCCCGCCGAGCTGCTCGGGCACCCCCACCGCCGCGCCGCGATCCCCCAGCTCGTCCTGGATGATCGCCGCGTCGCGCTCGGTCATGCCCATGTCCAGGCCGGCCACGTAGGACGACGGGATCTGGTCGGCCAGTCGGCGGACGAACGCGCGCAGCACGCGTTCCTTGTCCGGGCTGTCCGGGTCGGCCAGGATGCCCGCCTTGGCGCCGCCGTGGAACAGGTCGACCGCCGCCCACTTCCAGGTCATCACCCTGGCCAGCCGGGCGATCTCCGCCACGGTCACCGACGGGCTCATCCGGGTGCCGCCCTTGCCCATGCCGCGCGCGGTGTTGTCGATCACCAGCACGCCGCGCATCCCGGTCCGCGAGTCGGACACGCAGACGACCTTCTCCGGGCCCCACTCGTCCATGCTCGCCAGCAGGTCGTCCATCAGACGCAGTTCCGTTCCGGTCGCGGCCGCTGATCGGCGAACCGGGCAACATCCAGCGCGGAGACGTCCACCACCGGGGTGTGCCCGAGCACCAGGTCGCGCAGCACCTCGCCGATCGCCGGCCCCTGCAGGAACCCGTGCCCGGAGAACCCGGTGGCGTACAGGAACCGGCTGACCGCGGCCGACTCGCCGACCACCGCGTTGTGATCCGGGGTCATCTCGTAGAGCCCGGCCCAGCCGTGCGCGATGCCGACCTCGGCCAACCGAGGCGCCCGATGGGCCACCACCTCGGAGAACCGCCCCAGCCAGGCGTCGCTGCGCTCCAGCCGGAAGCCGTACTCCTCATCCGGATCGGACATACCCATCAGCAACCCGTCGCCCTCGTCGTGGAAGTAGAACGTGGTACCGAAGTCGATGGTGAACGGCAGGTCGGCCGGCAGGTCCGGGACCGGCTCACTGACCAGCACCTGCCGCCGCAGCGGCCGCACCGGCAGGGTCACCCCGACCAGCTCGCCGATCGCCGCCGACCACGCCCCCGCCGCGCAGATCACCGTCTCGGTGCGCACCACCCCGCTCGCGGTACGCACCCCGGTGATCGCGCCGTCCAACACGTCGATGCCGGTGACCGGGCAGTGCCGGCGGATCACCGCGCCGTGTGCCCGGGCGCCGGCGGCGTAGCCGGCCACCACCGCCTCCGGGGTGCAGTGCCCGTCCCTCGGGGAGAACGCGGCGGCGAGCAGCCCGTCGGAGTTCACGAACGGGGACATCGCGCAGGCCTCGGCGACGTCCAGCAGCCGACTGGGTACGCCCAGCTCGTTCTGCAGCGCCACGCCGCGCTGGAAGTCGGCCACATCGTCCTCGCTGTCCAGCAGGAACAGGTAGCCGCACTGCTTGAGGTCGATCTCCCCGCCGGGCCGCTGCGCGAAGCGTTCGAACGCCGCCAGGCTGCGCTGCCCGAGCGCGATGTTGACCGGGTCGGAGAACTGCGCGCGCACCCCGCCGGCGGCCCGCGAGGTACTGCCGGAGGCCAGCTCGTCGCGCTCCAGCAACAGCACGTCCACCCCGGCCTCGGCCAGGTGGAACGCCGCGCTGGTGCCGACCACCCCGCCGCCGATCACCACCACCTCGGCCCGCGCGGGCAGCTCCGGCGGCACGGCTCAGCTCCCCGGCTGACTGGGCAGGCGGTAGTCCAGGTCCGGCTCCACGGTGGCCACGTCCATCTGCGCCTTCTGCAGCTTGCCGGAGTAGTCCCAGTTCATCGACTGCCAGCGGGTGAACTGGTCGAGCACCCAGATCCCGGACTGTCGGCTGCCGTTGCCGGAGCGGCCGTTCCCGCCGAACGGCAGGTGCGCCTCGGCGCCCGAGGTCGAGTTGTTCACGCTGACCATGCCGGCACCGATGCCGGCCCGGAACCGGAACGCGCTCTTCGGGTCGGTGGTGTAGATCGCCGCGGACAGCCCGTAGCCGGGGGCGTTGGCCAGCTCGATCGCCTCGTCCAGCTCCCGGTAGGTGGTCACCCCGACGAGCGGGCCGAACGTCTCCTGCTGGAACACCTCGTCACCGGGCCGCACCCCGTCCAGCACCACCGGGTGGTAGTACAGCCCGGTCGACGGGTCACCGACGAACCCGTCCCGGGGTGCCGAGGCGGTGATCCGGCCGACCGCCGAGGAGCCCAGCA
>DATHIT010000770.1:0-4656 GCA_035489915.1 Pseudonocardia sp. | reverse complement strand
CACCGCGTCCTCGACCAGCACCGCGTCGTAGCCGAGGCAGGCCGCGTCGGTGAGGGTGGCCAGCACGCACTGGTCCGCGTTCACCCCGGCGAACAGCACGGTGTCCACCCGCAGCCCGCGCAGCACCGAGTCCAGCGGCGTGTCGAAGAACCCGCTCATCCGGTACTTGTCCACTCGGATGTCGGCCTCGGCCGGGGTGAGCTCGTCCACCACGGCGGCCGCCCAACTGCCCGCCTGCAGCACCGGAGCGCCGTTGCCCGGCAGCGGGCTGCCGATGCCGCGCCCCTGGGCGGCCGGGTCGTAGACGTGCAGCACGTTCGGCGGCAGGTTGGCCCGGTCCGGGCGGTTCCCCCAGTTCAGCCAGATGATCGGTACCCGTCGGGGGCGCAGCTGGGCGGTCAGCGCGGCCAGCACCGGGATCGGCGCGCGCGCCGGTGTGACGTCCACGCCGATGCCGGCCAGCCAGCCGTCCGGGTGGCAGAAGTCGTTCTGCATGTCGACCACGAGCAGCGCGGTCCTGGCCAGGTCCAGGGTGAGCCGCTCGGGCAGCGCGGGCAGCTCGACCGGGACCGGCGGGCGTGGCGGGCGGCGCAGGTCCACCGCGCCGGGGCGGACCTGCCAGCTGTTCGCCAGGCTGGGTCCGAGCGAGCGGGTCTCGGTCATGCGGCCTCCCACGGCGGCGGGCGGTTGATCAACTCGAGCAGCGACCGGTCCGTGCCCGCCGCGCCGACCAGGCAGAACGCCATCGGCAGCGGCCCCACTCGCATGGTCGGCACCGCCACCGAGGGCAGCCCGGCCAGCGAGGCCAGGCAGGTCAGCCGCAGCGTGGCGGCCCTGGCCGTGTCCACCTGGTCGGCCGGGAGGTCCAGGGGCAGCGCCGGGCTGGACGACGCGGGCAGCAGCAGCGCGACGCCTGGGGTGAGCAGCTCGGCCAGCCTGGCCCGGGCCGCCGCCAACACCTCCCGCGCCTCGGCCACCGCCGCCTCGGTGAGGACGCGGCCGGCCTCGAACCGGGCCACCACGGCGGGCTCCAGGTCGTTGCGGGCGCGCTGGACGAACTCGCCGTGCGCCTGCCACGCCTCGGCGGCCTGCACCGCGCGGAACGCCGGCAGCCAGACCTCGACCGCCTCGGCCAGCTCCGGCGCCGGCTCGATCCGGCATGAGGTGCGGCCGGCCAGCGCCAGTGCCGCGCTGTCGAAGGCCAGCCGGACGTCCGGCGCGAGCGAGTCGAGCAGGTCGGCGGGGCGGAGCAGCACGTCCACCGGCAGACCCGAGCTGGATGGCAGCAGCAGGTCGGCGGCGGTGGCCAGCAGGCCGGGGTCGCGGGCGAGCAGCCCCACGGTGTCGAACGACGGGGCGAGCGGCAGCACTCCGTCCGTGCTGATCACCCCGTGGGTAGGCCGCAGCCCGTAGAGCCCGCAGTAGGACGCCGGAACCCGGATGGAGCCAGCGGTGTCGGTGCCGATACCCAGGTCGGCGGCGTGCCCGGCCACGGCGGCCGCCGGCCCGCTGCTGGACCCGCCGCTCACCCGGCCAGGGGCGACCGGATTGGGCACCGCGCCGTAGCTGGCGGTCACCCCGGCCAGGGAGAACGCCAGCTCGTCGGTGTGCGCGAGGCCGGCCACGGTGACGCCGGCGGTCAGCAGGGTCCGCACCGAGGCGGCGGTCGCGGTCTGCACCGGCGAATCGGCCAGCCAGCGCGCCGAGCCGCCGCCGATGGCCTGGCCACGCAGTGCGAACAGGTCCTTCACCGCGAGCCGCACCCCGGTGAGCGGCCCGCTCGGGTCGGGCGCGGGTTGGCCCGGTTCGGGCTCGACCGGCAGCGGGCCCGCCAGCCGCCAGACTCGGTCCGGCTCGCTGATCGTCGGAGTGGCCGGCGTGGAGCCGCTGACGTGCGCGGCGCGCACCCGCCACCCTTCGGCGGTGCGCAGCCAGATCTGGGTCTGCGCGGTGATGGTGCCGTCCGGCCGGGTGACCTCGGCGACCACCAGCACGGTGTCCGGGGCGAGGGTGCGCAGGTGCAGCCGCTCGATGCGCCGCGAGCCCGGCGCCGATTGCTCCCGGCGGAGCTGGGTGATGTGGTCGGCGCCGACCAGCGTCGCGCCGCCAGCCGAGCGCAACGTCTCCGGGTCGGCCAGGAACCACCGCTCCAGGCTGGGCACATCGGCGGTGAGCAGCGCCCGCTCGTAGTCCCAGAATGCCGTCAGAACGCCGTGGTACGGCTGCTCGGGCCGGGTTGCTCCGACGCCGGTCGGCACGGCGTTGTCCAAGGTCACAGCGTTACCTCCGGGAAACAACGCGCACCTAGTGTCGGCGCTCGACCACTATCGGAGAGGAAGTCCGGTCCATGGCGCAGGCACCGTCCGTCACTCGCCGAGGTGAGATCACCTTCCACCACATCACCCCCGGGGACACGGTGAAGCTGGCCGTGCTGGCCGGGCCGGCGACCGGTTCGCCCACCACGGTGGTGCTCGAGGTCTGGGAGCCCGGCGGCGCGCAGCCACCCAACTCGCACCCCGAGTCCACCGAGACTTTCGTGGTCCTGGCCGGGCAGGCCACCGCGCATTCGGACGGGGACGCGGTGCGCATCGGGGCCGGCGACACGCTCACCCTGATGCCCGGCTCGGTACACCGAATCGTCAACGACTCGCCCACCGAGCGGCTCTACACGCTCACCATCATGCAGGCCGACGGCGGTTTCGCGGAGATGATCACCCGAGGGCCGCGCGCCGAGCTGGACCAGCGGGACCTGGCGGTGCTGGGCGGGGTGCTTCCGGCCGCCGGGCTGAGCTGAATGCGCTGTCGACGCGTCCGTGCACGCGGCCACGCTCGTCCCCTCTCCTTCGACCAGGTTCACCCCGCCCGGCGGGCGAGGACGGGGCGGGTCAGTGCGCCGGAGGATCCAGCGTCGCCCCGCCGGCCGGGTCTGTGTGGATCATGAGTACCCGGGTCGGGCCGGGTCGGGCGGCCCGCCAGCGGTGCGGGATCGAGCCGGGGTAACGCATGCACTCCCCGGTGGCCAGGGTGAACAGCCGCCCGTCGCCGAGCTCCACGTCGAGCGCGCCCTGGGCAATGTAGACGAACTCGACGCCCTCATGCTCGAAGAACTCCTGGAAGCTGGCGCCCGGGTTGACGAACTCGGTCGGGATGAACCGCCCCGGTGCGGCCAGCAGCTGTCGTGCCACGCCGTCCCCGGTGGCCGGCACGGTGATGCCCTCGTCCTGGCGCAGCACCGCAACCGGCTCGGCCGCGGTGCTCGGACCGGCGGCGGCGAGCAGCCAGTCCTGGGTGACCCCGAGCGCGCGGGCGATGCGGAACAGCGAGGCCATGCTCGGCTGGGCCAGGCCGCGCTCCACCTGGCTGAGGAACGGGTGCGACAGGTTGGCCCGCTCGGCCACCTCCACCAGGGTCAGGCCGCATTGTCGGCGCCGAGAGCGGATCCGCTCCCCCAGTCGCCGCGCCGGCGGCGCCTCCCGGGCAGGCGGCGCATCGGCGGCGTGACCTGGCCTCACAGTGTCCCCTTTTTCCTGAACGCCACACGCCGACACGGGCTGGAAACATAACCCGTCTAGCGTCAATTGTTGATGCCATCAACATTAGCTCCTTCGGCCGTGGATGCTGAGGTGGACCACCCGGAGTGGTTCGTCACCCGTTGGATCACCGGGGGCCCGCGGGCGGGGACCGGTGTCGGCACCGGTATCGCCTTGATCGCCGAGCCAGGGCACGTGAACAGCTACCTGGTGGTGGGCAGCCGGCGGGCGCTGCTGTTCGACTCCGGGATGGGCATGCGGCCGATCCTGCCGGTGCTGGAACGGCTGACCGGGCTGCCGCTGATCGTGGTGAACTCGCACGACCACTTCGACCACCGCGGCGGCAACCAGGAGCTGGCGCCGCATGTGGTCGACATTGCGGTACACCCGGCCGGCCTGGGCGGTCACCACGCGGCGCCCGACGACTTCTACCTCACCTACCGCCGGGCGGCGACCAGGGCGGCGGAGCTGTTCGAGCGGTTCGCCGAGCTGGACCGGAGCGGGCCGTTCACCCTGACCCCCGACCAGCACCCGCGCCCGCTGCCGCCGCTGGACCGGTGGCGGATCCCGGCGGTGGCACCGACCAGGGCGCTGGCCGACGGCGAGTCGATCGACCTGGGCGACCGGATGGTGACCGTGCTGCACACCCCCGGCCACTCCCCGGACAGCCTCTGCCTGTGGGATGCGGAGACCCGCACGCTGCTCAGCGGCGACACCGTGCTCAGCGCGGCCTACTGGGCACACCAGCCGGGCGCGGACGTCGCGGTGTTCGCCCGCAGCCTGGGCCGGCTCGCCGAACTGCCGTTGCACCGGGTGTTGGTGGCCCACAACCTGCGCGCGGAGCTGGACGTATACGCCGTACACCGCGCGGCGCGTGCGATGTACGCGGTGGCCGAGGGGCACACCCGGCCGCGGCCGGACACCGACCTGCTGGACCGGCCGGTCGACCGGCACGAACTGCACGGCATCACCGTGTTCACCACGCCGGACAGCGCCGCCCCGGCCAGCGGGGTGACGCGTTGACCACGACGCCGAGGGTCGGCCAGGCGGTGTCCGCGCTGCGCGGCGTGCGCACCGCCGACGGGGAGCCGGTGGACCTGTACATCGACGACGCCGGCCTGATCAC
>DATHIT010000769.1:0-10398 GCA_035489915.1 Pseudonocardia sp. | reverse complement strand
CGACTACCGCACCCGGGTGGAGAACGCCGAGCTGCCCGAGCACGTCCGCAAGGCCGCACTGACCGAGGTCGGCAAGCTGGAGCGGGCATCGGACCAGTCCCCGGAGAGCGGCTGGATCCGCACCTGGCTGGACACCGTGCTGGACATCCCGTGGAACTCCAGGACCGAGGACTCCGACGACCTGGTGGCCGCCAGGGCCATCCTGGATGCCGATCACGCTGGACTGGACGACGTCAAGGAGCGGCTGATCGAGTTCCTGGCGGTCCGCGCCCGGCGCAACCGCAAGGGCCTGGAGCGGGTCGGCGGCCGGGGTTCCGGCGCTGTGCTCTCCCTGGTCGGGCCGCCCGGTGTGGGCAAGACCTCGCTGGGTGAGTCCGTGGCGCGGGCGCTCGGCCGCAAGTTCGTCCGGGTCGCCCTGGGCGGCGTGCGGGACGAGGCGGAGATCCGGGGCCACCGGCGCACCTACGTGGGCGCGCTGCCCGGGCGGATCGTCCGGGCCATCCGGGAGGCCGGCGCGATGAACCCGGTGGTGCTGCTCGACGAGATCGACAAGGTTAGCTCCTACGGTATTACTCAAGGCGACCCGACCGCGGCGCTGCTGGAGGTGCTCGACCCGGCTCAGAACCACACCTTCCGGGACCACTACCTGGAGGTCGACCTGGACCTGTCCGACGTGCTGTTCCTGGCCACCGCGAACGTGTTCGACGGCATCCCCGGGCCGCTGGCGGACCGGATGGAGATCGTCACGCTGGACGGCTACACCGAGGCGGAGAAGGTCGCCATCGCGCGTGACCACCTGCTGCCCCGGCAGATCGAGAAGGCCGGCCTGGAGCCGACCGACGTCGAGTTCAGCGAGGTGGCGCTCGGCATGATCGCCGCCGAGTACACCCGGGAGGCGGGCGTGCGGCAGCTGGAGCGGGGCCTGGCCAAGGTGCTGCGCAAGGTGGCCGTGACGCTGGACGCCGCCTCCGGGTCGGACGTCGAGCGGCCGGTGCACATCGACGCCGACGCCCTGGTCAAGTACCTGGGCCGGCCGAGGTTCACCCCGGAGTCCGCCGAGCGCACCTCGGTGCCCGGCGTGGCCACCGGTCTGGCGGTCACCGGCGCCGGTGGCGACGTGCTGTTCATCGAGGCCACCGCGATGGACGGTGAGCCGGGGCTGACCCTGACCGGTCAGCTGGGCGACGTGATGAAGGAGTCCGTGTCGATCGCGCTGAGCTACCTGCGGTCGAAGGGGCTGGCCGGTGACCTGGCCTCGAAGAAGCTGCACGTGCACGTGCCGGCGGGCGCGGTGCCGAAGGACGGTCCCTCGGCTGGCGTCACGATGACCACGGCGCTCGCGTCGCTGGCCACCGGCCGCCCGGTCCGCTCGAGCGTGGGGATGACCGGTGAGGTCACCCTGCAGGGGCGCGTGCTGCCGATCGGCGGGGTGAAGCAGAAGCTGCTCGCCGCGCACCGGGCCGGGCTGACCGACGTGATCATCCCGAAGCGCAACGAGCCTGACCTGGACGACCTGCCCGAGTCGGTCCGTTCGCAACTGAACATCCACCCCGTGGCCGACGTAGCCGACGTCCTGGAGCTGGCCCTCGAGCCCGCACCGGTTCCCGTCGCCGCCTGACAACCCTGTGAGTGGTATTGGTCGCTATGGCGACCAATACCACTCACGGCCTCTGACCTGCGCTTTCGGGCCCGTGAATGGTTAGCGTTGCTAGAGCAACGCTAACCACTCACGGGTCTTTCGCGTCTTCCGCCTTTCAGGCGAAGACCATGGTTTTGTTGCCTTGGACCAGGACTCGGTCTTCCAGGTGCCAGCGCAGGCCCCGGGCCAGGACGAGTTTTTCCGCGTCTCGGCCCAGCCGGACCATGTCGGTGACCGTGTCCCCGTGGTCGATCCGGATGACGTCCTGCTCGATGATCGGCCCGGCGTCCAGGTCGGCGGTCACGTAGTGGCAGGTGGCGCCGATCAGCTTGACGCCCCGGGCGTGCGCCTGGTGATAGGGGCGGGCGCCGACGAACGAGGGCAGGAAGCTGTGGTGGATGTTGAGCGCCCGGCCGGCCCACGCCTCGCACAGCTTCGCCGGCACGATCTGCATGAACCTGGCCAGCACGATGGCGTGCGGGTCGTGCTCGTCCACCTGCGCGGCCAGCTCCTGGAAGGCCGTCGCCCGTGCGTCGCCGTTCACTCCGGGTTCGGGGAACGGCACGTAGGAGAAGGGCAGCCCGTGCGCCTCCACCAGGCCTCGCAGCGCGTCGCTGTTGCCGATCACCTTGACGATCTGGCCGGGCAGCTCGCCGCTGCTGGCCCGCCCGAGCAGGTCGTGCAGGCAGTGCCCCTCCTTGGTCACCAGCAGCACCACGCGCTTCTCCCGGCCGGTGTCGGTGACCTGCCAGCTGGCCCGCTCGGACAGCCCCTCGGCCACCCCGGCGAACCGCTGCCGCAGCTCGTCCACGTCAAAGGGCAGCGAGTCGGCCCGGACCACCTGGCGGGTGAAGAACCAGCCGGTGTCGGAATCGGTGTGATAGGCGGCCTCGGTGATCCAACCCCCGGCGTCGGCCAGGAACCCGGAGATCCGGGCGACGATCCCGGTACGGTCCGGGCAGCTGAAGGTGATGACGAAGCGGCGATCTCCATTTCCGGCGTTCACGGGCGTTGATGCTGCCATGCCCGCCTGGCCGCCCCGCTCGGGACGGCCCCGCCGCTACCGGGCCAGCCACTCCTCGGTGAACCGGGCCTCGCGTTCGATGAGCTTGACCACTTGCTCGGCGATCGCCGACTCGATCTTGCCGCCGATCAGCGGGACGTCCACCTTGGCCTCGGCGTCCAGGACGAACTCGGAGCCGCCGGCGATGTCCGCCACCCGCAGCGCGCCGCCCATGCTGCCCGGCGCGTCCTTCACCCGGGCGGTGACCGTCCCGTCGTAGTGGCCCGGCCTGGCCAGCCGCCAGGTCTCGGTGCGCTCGATCACCAGGTCGCCGCGCAGGAAACTGCGTATCGGCCCCGGCAGGTACTTCTGGCTGACGCCCTGGCGCATCGAGTACTTCGCGGAGTCGGCGTCCGAGCTCAGATCCAGCAGCTGGGCGTTGTCGCCGCCGATGCGGTCCAGCCTGGCCTGCAGGTACTCGCGGTCCACCAGCGTGGCGTAAAGCTCCGAGGCGGGCAGCGAGTACCGCGACTGGTAGCGGATCGGCCGGGGCATGCCGCGACATTACCGTTGATACCGTTATCCGACGTGACCACCTCTGCCCCGATCCGGTCGGCTGTGCCGTTCGCCGGGCTGACCACCCTGCGCCTGGGTGGCCCGGCGGAGCGACTGGTGCGCGCGGACTCGGCCGAGGACGTGGTCGAGGCGGTCCGCGCGGCGGATCTGGCCGGCGAGCCGGTCCTGGTCCTCGGCGGGGGGTCGAACCTGGTGGTGGCCGACGCGGGGGTGCCCGGTACCACCGTTGAGGTGGCCAGCTCCGGGTGCTCGGTGCGCGCCCTGTCGGAGGGGAAAGCCCTGCTCACCGTGGCCGCCGGGGAGGACTGGGACGCGGTGGTGCAGCGCGCGCTGGCCGAGGGGCTGAGCGGGCTGGAGTGCCTGTCCGGGATCCCGGGGCGGGCCGGCGCGGTGCCGGTGCAGAACGTCGGCGCGTACGGCGTGGAGATCGCCGAGGTGCTGGTCGACGTGGATCTCTATGACCGGCGCGCCGGCATCGTCCGCGAGCACGTCCCGGCGGCGGAGCTCGGCCTGGTGTACCGGGGCAGCGTGCTCAAGGGCCGGGATGACGCGGTGGTGCTGCGGGTGCGGCTGGGGCTGGACGTGTCGCCGAGCAGCGCACCGATCCGCTACGGCGAGCTGGCCGGCGCGCTGGGCCTACCGCTGGGCGAACGGGCTCCCTCGGCGCGGGTGCGTGAGGCGGTGTTGGCGTTGCGCCGAGGCAAAGGCATGGTGCTCGACCCGGCGGACCACGACACCTGGAGCGCCGGATCCTTCTTCACCAACCCGGTGCTGCCCGTCACCGAGGCTAACGCCGTGCAGCGCCGGGCCGATGTACTCGAGGCCGGCGCACCGATGCCTCGGTACCCGGCGGCGGACGGGCAGGTCAAGCTCTCCGCCGCATGGCTCATCTCGCGGGCCGGGTTCGACCGAGGGCATGCTGGACCGGGCGGGCGGGTAGCTCTGTCTGGTCGGCACTCGTTGGCGCTGACCAACCGGGGCGCCGGCAGCACAGCGGATCTGCTGGCGCTGGCTCGGCAGGTCCGGGATGGGGTGCGGGACACATTTGGCGTGGAACTCACCCCGGAGCCGGTATTAGTGGGATGCCGCCTGTAGGACGGTAGGTAGGTATGGGGATGGACGTGCGCAGGTTGCTGTTGACGGTCGCCGTCGCGCTGGTCGGCGGCGCCGGAGTGGTGACCGGGGTCAGCGTGGAGGATGGCGACGGCGAGGGCAGGGGGATCCTGGCGCCCCGCCCGCCGAGTGTGTCGCTGGCCTATCAGCCCGCGCCGGGCGGCCCACCGGTGAGCCCGACCGACCGGATCCGGGTCACCGCGACCGACGGCGAGCTGCGCGAGGTGGCGCTCACCCCGCCCGGCGGGACCCCGGTACCCGGTCAGTTCACTCCGGACCGCCGCGGCTGGACACCCGCCGAGCCGCTGCGCTACGGCACCACCTACACCTGGACCGGCATCGCGGCCGACGCCGAGGGCAAGACCGTGCCGCTGGCCGGGACGGTGGTCACGGTGAAGCCGTCGCGGCTGGTCAGGGGCACGCTGAACATCGGCGACGGGCGCACCGTGGGGGTGGCCACCCCGGTGCAGCTGCAGTTCTCCGGGAAGGTCGCCGACCGCGCGGCGGTGGAGCGGGCGCTGAAGGTGACCACCTCGGTGCCCACCGAAGGCAGCTGGGGGTGGCTGCAGGACGAGAGCGGCGGCTCCCGGGTGCACTGGCGGACCAAGGAGTACTGGAAGCCGGGTACCAAGGTCACCGTGTCGGCCAAGCTGTTCGGCGTCGGCTACGGGGCCGGCTCGTACGGCGCGACCGACCTGAGCACCACGTTCACCATCGGCCGCTCGCAGATCACCAAGGCCGACGTGACCAGCCACCAGCTCGTGGTGATCCGGGACGGCAAGCAGACGGCCAGCTACCCGGCCAGCTACGGGCTGGACTCCGACCCGAACCGCAACACCCGCTCCGGTGTCCACGTGATCACCGAGAAGTTCACCGACAAGCGGATGATCAGCCAGCAGTACGACTACGACGTGATGATGAAATACGCGGTGCGGATGAGCAACAACGGCGAGTTCATCCACGCCAACCCGGCCACCACCGGGGTGCAGGGCTCCTCGAACGTCAGCCACGGCTGCGTGAACCTGTCCACCCGGGACGCCAAGGCGTACTACGACTCGTCCATCTACGGCGACCCGGTGGAAGTCACCGGCTCCGCGGTGCGACTCTCGCCCAGGGACGGCGACATCTGGGTGTGGACCCTGGACTGGGCGGCCTGGCAACGCCTCTCCGCCCTGGCCGGCTGATCACCTATGACCTGCGGAAAGCGCGGGTGGCGGAGGCCTGGTCACGGGGTTTGAGCACGATGGTGTCCAGGTTCACGTGCGAGGGGCGGCTGACCGCAAAGCCGATCACTTCCGCCACGTCCTCGGCGGTGAGCGGGGTGAGCCCGGCGTAGACCCGGTCGGCCTTCTCCTGGTTGCCGTCGAAGCGGACCAGGGAGAACTCGGTCTCCACCATGCCGGGGGCGATCTCGGTGAGCCGGACCGGTTGGCCGAGCAGCTCGCCGCGCAGCGTGCGGTGCACCACCGCCTGGGCGTGCTTGGCCGAGGTGTATCCGGCTCCGTTGTCGTAGGCCTCGAACGCCGCCACCGAGGTCACCGTGACGATGTGCCCGTCGCCGGAGCTGATCAGCGCCGGCAGCAGCGCCTTGGTGATCCGCAGCGTGCCGAGCACATTGGTCTCCCACATCCAGCGCCACTGCTCTTCGTCGGCCTCGGCCACCGGGGCCATGCCCTTGGCCCCGCCGGCGTTGTTCACCAGCACCCGGGCCGTCGGGATAGCTGAGGCGAACGCGGCCACCGAGTCGATATCGGTCACATCCAGCGGGAGCGCGGTGCCGTCCAGCTCGGTGGCCAGCTCCTTGGTGAGCTCGGTGCGCCGGGCACCCAGCACCACGTGGAAACCCTGTCTGGCCAGCTCGCGGGCGGTGGCCGCGCCGATGCCGGAGCTGGAGCCGGTTACCACCGCGACGGGACGATCGGTGCTGCTAGTCACGAGATCCCAGGGTAGGCCACCGTCCGCGGGTGGGTGTTCGGTGCTGAGGCGTGCTATCAAGGGCCGGTGAGGGGTCAGCGCATCGGCCGCGCCGTGACGGGTGTGGTGCCTGGAATCGTGCCTGGAGTTGAGCCCAGGCGGGTGTGCGTGTTGTCGCTGCACACCTCCCCGCTGGAGCAGCCCGGCACCGGTGACGCCGGCGGGATGAACGTCTACATCGAGCAGACCGCGGTGCGGATGGCGCAGCGCGGGGTGGCTGTGGAGATCTTCACCAGGGCAACCTCGTCGGACCAGCCGCCGACCGTCGAGCTGGCTCCCGGGGTGCAGGTGCGGCACGTGGTCGCCGGCCCCTTCGAGGGACTGGGCAAGGCCGAGCTGCCCAGCCAGCTGTGTGCCTTCACCGCCGGCGTGCTGCGGGCCGAAGCGCGCTACGAGCCGGGCCACTACGACGTGGTGCACTCGCACTACTGGTTGTCCGGGCAGGCCGGCTGGCTGGCCAGGGACCGCTGGCGGGTGCCGCTGGTGCACAGCGCGCACACCCTGGCCAAGGTGAAGAACGCGGCGTTGGCCGACGGGGACCCCCCGGAGCCGAGGTCGCGGATCATCGGCGAGGAGCAGGTGGTCGCCGAGGCGGACCGGCTGGTCGGCAACACCGATGCGGAGTCCGCCCAGCTGGTCGAGCTGTACGGCGCCGACCGGGAGCGGACGGTGACCATCCCGCCGGGGGTTGACCTGCGCCGCTACACCCCGGGCGACCGGTACGCCGCCCGCGCCGCGTTGAACCTCCCGGCGAACGCCGTGGTGCTCGCCTTCGTCGGGCGCATCCAGCCGCTCAAGGCCCCGGACGTGCTGCTCCGTGCGGCGGCCGAGTTGCTCGCCCAGGCCAGGGTGGACGGACCTCGGGCGGAGTGGGCGCTGCGCCAACGGTTGATCGTGCTGATCGTCGGCGGACCCTCCGGCTCGGGGCTGGCCGAACCGACGGCGCTGCACCGGTTGGCCGCCGCTCTCGGGATCACCGATGTGGTGCGCTTTCTGCCGCCGCGGTCCCGCGACGACCTGGTGGACGTCTACCGGGCCGCCGACGTGGTGGCGGTACCCAGCCACAACGAGTCGTTCGGGCTGGTCGCGCTGGAGGCGCAGGCCTGCGGGACGCCGGTGGTGGCGGCGGCGGTCGGCGGGCTGCCGGTGGCGGTCGCGGATGGCCGGTCCGGCCTGCTGGTGCCCGGGCACGGCGCGGTCGACTGGGCCGGCGCGCTGGCCTCGGTGGCGCTGCGGCCGGGGTACCGGGAGAAGCTGTCCACCGGGGCGGCGCAGCACGCCGAGCGGTTCTCCTGGGACCGCACCACGGACGCCCTGCTGGCCACCTACGCGGACGCCGCCGCCGAGTTCCGCGCCAGGTTCGGAGTCCAGGCGGGCCTGGCCGGATGAGCGAGCCAGGCGGGCCTGGCCGGATGAGCGAGCCGCCGGCACCGAGCGAGCTCTCCGGCCCGGAGAAGGTGATCACCGAGGCGCTGAACGACAGCGAGCTCAGCTTCACCAAGCACGGGGATGGCCGGTTCCTGGTCACCCTGCCCGGCACCGCCCGGTTGCAGACGCCGACCTGGCTGCTGGTCAGCGAGCACGCGCTGCTGGTCGGCGCGTTCGTCTGTCGCCGCCCAGACGAAGGCCACCGGGACGTCTACCACTTCCTGCTGCGCCGCAACGCCAAGCTGTACGGGGTGCACTACGCGCTGGACGCGGTCGGGGACATCCACCTGGTCGGCCGGATCGGCCTGCACGCGGTCACCGCGGATGAGATCGACCGGCTGCTCGGCCAGGTGCTGGAGGCGGCGGACGGCGACTTCAACACGCTGCTCAAGCTGGGTTTCGCCGGCTCCATCCGGCGGGAATGGGCATGGCGGGTGGACCGGGGCGAGTCGCTGGCCAACCTGCGCGCCTTCGAAGGGCTCATCGCGGAGAACTGAAGGTCGGTCGCTCCACCCCCGGTGCGCGCGCTTTAACCAGGTCATGATTCGTCGGCAGGCTGGCTACGCTGACCCGACCACGCCTCCATGATCACCCAGGCGGCCGGTCGGCCCGCTCCCCGACTCCGCCTGACGTCCCCGGTAGGAGACCACCGATGACCGAAGTACCCCTCGTCCGTTCGGCACCCCGTGGAGCGGCCTCTCGGTCACCGGGCCGGTCGCTGACCGGCCGGGTCGGGCGGGTCGCCCTGCTCGGGGTCGTGGCCGCGGCGCTCACCGGGTGCGCCTCGTCCGGATCGGGCTCGGGCGGCGCGTTCGGAGCGGGCAATCCACCCGCGTCCCCCGCCGCGTCCCCGCCGAGCGCGGCGGCGCCCGGGCCGGGGGCCGCGCCGGGTTGCGAGCCCTACGCCCGCACCGAGCTGTACTTCGGCACCTCCCGCAAGGCCACGTCGCCGGTCAGCGACCAGGAGTTCGACGCGTTCCTGGACGCCGAGATCACCCCTCGGTTCCCGGACGGGCTGACGCTGCTGCCCGGCTCCGGCCAGTTCCGCGGCTCGGACGGCAAGTTGGTTCAGGAGCGCAGCATGGTGGTGATCCTCCTCTACCCACGCAAGGAGGGCGCGGAGGACAGCAAGAAGGTGGACGAGATCCGCGACTTGTACGAGCAGAAGTTCAATCAGGAGTCGGTGCTGCGCGCGGACGAGCAGGAAGGCACCTGCGTGTCGTTCTGACCCCGTGTCCGACTTGTGACCTCGGCCGGCCAACCCGAGAGCGCTCTTCCTCCGTCCTGGTGGCGGTGAGCTCGGCGGTGAGCTCGGCGAGGAGGGGCGGGACATGAGGTGGTGGCGGCGAGCCGGCGAGTTGGTCAGGACGGTGCCCAGAGGCGCCCGGATGGTGCTGGTCGGGGTCGCGCTGATCGCGGCGGTGGCGGTCACCTGGATGGCCGCGGTGGCCACGGTGACTACCTCGACCGCGAGCGCTCCGGCGATCGCCGCCGGGGACGGCATAGCGGGGCGGTTCGAGCCAGAGCCCGGGCCGGAGTCAGCGCCTGGGCCGGACGCAGCGCCTGGGACTGAGGCCGCGCCGGGCGGCGGATCCGGGGTGGCCCGGTACGGGCCGGAGCTGGCGGCGCCGGCTCCCACGCCCGCCGACCAGGGCAAGCAGATCGCGCCGCCCGGTGACGGTGGCAGCGACTCGCCGGCGGACCCTTTTGCCGGCGCAACGGACCGCTCAGTGGTGCGTACCGCCCGGTTGGAGCTCACCGTGGACGACGTTCCCTCGGTCTCCGGCCGGGTGCGCTCGATCGCCGCCGGGGTGGGCGGCTTTGTGGCCAGCGAGCAGTCGGTGGACAAGTCGGCCAGTTTCACCCTGCGGGTGCCGGCGTCCCGGCTGGACGAGGTGATGGGGCAGCTCGGTGGCGCCGGCCGAGTCACCGCGCGCTCCGAGCAGGCCGCCGACGTGACCGGTCAGGTCGCCGACCTGGATGGTCGGCTGGCCACCGCGCGGGCCAGCGTGGCGCGGGTCCGCGCGCTGCTGGACCGGGCCAGCACGGTGAGTGACGTAGTCATGATCGAGTCTGAGTTGACCCAGCGAGAGGCCGCGCTGGAGTCGCTCTCGAAGCGGATGGCCGCGCTGAGCAACCAGGTCGCGCTGTCCACCCTGACCGTGCGGCTGACCCCGACGCTTGCGGCTCCGCCGCCGGCGGCCGGCGGGTTCATGGCCGGACTGGGCGCGGGCTGGGTGGCCTTCCTGGCCGCCGGTGGCACGCTGCTGACCGTGATCGGCGCGGTACTGCCGTTCGCGCTGCTGCTGGGCTTGCTCGCCGCGCTCGGGCTGGCCGGCCGGCGGCTGCTGCATCGGCGTCGCCCGGCCAGCGCCGCGCCACCCTCGGACGGCGCCTGACCGGCCGGAGCCTGACCGACCGCGCCTGACCGGCCGGTGGCCGGGGCGGAGTGACCCAAGCCAATGAGGGGGAGTCACGTACCTGGGTCACTCCGCTTTCCACCGGCCGCCCTGGCGTCCTCGTAATGGGGGAAACGAGGAATCCTGGGCGGATGTTCGCGGCCCACGGGGGGAGTGACCGCGAACTCTCCCGACGGCGGCGCGAAGGGCCTGCCGTCAGGAGAAAAGTAACCCTGGCAGCGGTCCGATACCGAATCAAGAGCCGG
>DATHIT010000768.1:0-6311 GCA_035489915.1 Pseudonocardia sp. | reverse complement strand
CCAGTCTGTGAGGCATGCGGGCACGACACGTCGTTGCACGATACGACCGGAACGCGGTTCTGCCAGGCGAGCCTTGACCGCGCCGTGGACCGCGCGTGCATCTGCCGCGCCGCGGGGAAGCCCGCGACCCCGATGTATGGGCGTGGCAGATTCAGCGGCAAGTGAATCCGTAGAAATTGGAGGACACGCCCCAGGGAGGGCCCAGGTGATTGAGCCTGGCCCGGTCACCCGGGCGCTGCTAGAGACCATCGGCGAGGTGGCGGATGATAGCCACCTGGCCCAGCGGATCTGTACCCTCTGTGTCACCGGGCTGGACATCGACGGGGCGGCGATTTCGTTGCTGATCGAGGGCGCGGAGATGGCCACCTTGTGGGCCACCGATACCACCGCGGAGCTGCTGGAAGATCTCCAGTTCGCCCTGAACGAGGGCCCGAGCATCCAAGCCGCGGCAATGGGCTCGCCGGTCCTGGTGTCGGACCTGGCTGAGCCCAGTGAGGCGTCGAGCTGGCCAATGTTCGCCGACGCCGTCGCCGAGCGCACCTCGGTGAGAGCGTTGTTCGCGTTGCCGTTGCAGTGGGGCGCGATCACGCTCGGCGTGCTGGACCTGCACCGGATCCAACCGGGTGGGTTGAGCAAGGTGCAGCGGCGGGACGTGTTGGCCGCGGCGGACACCGCCTCGGTACTGCTGCTCGGCCTGCGCACCGGCCACGGCGACGACCGGTGGTTGGATCCGGCGATGAGCCACCGGGCGGAGATCCACCAAGCAACTGGGATGGTGCTCGCCCAGCTCGGGGTGAGCGCGACAGAAGCCCTGACCCGCATGCGTGCATACGCCTTCGCCGAGCAGCGGTTGCTCAGCGAGGTCGCCCGTGACGTTGTGTCACGACAGTTGCAGTTCTCGCCGGAGATGAGCTAGCCGGTGGGAGCTGTGGAGGAGGAATTCGACGTGAGCCAGCCAAAAGATGATCGCGAGCAACTTGGCCGGGCGTTCGTGGAGTTGGCCGACACCCTCGTCGATGACTACGACGTCGTCGACCTCCTGGACCGGCTGGTCGGTCACAGCGTCGAGCTGCTCCACGCTGACGCGGCGGGCATCGTGCTGGTCGACGCCCACCAGCAACTGCGGGTGCTGGCCGCGTCCAGCGAGGACGCCGAGCTGATGGAGCTGATGCAGCTGCAGAACGACGAGGGGCCGTGTCTGGACTGCTACCGGTCGGTCGCCCAGATAAGCGTGGCCGACCTGGCCGAGGAGAAACAGCGCTGGCCCCGGTTCGTTGAGGCCGTCGCGCAACAGGGCGTCTTCCGGGCGGTGCACGCGCTGCCGCTGCGGTTACGCGGGCAGGCCATCGGCGCGCTGAACCTGTTCAGCGCCCAGCCAGGGGCACTGCCGCCCGCCGCGCTCGCCCTGGGTCAGGCACTGGCGGACGTGGCCACGATCGGCATCCTCCAAGAACGGGCCATCCGCCGCGCCGAGACGCTCAGCGAGCAACTCCAGACCGCGCTGAACAGCCGGCTGGTCATCGAACAGGCCAAGGGAGTGATCAGGCAGCACTCCAACCTCACCATGGACTCCGCGTTCGACCGCCTCCGCCGGTACGCCCGGGCCCGCAACCTGCGGCTGAGCCAGGTGGCCCGTGACATCGTCGAAGGCCGCCTCGACCCGAACGCGCTGACCTCGGCGCTGATGCGCAACAACCGCACCTGAGCCCGCGCAGCAAGTTCACGAAGCGGTTGGTTGCCGAGCGGCCCGCGCCATGGAACTCTGGCGATAGATCGCGGGGAACCCCCGATCCGGTGCCGCCCCAGACCCCGGTGCGCTGTTGGACGCGACTGCGAACGGTGGTTCCGGATGACTTCGCGCTACGCCTCGCCCCCGGCGGGACTACCCGCGAACCCGAGCCGCGATTACGCGGAACTGTCTCGGGTGATCAGGGCCGAAGGCCTGTTGAAGCGCCGTTTTGGCTACTACGCGCTGCGGATTTCGCTCAACATCCTGGCGTTCGCGGGTGGCTGGGTGGTTTTTGTGTACCTGGGCAACTCCTGGTGGCAGCTGTTCCTGGCCGCGTTCTTCGCCGTGATGTTTGGCCAGCTGTCGTTCATCGGACATGACGCCGGTCACCGGCAGATCTTCGGCAACCTGCGGGCCAACAATGTCGTGGGTGTTTTCCATGGTGGGCTCGTCGGTCTCAGCTATGCGTGGTGGGTCGAGCAGCACAATCGCCATCACGCCAACCCAAATCACGAGGACGACGATCCCGACCTGGACATCCAGGTGCTCGCCTTCACCGAAGGCCAGGGGCACGCCAAGCGTGGGTTGACCCGCTGGATAGCCAAGCATCAAGCGCCGCTGTTCTTCCCGTTGCTGCTGCTGGAAGGCCTCAGCCTGCATGTGTCCAGCGTGCGCGCAATTTTCGACGACGGATTGAAGTCACGCAAGGTCGAGGCTTGTGTGCTCGCCGGGCATTTTGTCGCCTACTTCACGGCCGTCTTCCTGGTGCTCTCACCACTCACCGCTGTGGTGTTCATTGTGGTGCACCAGGGCCTGTGGGGCTTTTACCTCGGATGTTCTTTCGCTCCCGGCCACAAGGGTATGGCAATCCTGACGCAGGGCCACTCGCTGGATTTTCTGCGGAAACAAGTATTGACCTCGCGCAACGTGCGCGGTGGACCCTGGGTGGATTTTGTCCTCGGCGGACTGAACTACCAGATCGAGCACCATCTGTTCCCCAACATGCCCCAGCCGAACCTGCGTCGCGCACAGCCGATCGTGCGGGATTACTGCGCCAGACTGAACATCGAGTACTCCGAGTGCGGCTTTCTGCGCACGTATGGGCACGTGCTGCAACACCTGCACGCGGTCAGCGCACCGTTGCGGGCGGCCACCCGGTGACCCCGGGGCGCCGGCGCCCGATCTTCCGGCTGTGCACGGCGTCGTAGACGCAAAACCGCGGCCTGTATCCAGCACGCTCGATAGAGCGAAACTGGAGTATGGTGGCAATCACTGAGGGTTTTTCGAGCGTCAGCGGCCCCTGCTGGCGTCATCGTCAGCGCGCGGCGGTTCCGGCCTATTGCGCGGCCGGAGACAGGACACCGACATGGCGTCGGTCATCGAACTTATCTGGTCTAGTCGGCGCGATAATTGGCCCGTCGGGTTTCCGCCCGCACGCGCCGGCCTGTTCGAGAGCGCTGCCCTGGTCGCGACCGGGCTGATCCCGTTGTCGCGGTTCGAGCAGCAGACAGAGCTCTCTCGCTGGGAGACCGACGGTGGGCACCCCCGGGATTTGACCTAGAAACCTCGCCCGCGCGAATCGGACCGATCGAAGCGCCGTCGCCTTTTTCGGGCACGGCGGCGTCACCATTCACCGATCGAATCCAGCTGGGCCTGGGTATCAGGCCTGGAAAGTGGGACCTCATGAACCATATTGCTGTTTTGAACGCCCAATCTGTCGACGTGAGTGGCCTGAGAAGGTCACGTTCCAGAAAATCTGGCACGACCCGCGGGATCGGGCGGGCCGAAGAAATTGTGGTGACCGGTCGCAACCTCGACGTATCCCCGCACCACCGCGACTACATCGCCGACAAACTGGCCGGTCTTCAGCGGTACAACAGTCGGGTGGTCGGCTACTCGGTTGTGCTGCATTGCGAGAAGAACCCCCGGCAGGCCAAAGCATGCCAACGAGTCGAGATCAACGGCATCGTCGACGCCGCGACCGTGCGCGCCGAAGCCTGTGCGCACGACCTCTACGCCGCGATCGACGCCGCGGTCGGCAAGCTGGAGGCACAGCTGCGCCGTAACCGCGACCGCCGCCGCGTGCACTATGGCCGCCACCAGCTTGTTTCGGTCGCCGCCGCCACGGCGGCGCTGGCCACTGATCCCGGCGAGGGCGTGCTGGCCATGCCAGCCCAGCGAGGCAGATAGCCATGCCGACCACGCTGACCGTTGTCGCGACGGGCAAGCCGAACCCCGGCTCCGCCAAAACCATCACTCGCCGCGACCGCGCCCGCTCCCAAGGAGACTCGGCACCGCGTCCCCGGGCACGCCCGCGCGTCGAACCGACGCTCACCACAGATTCAGTCCGGGCCTACCTCAACCAGATCAGCAAGGTCGGGTTGCTCGACGCCCAGACCGAGGTCGAGGCTTCCAAACACGTCGAGGCCGGCCTCTACGCGGCGGAGCGACTGCGCCGGGAATCCCCGGGAGACCGAGACTCAGACCCGAACTCCGCCGACTTGCACCGTGACCTGCGGTGGATCGTGCGCAGTGGCGAACGCGCCAAGCAGCTCATGCTCGAGGCCAACCTGCGGCTGGTGGTGTCGGTGGCCAAGCGCTACACCGGGCGTGGCATGGACTTTCTCGACCTGATCCAGGAAGGGAATATCGGCTTGATGCGGGCGGTGGAGAAGTTCGACTACGCCAAGGGCTACAAGTTCTCCACCTACGCAACCTGGTGGATCCGCCAGGCCATCACCCGCGCGATGGCCGATCAGGGGCGCACCGTCCGCATTCCGGTGCACCTGGTAGAGATCATGAACAAGCTCGGCCGGCTCAAGGGCGAGTTGCGGCAGGAAACCGGCCTCGAACCCACCAGGGAAGAGCTGGCCGCGCTGATGGGCCTCACCGCGGACCGGGTACGGGAGATCCAGGAGTACAGCCGGGAACCCATCTCGCTCGACCTGGCCATCGGTGACGGCGATGCGCAGCTCGGGGACTTTATCGAGGACGCCGAGGCCGCCGACGTCGTGGACGTGGTCAGCTTCACGCTGCTCCAGGACCACCTGCAGGACGTGCTGGCCACTCTGCCCGAGCGGGAAGCCGGTGTTATCCGGCTACGTTTCGGATTCGAGGATGGTCAGATCCGCACGCTGGACGAAATCGGCCGGATCTACGGGGTAAGCCGGGAGCGAATCCGCCAGATCGAATCAAACGCGATGAACAAGCTCCGCCAGCCAGCACCTGCCCAAGCATTGCGGGATTATCTTCACTGACGAGTTACTGGAGTTTTGCCAGTTTTGCCGCCCGCGCGGCGCGCCCATGCGCGTACAGTCGGGGCCGACGTCGCGCTCCAGTCCCCGGTGTTGCGCCAGCCGATCTTTTCGCGCTGTGCACTGGGAGCACGTCATGGAGCTATTCTCACGCACGTCGACTGAAGCGCCCACCGCCCCGACAGCGACAAAGCCTTCGCCCGGATGGGCCATTGTCTACGCCGGCGCCCGGCCCAGGGTACTGGTGATGGGCCGGGCGGATCGCGCGGCAACAGTCCAGGTGAGTGGCGCGATACGGGGGTTGTACGCGGTTGGCATCCGACAGCTGGTCGTTGATGTGTCCGCCGCGATGGACTGTGATCCTTGGCTGCTGACGGTACTAGCACGCGCACACGCGAAGCTGGCCGACGACTCAGGCGAACTGAACATCGTCGGTGTGAATCTGCCTCAGTTCGTTTCCGCGCTGCGGACCGCCGCCCTGGATGAAGCGTTCATCATTTACGACGCGGTGCGCCGCGAAGCGATGAGCCAAATACCCAGGCCACGCCAGTCCAACGGCGCGGCGCAGCGGCGATAGGCCATTCGGATCCGGACCTAGGTCCTGCTCTGCACTACTCCGGCGTTGGGGATCAGGTCGCGTTCGAGCAGGGCGTAGGCCTCGGCGAGGTCCCGGACCCCCGAGGGACTGTTGCCGACCGTCGGAGCGGACTTGATGATCGCCTTGAGGACCGCCTCTCGGGCCTGGTCACGAAGGCTCTGATCGCTCATACACCGACGCTACTCTGGCCCGCACTGTCGGCCACGCCCAAAATGGCTGGTCGACCCGCCGCGTCGTGCGTGCGCAGTCGGTGCGCGACCCCGGCCCGGGCCCAATCGGGCCGGGGACCGGACAGCCCCGCGCGTGGTGCTCACGCAGCCCGCGCGTGGTGCTCACACAGCCGCCCAACGCGCTGTGCCGAGCCGGGCGCGCTGTGCGGGGCCGGGGGAGGTGGCGGTGGCGGTGGCGGTGGCGCTCCGCGTCTTGTTGCTGAGCTGCACACCACGCAGGTTCTGGGCACGTTCGACCTGTGCGCTGTGCAGTTCGGTAACACGCGGCGCGCGGTGGGTCCGCGCCGGCCGCCAAGGAGTCCGCGCCGCGCGTCGAGATCGACGTGAGGGTCGCAGTTGTCACCGCCAGCAGCCCTGATGTCGATGTCGACGCAACCCCGGCCGGTCGGCCACGGCGCCGGCCGAGAACGCCGGCCAGCCACAACGCCGAGCGGCCACCGACGGGCGGGGTAAACCCCACCCCGCCCGAGGGGGAGCACTCCCTCGCGGTTCGGGGGGAC
>DATHIT010000767.1:0-10829 GCA_035489915.1 Pseudonocardia sp. | reverse complement strand
GGGTTCGGGGTCTACCGCTGCGCGCCCGGGAGCAGGTACTTCGGCAAGCCGCTGGGCTGAGCGCCCGGGCCCAACCGGGACTGGCTAGGCTCCGACGGATGCTCCCCTCCACGCCCGAATCACCCAACTTCCCGCACGCCGGTGGCCGTCCGGTAGCGGGCCAGCGGGGCCGGTCATGAGCGGCAAGCCGCTGGACGAGGTGGTCGAGGCCGGGTGGGCGCGCGCGTTGGCTCCGGTGGCCGACCAGGTGACCGCGATGGGCGGGTTCCTGCGCGCCGAGCTGGCCGCCGGGCGGCGCTACCTGCCCGCCGGGGCGGACGTGCTCCGCGCGTTCCAGCAGCCGTTCGATGCCGTCCGGGTGCTCATCGTGGGCCAGGACCCGTATCCCACCCCGGGGCACCCGGTGGGGTTGTCCTTCTCGGTGTCCCCGGAGACCCGGCCGCTGCCCCGCAGCCTGGTCAACATCTACCGCGAGTACGGCGAGGACCTCGGCCACCCACTGCCCTCCTCCGGGGACCTGACGCCGTGGACCGAGCGCGGCGTGCTCCTGCTCAACAGGGTGCTCACCGTGCAGCCAGGGCAACCGGCGTCGCACCGGGGAAAGGGCTGGGAGGACGTCACCGACCAGGCCATCCGGGCGCTGGCCGCGCGCCCCAGCCCACTGGTGGCGATCCTGTGGGGCCGGGACGCACGAACGCTACGGCCGCTGCTGGGCGAGGGCGTGCCGTGCATCGAGTCGGCGCACCCCAGCCCGATGTCGGCGGACCGGGGGTTCTTCGGCTCCCGCCCGTTCAGCCGGGTCAACGACCTGCTCGAAACCCGGGGCGTCGAGCCGATCGACTGGAAACTGCCCTAGCAGGACTGGACATCCGTGCACACAAACGACCCGCCATGCCGGATCGGCCTGACGGGTCGTTAGAGCGGTGCGGTCAGGCGCGGGCTACCTTGCCGGCCTTGAGGCAGGACGTGCACACGTTCAGCCGACGCCGCGAACTTCCGTTCACGATGGCCCGCACGGTCTGGATGTTCGGGTTCCAGCGGCGCTTGGTACGGCGGTGCGAGTGCGACACGGACATGCCGAAGCCGGGACCCTTGCCACAGACGTCGCAGACGGCAGCCACGTCGATAACTCCTCAGGTAGATCGGATTGCGCCCTCGGTGGGCGCGCGGCCCGGCCGGGACACCGGACGTGCTTGTCTCCAGGGTAACCATCCGTCCGGCGGTGACCAAACCGGGGCGACCAAACACACTGAGCCATACCCACCCCGCCGGCTCCGCCGGCTACCGTCCCCCACGCTCGCTACGCTCGGTCCACGGTGTACCAGGCGGTACCGGAAGGAGCGTGTACGGGTGTTGCGGGTCCTGGACGCGGGTGCCATCCGGCGCTGGGCGGACGCTTCGGTGGACCTGCTGGAAGCCCACCGCGCCGAGCTGGACCGGATCAACGTGTTCCCGGTGGCGGACGGGGATACCGGGACGAACCTGGTGCTCACCCTGCGCGCGGCGGCCGAGGAACTGGCTCGCCGCCCCGTTCCTGCCGGACCCGCGGACACCGCCGCGGAGGTGGCCGCCGCGCTGGCTCGAGGCGCGCTGCGTGGCGCCAGGGGCAACTCCGGGGTGATCGTGTCGCAGCTGCCCAGGGGGCTGGCCGAGGTGCTCGCCGACGCCGAGGACCGGCCGGACGGCGGGCCGGACGGCGGGGTGGACGGGGTGGACGGCCGCGCGCTGGCCGCCGCGCTGCGTCGGGCGGACGAGCTGGCCAGAGCCGCGGTCAGCCGGCCGGTGGAGGGCACCGTGCTGTCCGTGCTGCGGGCCGCCGCGCTCGCCTCGACCGAGGCCGCCGACCAGGGGGGCGACCTGGGCGATGTGGTCACCGCCGCCGCCGAGGGCTCCGCCGTCGCGCTGGCCGACACCCCCCGGCAGCTGCCGATGCTGGCCAGGGCGGGCGTGGTGGATGCCGGTGGACGGGGCCTGGTGCTGCTGCTGGACGCGCTCGCCGGCGTGGTGACCGGCCGCCCCACCACCGTGGTAACCACCGGCTCCGCCGTCGACCGTGCCGCCGATCGTGCCGCCCGCGCCCGGGATCGGGGGGCGCTGATCGCCGACCGGGAGTCCGGCGGCAGCGAGCACGACTACGAGGTGATGTACCTGCTGGAGGGCAGCTCCGCCGAGCGGATCGAAGGCCTGCGCACCCGGCTGGACGAACTGGGCGACTCGGTCGCGGTGGTCGGCGACGGGGGCATCGGCGGCACCGGCCAGTGGAACGTGCACGTGCACTGCACCGATGTCGGCGCGGCCATCGAGGCCGGCGTGGAAGCGGGCCGACCGCACCGGATCACCGTGGTGCGCTTCGCCGACCAGCGGGCCTCACCGGTCGCCATGGACGGGGCTGAAGCCGGCCGGTTCCGGCTGGCCAGGGCGGTGGTGACAGTGGTCAGTGGAGAGCCGGTGGCCGAGTTGGTCCGGGCCGACACGGTGGTCGCGTTGGTGGCCGCGCCGGAGCAGCCACCCGGCGCCGGGGAGATCGCGGCGGCGGTGGCCGGCACCCGCGCCCGGCACGTGGTGGTGCTGCCCAACGACATCGAGCTCAACCCGGTCGCCGAGGAGGCCGCCGACCTGGCCAGGGTGGCCGGGGCGGAGGTCGTGGTGGTGCCCACCTCCTCGGTGCTGCAGGGGCTGGCCGCGCTGGCCGTGCACGACGTCGAGCGGCGGCCCGGCGACGACGTGGTGGCGATGGCCGAGGCGGCCGCCGCGACCCGCACCGGGGTGGTGCAGATCGCCACCGGCGAGGCGCTCACCTGGGCGGGCCGCTGCTATGCCGGTGACGTGCTCGGGCTGGTCGACGGGGAGGTGGTGCTCATCGAGCACGACCTGGCCGCCGCCGCCTGCCAGCTGGCCGATCGGATGCTGACCGCGGGTGGGGAGCTGGTCACCGTGCTGCTCGGGGAGAATCGGCAGGGTGGCACCGACGAGCTCGGCAGGCTGCTCGCCGACCACCTGCGGTACACCCACCCTGAGGTCGAGGTGGTGCGGTATCGGGGCGGCCCGGTCGGGCGGCCGGTGCAGCTGGGGGTGGAATGACCGACTTGGACAGCCCGCTCAAGCCGTTGGTGGGCCAGGCGGCGGCGAACGCGCTGGCCGCGCAGCTGGAGCTGCACACCGCCGGCGAGCTGCTGCGGCACTACCCGCGCCGGTACGCCGAGCGCGGCAAGCTCACCGACCTGGCGAACCTGGAGCTGGGCGAGCACGTCACGGTGATGGCGGAGATCCGCTCGGTGTCCTCCCGGCAGATGCGCCAGCGCCGGGGCACCATCATGGAGGTGGTGATCGCCTCCGGCGGCCGCACGCTCAGCTGCACGTTCTTCAACCGCCGGTTCCAGGGCAGCCTGGTTGCCGGGCGGACCGGCCTGTTCGCGGGCAAGGTCACCGCGTTCCGAGGCAAGCTGCAGCTCAACCAGCCGGACATGATGATCTTCGGTGCGGACGGCGACGATGACGACGAGGTGGATGCGGACGAGTTCGCCGGCGCTCTGCTGCCGATCTACCCGGCCACCACCAAGCTGCCCTCCTGGAAGATCGCCCGCTGTGTCCGGCAGGTGCTGGACATGGTGGATGACCCAGCCGATCCGATTCCGACCGAGATCCTGGCCGAACGAGGACTGCCCGGCCTCGGCGATGCGCTGCGTGGGATCCACCGCCCGGGCAAGGACTCCGACTGGCGCCGGGCCAGGGAGCGGCTGGTCTGGGATGAGGCACTGGCCGTCCAGCTGGCACTGGCCCAGCGCCGGCTCGCCGCGCTGAACCGGCCGGCGCCCGCCTGCCCGCCGGTGCCGGCCGGGCTGCTGGACGAGTTCGACGCCCACCTGCCGTTCACCCTGACCGACGGCCAGCGCGAGGTGGGCGAGGTGATCACCCGCGACCTGGCGATCGAGCACCCGATGAACCGGCTGGTGCAGGGTGACGTGGGCGCCGGCAAGACGATCGTGGCGCTGCGCGCGATGCTGCGGGTGGTCGACTCAGGCCGGCAGGCCGCCATGCTGGCGCCCACCGAGGTACTGGCCGGCCAGCATGCCCGCACGCTGCGGGAGCTGCTCGGCCCGCTGGGTCGCGCCGGGGAGCTGGACGGGGCGGACCGGGCCACCCGGATCACCCTGCTCACCGGCTCACTGGCGGCCAAGGCACGCAAGCAGGCTCTGCTGGACACCGTCTCCGGCGCGGCCGGGATCGTGGTCGGCACGCACGCGCTGATCCAGGACCGGGTGGAGTTCGCCGACCTGGGGCTGCTGGTGGTGGACGAGCAGCACCGGTTCGGAGTGGAACAGCGGGACGCGCTGCGCAGCCGGGAGGGCGGCCAGGCGAGCACGCCACACCTGCTGGTGATGACCGCGACACCGATCCCGCGCACCGTGGCCATGACGGTCTACGGGGACCTGGAGGTCTCCGCGCTGCGAGAGCTGCCCAAGGGCCGCTCGCCGATCGCCACCACGGTGATCCCGGTGGGGGAGAAGCCGACCTGGCTGGAGCGGGCCTGGCACCGGCTGCGCGAGGAGGTCGCCGGCGGGCACCAGGCGTTCATCGTCTGCCCGCGCATCGGCGACGACCAGAACGGCGCCGGCGCGGCCGGACAGCGGGCCGTCGAGGAGGACACCGAGCTGGAGCCGCCGGACGAGGAGGAGGACGGGGAGAAGCGTCGCCCGCCGCTCGCGGTGGCCGACGTGGCGCCGATGCTCGCCGAGGGGCCGCTGGCCGGGCTTCGCCTCGGGGTGCTGCACGGCAGGCTGCCCTCGGACGAGAAGGAAGCGGTGATGCGGGCGTTCTCGGCCGGCGAGCTGGACGTGCTGGTGGCCACCACGGTGATCGAGGTCGGAGTGGACGTGCCGAACGCCACCGCCATGGTGATCATGGACGCGGACCGGTTCGGGCTGTCCCAGCTGCACCAGCTGCGCGGGCGGGTCGGACGAGGCTCGGCGCCCGGCGTCTGCCTGCTGGTCACCGACTCTCCGCCGGGCACCACCGCCAGGGCCCGGCTGGACGCGGTGGCGTCCACCACCGACGGCTTCGAGCTGGCCCGGCACGACCTGGAGCTGCGCCGGGAGGGCGACGTGCTGGGCGCCTCCCAGTCCGGCCGGCGCTCCGGGCTGCGGCTGCTGTCCCTGCTGCGCGACGAGCGGACCATCACCGAGGCCAGGGACCAGGCGTGGCGGCTGGTCGCCGACGACCCGTCGCTGGCCGCCAATCCGGGCCTGGCCGCCATGGTCGCCGAGATCGTCGACGAGGACCGCGCCGAGTACCTGGAGAAGGCCTGATCAGCACTTGGTGAGCAGGGCGTCCACCGATTCCAGGTAGTTCCCGAACCCGGGCAGGTAGCCGTATCGGCGCGCCGCGTCGGCCAGGGGTGCCCACCGCGGCCGGCGGCGGCTCCCCGCCCCACACCCGGTCGATCAGCCGGTCCACCGAGACCACCCGGCCCGCCTCGGCGCGGCAAGCCCCGCCGCGCGGCCGTTCACCCCCTGGGCGCCCCTCCCGTCCCGTTGCAAGGTCACCACAAGCCCATTGCAAGCAGCATTTGCCATGGTGATAGGCGGTCGGGGGACCGCTGCATAAACGAGCGTGAACGAGGGGAACATGGCGGACAGCAGGATCTGGACCGGTGCAGACCGGATAGGCGTGGTCGACCTCCGCGGCGAAGGGGCAGCCCGATGACCGCGTCTGGGCAATCGTCTGGGCAGTCGTGGCGCCGGCCGGGCCCGGCGCTTCCCGGCGCCCCGTTGCCGCCTCGCCTGTCGTCCGGGCAGTCCTCCAGCCAGTCGAGCTACCGGCCGATGGGGATGAACTCCGATCAGGCTTCGGGACGAACCGAGGGTGCCGCTTCGGCGTCCGAGGGGCAGCCGGGCCCAGCCGGCTACCCGCCGCCGGCGCCGAGCCAGGCGCCGCCGCCGGAGTACCGCGCACCTCAACCCGGATACCCGGCACCGCCCAGTCCCCAGGGCCAGCCGGCCTACCAGGCCGGCCCTCCCGGATACCAGGGTCCGCCGCCGGGTCCCCAGGGCCCGCCGCCCGGCTACCAGGCCCCACGGCCCGGCTACCAGGCTCCACCGCCCGGGTACTACCAGCACCAGCAGCCTCCGCCCGGCTACCCGCCGGGTCCAGCGGGCTGGCAAGGCGCGCAGAGTGGGGCGCCCGGCCCGGCCCAGCGGACCGACATCGCGGAGTGGTGGCAGCGGCTGGTCGCCCGGATCATCGACGGGGTCGGCTTCATGATCGTGCAGTGGATCCTGTCCGCGCTGTTCTTCGCACTGCTCATGCCGACGTTCCTGTTCGACGGCGGCAGCTACCTGTGGGTGATCCCGGCGGTGCTGACCGGCGTGATCACCGGCCTGCTGTACGCCGGGTATGACGTCATCATGCACAGCAGGTACGGCGCGACCGCCGGCAAGATGGTGTTCAAGCTCAAGTTGGCCCGGGCCGACGGTCAGCCGCTCACCCAGGCAGTGATCATCAGGCGGGCGGCGGCGTATCCAGGGGTGTTCGTGCTGGTCGGCCTGGTCGCCGGGCTGGGCCTGTTCGCCGGCGGCATGGCCACCTGGCTGCTCGCCGCGGTCACCCTGCTGGACGGCATCTTCCTGCTGATCGACCAGGTCAACCGCCAGACCCTGCACGACCGGTTCGCCGGCACGGTGGTGCTCAAGACCGCTGGGAGCCCGACCTTCGGGTGACCGGCGGCCGGGGTGGCCGGGGGTGTGGCTGGAGCGAGCGACCCCCGGCTACCTCGGTGCGTTGAGGCTAGGCCGGCTCGGACGACGGGCGGCGGGCCGGCTCCGGCACCGGTGAGGTCTGGAAGCCGGTCGGCAGCCCGGCCCTGGCCGAGGCCTCCAGGGAGGCCACCGCCTGGCGGGGCAGGTGGATGTGACCGGCGCGCTCCAACTTGGCCAGCTCGGCGCGGGCCTTGGCGTACGCGGCCAGCCGCTCGGCGTCGTTTCCGCTGTCCTTGGCCACGGTGAGCAGCTTGATCACCCGGCGCACCGAGGCGCGTTCCTCGGGGGAGAGCCCGGCCAACCGGATCCGCTCGGCGGCGTCCCTGGCGGCCTGCCAGGACCGGCAGGCCCGATCCACCGCGCGGCGGAAGGACGCGGCGTGCTCGGCGGGCGGCGGTTCGTCGGTGTCCAGCGCCTGCGCCTCGGCGAACGCGTCCACGAAGCGCTCGGTGGCCGGCACCGTGACGTCGGCCAGCGCGGGCAGTTCCAGCACCGCGAGCGGGTCACACTCGTAGGCGGCGTACTCGCCGCGCAGCGTGGCGAACCGACGCCGCGCCGCGCGCCACTCCGCCCGCCAGTCCGGCGCCGCCCGAGGCGTCGGTACCTCCTCCGGTGCCCGGAGCGTGCGCGCGGTGGCGTACCCGGACCGCCGCCGACGGGCTCTCCTGGCCGCCCGGTGCACCTTGATCAACCCGGCGCCGAACAGCGCCAGCAGGAGCACCGGGAGCGCTATGGCGACGAACACCACCACGCTCGTCGCGCCGCCCAGGATCAGCAGCCCGATGAGCGCGATGAGCAGCACTCGCCCGGGATGGGGGGACCGGTGGTGGTAGGCGCTCCGGTGGAGCTGCCTCCTCGATCGGCATCGGGTCATCGTGGGATGGCCTCCGTGCGGGCCGTGCCTGCGTGTGGTGAGCTTCCCCCCACGGTAGCCCGATCGGCCAGCGTGGAGGGGACATGTTTCGCAAGGTGCTTGTGGCGAACCGGGGCGAGATCGCTATTCGTGCCTTCCGAGCCGCATATGAGCTGGGCATTGCCACGGTCGCGGTGTTCCCTCAGGAGGACCGGAATTCACTGCATCGGCTCAAGGCCGACGAGTCGTACCAGATCGGCGAGCCGGGCCACCCGGTGCGGGCCTACCTGTCCGTCTCGGAGATCATCCGGGCGGCCCGCAAGGCCGGCGCGGACGCGATCTACCCGGGGTACGGCTTCCTCTCCGAGAACCCCGAGCTGGCCCAGGCGTGCGAGGCGGCCGGTATCACCTTCGTCGGGCCGCCGGCCGAGGTGCTGGAGCTGACCGGGAACAAGGCCAGGGCGATCCGGGCGGCCAGGGAGGCGGGGCTGCCGGTGCTGGCCTCCTCCGCGCCGTCCACCGACGTCGACGAGCTGATCGGGACCGCCGAGGACATCGGCTTCCCGGTGTTCGTCAAGGCGGTCGCCGGGGGCGGCGGCCGGGGGATGCGCCGGGTCGAGGCGGCCGGCGAGCTGCGCGAGTCAATCGAGGCGGCCATGCGCGAGGCGGAGTCGGCGTTCGGGGACCGGCGGATGTTCCTGGAGAAGGCGGTGGTCAACCCCCGGCACATCGAGGTCCAGGTGCTGGCCGACGCCAACGGCCAGACGCTGCACCTGTTCGAGCGGGACTGCTCGCTGCAGCGGCGCCACCAGAAGGTGGTGGAGATCGCGCCGGCGCCCAACCTGGACCCGGAGACCAGGGACCGGATCTGCGCCGACGCGGTGGCGTTCACCCGGTCCATCGGGTACCGCAACGCCGGCACGGTGGAGTTCCTGCTGGACCCCGAGGGCAACCACGTGTTCATCGAGATGAACCCGCGGATCCAGGTGGAGCACACGGTGACCGAGGAGGTGACCGATGTGGACCTGGTCGGTGCCCAGCTGCGCATCGCGGCCGGGGCCACCCTGGACGAGCTGGAGTTGAGCCAGGAGACGATCGTGCTGCGCGGCGCCGCGCTGCAGTGCCGGATCACCACCGAGGATCCGGCCAACGGCTTCCGCCCGGACACCGGGGTGATCAGCACCTACCGCTCACCCGGCGGCGCGGGCGTGCGGCTGGACGGCGGCACGGTGCACACCGGCGCCGAGGTGAGCGCGCACTTCGACTCGATGCTGGCCAAGCTCACCTGCCGGGGCCGGGACTTCCCCACGGCGGTCCGCAGGGCGCGCCGGGCCATCGCCGAGTTCCGGGTGCGCGGGGTATCCACCAACATCCCGTTCCTGCAGGCGCTGCTGGCCGACCCGGACTTCCAGGCCGGCCGGATCACCACCTCGTTCATCGAGGAACGCCCACACCTGCTCACCGCCCGGCAGTCCGCCGACCGGGGCACCCGGGTGCTGACCTACCTGGCCGGGGTGACGGTGAACAAGCCGTACGGGCCCCGCCCGGCGGTCGCGGAACCCGTCGACAAGCTACCGGAAGTTGACCTTTCCCAGCCGGCGCCGGACGGCTCCCGGCAGCTGCTGGCCGAGCTGGGTCCTGAGCGGTTCGCCGCCCGGTTGCGCGAGCAGACCGAGGTGGCGGTCACCGACACCACCTTCCGGGACGCCCACCAGTCCCTGCTGGCCACCCGGGTGCGCACCAAGGACCTGCTCGCGGTCGCCCCCCACGTGTCCCGGATGGCGCCCCAGCTGCTCTCCCTGGAGTGCTGGGGCGGCGCCACCTATGACGTGGCGCTGCGTTTCCTGTCCGAGAACCCGTGGCAGCGGCTGGCGCAGCTGCGCGAGGCGGTGCCCAACCTGTGCCTGCAGATGCTGCTGCGCGGGCGCAACACCGTCGGCTACACGCCCTACCCGACCGAGGTGACCGACGCCTTCGTCGAGGAGGCCGCGCGCACCGGGATCGACATCTTCCGGATCTTCGACGCACTCAACGACGTGGCCCAGATGCGCCCGGCGATCGAGGCGGTGCGCAACACCGGGACGGCGATCGCCGAGGTCGCGCTGTGCTACACCGCCGACCTGTCCGACCCCGACGAGAAGCTCTACACGCTGGACTACTACCTGCGGCTGGCCGAGCAGATGGTGGACGCCGGGGCGCACGTGCTGGCCATCAAGGACATGGCCGGGCTGTTGCGCCCGCCGGCCGCGCGCACCCTGGTGACCGCGCTGCGGGAACGGTTCGACCTGCCGGTGCACCTGCACACCCACGACACCCCCGGCGGGCAGCTGGCCACCCTGCTGGCCGCGATCGACGCCGGGGTGGACGCGGTGGACGCCGCCGTGGCCTCGATGGCCGGGACCACCTCGCAGCCGCCGCTGTCCGCGCTGGTCGCCGGGACCGACCACACCGCGCGGACCACCGGGCTGTCCCTGCAGGCGATGTGCGACCTGGAGCCGTACTGGGAGGCGGTGCGCAAGGTCTACGCGCCGTTCGAGTCCGCGCTGACCTCGCCGACCGGCCGGGTCTACCACCACGAGATCCCCGGCGGCCAGCTGTCCAACCTGCGCCAGCAGGCCATCGCGCTGGGCCTGGGCGAGCGGTTCGAGAAGATCGAGGACTACTACGCGGCCGCCGACCGGATGCTCGGCCACCTGGTCAAGGTCACCCCGTCGTCCAAGGTGGTCGGGGACCTGGCGCTGCACCTGGTCGGGGCGGACGTGGATCCCAAGGAGTTCGAGGCCGACCCCGGCCGGTTCGACGTGCCGGACTCGGTGGTCGGTTTCCTGCGCGGCGAGCTGGGCGACCCGCCCGGCGGCTGGCCCGAGCCGTTCCGGGCCCGCGCGCTGGAGGGCAGGTCGCCGGCCAAGGAGGTGCCTGAGCTGTCCATCGCCGACCGGCGGGGGTTGCGCGATGAGCCGGCGACCACCCTCAACCGGCTGCTGTTCGCCGGGCCCACCGAGGAGTTCCTGGCGCACCGGGAATCCTTCGGGGACACCTCGGTGCTGTCCAGCAAGGACTACTTCTACGGGCTGGAGCCGGACCGGGAGCACGAGGTCGAGCTGGAGCCGGGGGTGACCCTGCTGATCGGGCTGGAGGCCATCTCGGAGCCCGACGAGCGCGGCTTCCGCACGGTGATGGCCCGACTGAACGGCCAGCTGCGCCCGGTCCAGGTGCGCGAC
>DATHIT010000766.1:0-5502 GCA_035489915.1 Pseudonocardia sp. | reverse complement strand
CGGCGTCAGGGCGACCCGACCCGGTTGCCCATCGAGGAGGACCTCGCCACGCACTACGGCATCAGCGTCATGACGATGCGGCAGGCGCTCCGCGAACTCGAGGACGACGATCTGATCACCCGGCACCGCCGGCGCGGCACGTTCGTGAACGAATCGGTGAGCAGCCGACCCCTGCGGCTACTCGGCTCGGTGGACGCGGTCGTCTCCCAGCAAGCCAGCGATGACGTCCAAGTCCTTGGCGCCGACCCGGTTGCCGCGCCGGCTGAGTTCGCGTCGTACTTCCCCGACACGAACGAGGTCACCCGGTTTCGCCGGCTCCGCCTGGAAAACGGCGAAATCACCAGCTACGCGGAGAACTTCGTGGTCAACGACATCGCCGCGAAGATCGACCTCGAGGATCTGCGGCACCTACCGATGACAGCCGTGTTGCGGGACCGGATCGGCGTACGAATCGGCCTTGTCGAGGACACCGCCGAGGCAAAGCTGCCCGCACCTGAGATCGCCGACCTGCTGGGCATCCCGCTGGGTAGCCCCGTGCTGTACTGCGTGGGCATCACCCGGGATGTGGAAAGCCGGGTCATCGACATCGCCTCGATCCACTACCGAGGCGACAGGTTCAAGTTCGCGGTCACCTTCGAGACGGAGTAAGAGCCACCCTGTGACTGAGGAATCCCCGCGAGTGGCGGCGGCAGACGAACGGCCCGGCCTGCGCGCCGACTGCACTCGGTGTGCCGGGCTGTGCTGTGTCGCGCCGGGCTTCACGGCGTCGACCGATTTTGCCGTCGACAAGGCCGCCGGGCAGCCCTGCCAGCATCTGCGCCAGGACTTCGCCTGCGGGATCCACGACGATCTGCGGAATCGCGGCTTCCCGGGCTGCACGGTGTACGACTGCTTCGGCGCCGGACAGAAGGTCGTCCAGGTCACCTTCGGCGGGCAGGACTGGCGGCGGAGCCCTCGGCTGGCCGAATCCATGTTCGCCGCCTTCGGCATCGTGCGGCACCTGCACGAGCTGCTCTGGTATCTCACCGAAGCGCTCACCCTGCGGCCGGCTCGCCCGCTGCATGGCGAGCTTGAGCGGGCCCTCGAGCGGACCGCCCTGCTCACCCAGCTCGGGGCCGCGGAGTTGCGGGAGCTGGATGTGGCCGGGCACCGCGACGAGGTGAACGCGCTGCTGCTGCGGACCAGCGAACTGGTGCGGGCCGAAGCCCCGGGCCGCCGGATCGAGCGCCGCGGCGCGGACCTGATCGGAAAGAACCTGCGGGGTGCCGACCTGCGCGGGGCGAACCTGCGCGGGGCGTACCTCATCGGAGCGGACCTCTCCGGCGCCGACCTGCGGATGGCCGACCTGATCGGAGCCGACTTCCGCGGCACCGACCTGTCCGACGCGCGGCTCGGCGAGAGCATCTTTCTCACCCAGTTCCAGGTCAACGCGGCGCGGGGCAATGTCGGCACACAGTTACCCCCCGCACTGCTCCGGCCGAAGCACTGGGCACCGTCGGCCGCGGCCGCTCCGTCACAAGGCGGACCTCGGTAACTGAGGACCGCGGATGCCACCGTGTGAACCGGCCCATTCCTTCCACTTCGGCAGTTATTCTGTCGGTGGCGGCGTGACTGGCTGGAGTGATGATGATGAACCGTGTCGGATCGGCTGCCCTGGAAGCGACGATTGCCAGCTTCATCGTGTGGCTCGCCCGCCAGCGCGCGCCGTTGCCCGGTCGCTGCCACTCCTCCACCACGGTTGAGCGGTTCCTCCGCTGGCAGCAGGTGCAACGCGACCTCGGTACCGACCACACCGAGGACAGCTATTGCGCGCAGCTGCGCCGGACCGGCGCCGGCGACGCGGAGGTGGCCACCATCCACGCGGCGATCGACCAGTTCCGCCGCTATCTGCGCACCGCCAGCTGATCTTCCCGGGCACCAGCAGCTGATCTTCACACGCTCATCGACAGCCGATCTTCGCGACGTAGCGTGATGCCGAATATCGCACTGTGTAATCGCTGATCACCCCCGTGAGTGTGATCAGCTAACCGCTCACCCGCCGGTGCTGACCGTTCATCGACTCTCCGACACATTTTGAGGATGAAACCGTCACTCCATACCCAATGAGGTGTTGAGCACCAAAAGCAACACGCTTCACACCCTCAACCGGAAGGCAGGGGCTCACCATGTTGATGGCCACAATGCTCGCTCGGATGCCGGACCTGCGTCAGCGCGTCCAAGCCGACCACGTTCCGGATTCCGCCGGTCACTGCAGTGAGTGCCGCGATGACACGCAGTGGCCATGCGAGCTGTACTGGATCGCCGCCGAGGCGGAGAACCTTGGCTCGGGGCAGTCCCCGGCCTTGGCCTCGTCGTCGTTACCGGAACCGCGGCAGGCCAAGTAACGGAAATGAGCGAGGCAGTCATCATGCCCGCGCGCACCGCCGGCGGCAGCCGCCGAGTACCACTCCGAGAATCGCCAGACCAGCTAGCCAACTGAGAAATACCGCGTCGATCCGATGGCCCAGATAGAGCTGAGAAGCGCCAATGACCAGCGCGACCGCCGCCGCCAGCCCCCACAGGGCTCGCCCGAAATACCCGCGCAGCAACCACGCGGCCATCCCTCCCGCGACCACCACGGCGGTCGCCGGACCGGATACCACCGACGGACTCCAGGTGAGGGCGCTCTCCCCCAGCACCCGCCCGAGGAAGCCCTTGCCGGTGAACAACACCGCCACGACCAGCGCCAATGCCGCGAGCACGCTCACCAGGGGCGCCCATCGCCGCCAGCGCACTGACAGCCAGGTGGCCAACGCGAGCAACAGCAGCGGGGCCAGCGTGTCGCCGGAGCGGGAGATCCCGTTGACCGTGACGTGGTTGATCAGCACGTGCAGCCACACGGGTTCGTCACCCGGGTAGAGCCGCCGAGCAGGACGTCCGCCGGAAATGGCGCCAATTCGCCCCAACTGCAGAAGCAGGGCGGCGCTCAATGCGCTACAGAGGGCGATCCCGACGACAATGACACCGCGCACCCAATTGCGTTGAGCGAGTGGGCCCGAACCGCCGTCGTTGGCCATGCCCGTAGACACCACCACTCCCCTCCCGCACCGCATACCGATTCACTCGCGACGTCATGTCACGTTGCGACACGGCGAACCGGTTGAACTACCCAAAAGGGTAACCATCGAACCCTTAGGGCGTTCGAAGATAACGCTGAGAACAGGCTGGCATCTATCGAGTTGATTGCCACGCCTATTCGTGTCACGCCGGCAGGCGGACGCTCAGCCCCCGGTGATGCGCCGGAGCAGCCGCACCACGGCCTCGCGCTCCGGCTCGGTGAACTCGGCGAGCAACTCGTCGTCCACCGCTCGGGCCAGCTCGCGGGTTCGGGCCAGCCGCTCACGACCGGCATCGGTAGCCACGATCAGCCGGGTCCGCCGGTCCACGGGGTGCGGGTCGCGGCGGACCAGACCGTCCCGCTCGAGGTCGTCGACCAGGGCGACCACCGCGCTCGGATCGATACCCAACAGCTCGCCCAGCTCCCGCTGCGACCGCCCGCCGGCATCCGCCGCCACGGTCAGCACGCTGTGGTGCCGAGCCCGCATACCCAGCGGCGCCAACCCCCGGTTCAGCTCGCGGATCGCCTGCCCACCGGCCCTGGCCAGCAGATACCCGAGCCCGTCGGCCAGCTCCGAGGGCAAACCTGAGGGCGGCCGTGGAGCCAGCTCCGGGGACAGCCGGTCACGGCTACTCGCGCTGATGGCTCCTCCTTCCGCTCACGGTCACCGCAGCCTACTGTGCGAGCAAAACGATTGACAGTTACAATGATTGTTGACAACAATGAATTGAGCCCCACCTCGAGGAGGTCAACTCGTGACCGCGCTGAACCTGGACACCCTGGAGGCCATTGACGTGCACGCGCACGTCGAGGTCGACGCGCACGGTCACGAGTCGCTGCCGGACGCTTACATCGAGGCGTCGTCGAAGTACTTCGGGGCCGAGCACCGCGCCCCGACCATCGCCGAGACGGTGGCCTACTACCGGGAGCGCCGGATGGCCGTGGTGGTCTTCACGGTGGACACCGAGGCGGCCACCGGGCACTCGGCGATCTCCAACGAGGAGATCGCGGATGCCGCCGCCGAGCACCCCGACGTACTCATCCCGTTCGCCAGCGTGGACCCGGCGAAGGGGCATGCCGGCGCGCGCACCCTCCGCGAGCTGGTGGAGCGGCGCGGGGTGCGCGGCATCAAGTTCCATCCGTCGCTGCAGGGCTTCGCGCCGAACGACCGCTCCGCGTACCCGCTGCTGGAGGTGGCCCAGGAGCTGGGCGTGCCGGCCCTGTTCCACACCGGGCAGACCGGCATCGGGGCGGGCATGCCGGGTGGCGGCGGGATCCGGCTGAGCCTGTCCAACCCGATGTTGCTGGACGACGTCGCGGTGGACTTCCCGGAGCTGACCATCATCATGGCGCACCCGTCCTTTCCCTGGCAGGACGAGGCGCTGGCGGTCGCCACGCACAAGCCGAAGGTCTACATCGACCTGTCCGGGTGGTCACCGAAGTACTTCCCGCCGCAGCTGATCCGGTACGCGAACACGCTGCTGCAGGACAAGGTGCTGTTCGGCTCGGACTATCCGCTGATCACCCCGGACCGCTGGCTCGCCGACTTCGCCAAGCTGGAGATCAAAGACCACGTCCGCCCAAAAATCCTCAAGCAGAACGCGATCCGGGCGCTCGGCCTCTAGGCGACTTGTCGTTGGAAATTCACGCGACAAGTGGCACTTGTCGTTGGAAATTCACGCGACAAGTGGGACCGGGGGCGGCTAGCTGCGCTCGGCCTCGGCTGGCTCCTGGACGGCGGCGTCGATGGCGGGCCAGATCTCGTCCGGGATCGGCGCGGTGGCCCAGCGGGCGTTCGTCCGGCTGTGCTCGGCGGTGCGCATTCCGACCACCACCGATGCCACGGCGGGGTGGCGCAGGCCGAACTGCATCGCCACCGCCGGCAGCTCGACGCCGTACTCCTGGCACACCTTCGCGATCCGCCGCGCCGCGGCCAGCACGGGCGCCGGGACCGACTCGTAGTTGAAGTGCGCCCCGTCCTTCGGCCACGCCGTGGAGAGCAGGCCGGAGTTGAACGGCGCCGCCGCGAGCACCGATACCCCGCGTTCCAGGCACTCGGCGAGCAGCGTGGCGCCGCTGCGGTCCACCGCGGTCCAGCGCCCGGCCACCATCAGCACGTCGACGTCGGGGAGCTGGGCGAACCGCCGCAGCGGCGCCACGAAGTTCAGCCCGGCTCCGACCGCCCGCACCAGGCCTTGGGCGCGCAGCTCGGCCAGCGCCGGCACCGCCTCGCCGAGCGCGGCGTCCATGTGGTCCTCGGCGTCGTGCACCAGCACGATGTCCAGGTAGTCCAGCCCCAGCCGCTCCAGGCTCTCCTCGATGCTGCGGCGCACCCCGTCGGCGCTGTAGTCGCGCACCCGGACCAGGTCGTCGGGCACGTCGAACCCGCCCGCCTCGAGATCGCT
>DATHIT010000765.1:0-15025 GCA_035489915.1 Pseudonocardia sp. | reverse complement strand
CTCGAGCAGCCCAACCAGGTGTTTGATCAACACGCTCTTACCGGTACCCGAAGGGCCCAGAATCGTGGTGATCGCATCATCCTGGAACATCAGGTCCAGGCCGGCGAGGATCTCGGCGCTGCCGAACGACTTGTGCAGGTTCCGCACTTCCATGCTGTGCACGGCCTGCTTGCCATTGCCCGGGTCGCCCACCGTGGGGAGCCGAGATCCGGATCCGCCGACTGTCGAGTTGAAGGACATGGCACCCCCGCGTGAGGAAGTCGTCAATTGCCAAGCGTCAGGAACGCGTGACAAGTGTGACTGGCGTGACTTTCTCCGCATCTTACCCAAACGCTGTATGGTTAGTGAGAGCGGGCCTGATATCCACACTCAGCGGCGACGACGCGTTGCCCGCGAGCGGTAGCCGGTCAACAACGGGTCCCCGTAGGGCTCTGATCTGGGGCCGAACAGGATCATCAGATCCACCACCAGCGATGGCACCAGCAGCACCCCGGTGAACACCAGGGCGGCCGGGGTGAGCAGGCGAGACTCCAGCGCGAACAGCGCCACCGCCATCGCCAGCACCACCAGGCTCATGCCTCGGCTCCTCCCGATCGCTCGAGGCTACCCGAGAGTAGCTCCGCGTCGGCAGCGGCAATTCGGTGACGGTGAGCCGGTCAGCTCGGGGCCCCGGTTGGGTCGGCCGGCCGGTAGGCGTCGGCGTAGCGCACCCGAGCCGAGGTGAGCTGCTCGACCACCCAGCGGTTCCAGGTGTCCAGTTTGCGCTGCTGCCAGGTGCTGGCCCGGAGCTGGTCACGGACCTGGTCCAGACTCAGCGGCACAGCCGGGGTCACCTCGAGCACCTGCCCGACATTCCAGCCGTACTGGGTCTGTACCGGGCCGAACAACGCGTTCGGCCCCGCGCCGAACGCCGCGTCACCGTACGGCTTCTCCAGCTGGTCGCGGGCTACCGCGCCCATGTCCCCGCCCTTGGTCTTGGTGCTGTCGTCCAGCGAGGACTGTCCGGCCACCGCGGCGAAATCCGCGCCGGCGGCCAGCTGGGCGCGGATCTGGTTGGCCTGGTCCTGGCTGGCCACCACGATGTTGCGCAGGTGCCGCTTCTCCGGGACGGCCATCTCCGCGCGGCGCTGCTGGTAGAGCTGCGCGAGGTCCTGGTCGGTCGGCGCCGGGGTGTCCTTGGTGACCTGGTCGTAGAGCTGGGCGTTGGCCAGCTGGCGTTTGATCTCGTCCAGCACCGCCGGCTGGGACAGCCCGATACCGCCCAGCCTGGCCAGGAAGGCGTCCCGGCCCTGCGGGTAGGAGGTCTCCACCAGGCGGGTGAGCTCGTCGTTGGCCGTCTTGTCGGCGATCACGATGCCGCGCGCGGCGGCGGCATCGCTGAGCACCTCGCTGACCGCGACCGCCTTGGCGCTGTCCCGGCGGAACTGCTCAAGCTTGGCCGGGTCGGTGGGCCGCTGAACGCCGTAGAGCGCGCCGAGCAGGGTGATCCGATCGCCGAGCTGGGCCTCGGTGACCACCGTGTCGCCGACCCGGAACACCGCCCCGGCGGGCAGCGCGGCGATCCGGTCCATGGTGACCGCCGTACCGGAGCCGACAACCAGCACCGCGAGCAGCACCACGCCGGCGACCCGGGCCGGACGGCCGGCCGGGGCGATCGGCTGCCCGCGCACCCAGGCGATACAGGTACCGACGATGTGCCCGATCCGTGCCTTCACGCGTTCACCTCCACAGCGGCCGGCGGGGCGACCGACGCCGCCCGCACCGGGGAATCCCCAGCCGGTGTCCCAGCGACCGGGCGCGACCACACCACCAGCCGGGCGGCCAGGTAGGACAACACCACCGCGGCACCCAGCACCAGGCCGAACTCCCGCACCAACGACAGCCGGGACGCAATCAGTACCAGGTAGCCGAGCACCGAGGTGAGGCAGGCGTAGCCGACGCCTCGGCGCAGCCAGCCATGACCCCGCCGGCCGGCCTCGGCGAGCAGCACGACGAACTCGCAGCCGGTCACGCTCACCAGGGAACCCAGCGCCACGGTCAGTGGGCTCAGCGACATGCCCAGCGCCCACAGCGCGGCCAACCCCCAGCCGGTGGCCAGCAGCGCGGCGACCACCGACCGGGCCGCGTCCCAGCGCCGGCGCAGCCCCAGGGCCAGCACCAGGCCGGCCACCACGATGCCGGCCAGGTTCGCCAGGTACCGGTCGTCCAGCAGCAGCTGGTAGCCCCGCGCGGCGGCCACCGGCAGCCCGACCACATCGACCTGGTAACCGGGTGGCGGCGCCGGCAGCGTGGCCCGCACCTGCGCCAGCATCCGCTGCTGAGCGCCCAGGTCCTGCAGCCGCACGCCGTACACCAGCAGGTACACCTGGTGATCAGGTCGGATCACCGAGGAGCTCAGGTAGGACGGCACCAGCTCGAGCGCGCCGCGGACCTGGCCCGGGGTGGGGTCCGGACCGAGGAAACCGAGCAGGCCAGGCGCGCTCACCACCGGGCGCAGCTGATCACCGAGATTTTGCGCGAGCACCCCGCCGGCGGCCCGGCCCCAGGCCAGCGCGGCCGGGCTGAGCACATCGGGTCCGGTCAGCTGGATGCCGATCTCACCGGACGCGCCGAGCACCGCCTCCACCGAGGCGGCATCGGCCAGCGCCGGCAGCCCGCTGGCCAGCTCCACCGGGTTCGCCGCCACGTTCAACCGGGGCAGCACCGCCCAGCCCAGCGCCGCCACCGCCGCCGCCGCCAGCAACGCCGCGAGCCGGACCCCTCGGCCCGCCCGCGCGCCCGCCGGCGCCCCGGCCGCGCCGACGCCGACCGGGGCCTCGGCGTTGGGTTCGAGGCCGGGCGGCTCGGAGCTGGCCACTGCACCGGGCACCTCGATCGAAGGCGCGCGGTAGCCGAGCAGCAGCGCCGCCGCCACCGTGAGCAGCACCCCGGCGGCCAGCGCGAACCCGAGGTCCCGGACGAACGGCAGCGGGGACAGCGCCAGCGCCGCGAACGCCGCCGCGCTGGCCACCGACATGACCAGCACCCGCCGCCGGTTCGGCACCGCCGCCAGGTAGAGCGGGAACGAGCTGCCCACCCCGAGCAGCAGCGGCAGCAGCAGCACCGCCGCGAACGACAGCGGGTGGCCCAGCCAGCCGAACAGGGCCAGCGTGGCCGCGCTGCCCAGCAGCGAGGCCAGCAGCGGGCGCAGCCGGGCCATCAGCCACGCCCGCCGCTCCCGCCGCCACGACGGGCCACCCACCGCGGCCGTCGGAACCAGCAGGTAGCGCAGCAGCATGACCACCGCGACCAGCCCGCCGATCAGCGGACCCTCCCGGCTGACCTCGGCGGCCAGCGCGGCGGTGACCGACGGCACCCCGCTGACGGTGACCGCGCTGGTCGCCAGGCCCGCGCCGGCCACGGTGGACCCGATCGCCGCGACCAGCCGTTGGGTGCCGGCCTGGTCCAGGTCCTGGCGCGGCCGCACCAGGATCGCCACGGTGTCCGGGGCGGGCACGATGAACCGCCACTCCGGCTTCGCCAGGCCGTCCGGGCCGAACATGGCCGCCTCGGCGAACCGGGGGTTGCTCAGCGTGGGCAGCCCGACCGGCAGCCCACGCACGATCAGCGGGGCGTAGCGCAGGTCGAGCCGGGCGACCGCGGCGTCCCCGGCCGCGGTTACCTGGGCCGGCGGCTGGCCGGCCTCCCGGGCCGCTCGTTCGGCCGCCGCGCGCAACCCGTCCCGGCGCCCGGCGATCTGCGCCAGGAAGTTCTGCGCCGCGCCGGCCAGCTGGTTCAGCACCGTGGCCGGCCCGTAGACGGTCGCCACATCGGGCAGCCCGGCCAGCTTGCCCTCGGTTCCCAGCAACGCCAGCAGTTGGCCGTGGTCGGTGACGAACCGGCGCGCTTCCGGGTAGCGCAGCAGCACGATCACCGGGTCCCCGCCGAAGTCCCGGGCCTTCTGTTGCACGGCCGCCAGGGTCGGGTCGTTCGCCGGCAGGAACGCCTCGGTACCGGTGTCCACCCTGACCCGCAGCAGCCCGCCGACCAGCACCGCGACCAGCACCGCCAGCAACCCGGCGAGCGCGACACCGCGCCGGGTCAACCACCTCAGCCGGGTCAACCGGTGAACCGAGCCGAATCTCATCCGCCGTCCCGCTCCACCCTGGGGTACTCGCCGGTGAACGGCTTCAGGTCACGCAGCCCGCCCGGCCCCGGGTAGGGGTTTTTCGGGAACAGCGACCGGGGCAGGGTGATCGGATCCGGCCGGATCGACTCCGCGGTGAACAGCGGCCGCAGGTAGACGAACGCGCCGCCGTCGTCGCTGTAGTGGTGGAACGCGCCGCCGAAGTTGGTGAAGATCTGCGAGATGTCCAGGCCGTAGGGCTTGAGGTAGCGCAGCGTCGGGTTCAGGTCGCGCAGCACGTCGACCGCCGGCGGGAACAGGTCCCTGGCGCGGTCGCTGAAGTCGGGCACCTTGTCCAGGGTGTCCGGGGCGTTGTCCAGCACCCGGTGCAGCGTTGGCAGCAGGTCGCGCAACGCGGAGCTGGCGTCCGGCAGCCGGTCCAGCGCGTCGTTCAGGTCCGGCGCGGCCCGCCGCAGGTCGCTGGCCACCGGGGACAGCGCGTGGGACAGCCGGGATATGTCGTCGCTGGCCCCGCTGGCGCTGTCCAGCACCCCGGGTAGCCGGCGCATGCTGGCTTCCAACGCTGGCCGCTGACCGGCGGTGGCCGCGCTGAGCTGGTCCGCGCTGGACACCAGCTGGGCGATCTGGCCCTGCCCCACGTCCAGCGCGTCGAAGGTCTGGGACAGCTGCTGGGAGATCTGCTCCAGGTCGGCGGACTGGTCGGCCAGCGCGTCCAGCGCGGTATCCCCGTTGCGGCCCACGTCGGACAGGCCGGCCATCACCCCGGACAGGTCGGCCGCGCGGCCGTCGGTGCCCTGGCCCAGCGAGCGCACCACGCCGCCCAGCGCGTCCCGGGTGGGCCGGTCCAGGCTGGCCAGCACGTCGCGCAGCCGCACCGACGGCTTGACCGCCGAGGCGGGCAGCACGGCGCCGTCCGGAATGTTCGGACCGGTGCCGTCGACCAGCTGCACCACCGGCTGGCCGGCCAGCGACTTCTCGCTGATCTGCACGGTCGCGCCCTCGTGCAGCGGGGTGACGACCTCGTCCAGGCTCAGCACCAGGTGCATCCGGTTATCGGCCACCCTGGTCACCGTGGCCACCTTGCCGACCGGCACGCCGGCGCTCTGCACGTCGGCGAAGGGCACCAGGTTGGCCAGGTCGTCGGTGTCGAAGGCGACGGTGTAGCCGCGCTCCCGGCCGAACCCGGGGAGCGACCCGCCGGCCTGGGCGTAGAGATAGCCGGCAAAGGTGACGCAGGCCAGCACGAACGCGACGAGCGTCGCGGTCCGGAAGACCGGTACCGAGATCCTGGATCCGTTCACCGGTGGCAGTCCCCACTTCCGATGGCCGGGTAGGGGCCCACCGGGCTGCCACCCTGTTGGTAGGTGTTGCTGTGCTGCTCATCCGGGGTCATCGCGCCGGTCGGGCCGTTCAGCGCAACGGTGACGTGGCCCCGGCCCCAGCCGCCGTTCTGGTCGGTCACGCTGAACAGCGAGTTGGTGTTGTAGACGAATCCGCCCAGGTCATACATCCACGGGGCGACCTTGGCGGTGGCGTCGTCCAGGCAGTGGGCCACCGGGCGCAGGTCGTCGAACGCGTCGCGCAGGTCGCTGGTGATCGGTCGCAGGTCGGACACGATCGGCCCGGCCTTGTGCACCACGTCGCGGGCCGCGTCGACGGTGTCGTGCAGCGGGCCGACCGCGTCGCGCAGCGCGTCCAGCGCGTCGGGCAGCTCGTCCGAGGCGTCCTTGAGGTTGTCCAGCGCCGGGTTCAGCTGGTGGGTCAGCTTCGAGGTGTTGGCCAGCGCGCGGCGCAGCTCATCGGTGGTGCCGGGCAGCTGTTGCAGCGAGCTGCCCAGGTCGCCGTCCCGCTCGGCCAGCGTGCTCAGCGTGGCCTGGGTGGAATCCACCAGGCTGGTCAGCCGGGCGTCGTTGCCGCCCAGCGCACTGGACACGTCGGACAGCGCGGTGACCAGCTTGCGGATGTTCTCGCTGCGGGTCTGCAGCCGCGTCACCACCGGGCGCAGCGTGAGCAGCGAGGTGTCCGCCGCGCGCAGACCCACCGGCAGCGTCTCGGGGGCGTTGGCCAGCGCCGCGTCGGACTGCTCCAGCAGGCTGGTCAGCGCCGCCCGGCTGCGGTCGTCCAGCTTGTTGAACACCTCGTCGGGCTGGATCGGCCGGGCGGTCTGGGTTACCGGCAGGACGCCGCCCTCGGGCAGCAGCGTGCCGGGTGGGCCGCCCGGGTTCAGCGTGATGTACATCTGGTTGAGCGGGTTGACCGGACGCAGCACCGCGCGGGCGTTGTCGTAGATCGGGTGGCCCGGCTCGATCGCCAGGGTGACCAGCGAGGTGTTGTGGTCGGTGGGCCGGCTGTCCACGATCTGGCCGACCTCGACCCCGGCGATCCGCACCTCCTGGGCGTTGCCGGGGCTGACCGCGACCGCGTCGGCCAGCTCCACCTGGAAGGTGAACCGCTGCGCCCATGGCGGGGTCAGGTTGATCTGGGCCAGGATCACCCCGGCCGCGACCACACCGACAACCACCAGGGCGACCAGCGCGGATACGTCCCGGCCCAGGCCCGGCACGGTGCGCAGCCGCTGCCAGCGTTGGCCGAGGCTCTTGCGGGTCGCCGCGCTCATCGCCCCGGTCCTTCGGTGAGGGTGGGTAGATCGGGCACCGCCACCGTCGGAGGGGACACTCCCGGATCCGGCGCGGCCAGCCCCGGCACCCCGGGCAGCAGCGGAGTCACCGGTTTGCGGTGCGGCGGGCCGTACCCCTCGGAGAGGAAGTCCTGCAACTGCTGGGCGGTCATCCCGGTGCCGTAGACCGAGGTGGATCCGGCGCCGGGCTGGAAGCCGAGCAGGTGCGCGGTGGCGTTCTGGTACTGCACCGCCGCATTGATGTGCGCGAACATGTAGCCCAGCTCCTGGTAGAACGTGTTCCCGTTACCGCCGCCGTTGGGGTACTTCGGCCACTGGCCGTGCCAGTCGCTGAGCAGCGTGCCCAGGATCGGGCCGTTGATCCGGTCCAGCACCACCCCGTTCAGGTCGTGCAGCACGTCGGTGGCGCTGTCCACGGTCGGCACCAGCTCCTTGACCAGCGGCTTGGCGTCCTCCAGCAGCGGGCGCAGGTCACTCAGCAGATCGCGCAGGTCGTGCAGCGTCGGGTCCAGCTTGCGCAGCAGCGGGTCCAGCCGGCGCACACTGGGTCGGATGTCGTCGGCGGTGTCGGTGAGCTTGTCCAGCGTCCCGCTCAGGTCGTCGGCGCCGGACCGGGTGGCCCGCAGGGTGTCCGGGAGGCTGGCAAACGTCTGGTCGATGGGCCCGGCGTTGTCACCCAGCACCCGGGAGGTGGTGGCCAGCGAGTCCACCACCGCGCGCAGCTGGCCGGGTTTCGCCGACAGCACCCGCCCGGTGGTGTTCAGGTCGGTGACCAGCCGGGCCAGGTCGGCGTCCCGATTCACCCCGCGCACCGCGTCGAGCACCACGCCGGCCGGGGTCAGCGTGTCCGGGGCATGCGCCAGCAGCGGCCGCAGCGCGTCGCCGGCGCCGGCCTTGAGCGTGCTGTCCAGCCGCTCGGTCATCCCTTGCAGCCCGCGCTGGGCGTCCGGCGGGATGGCCGAGAGCAGCCGATCCAGCTCGACCGGCAACCGGGTGCGGTCCACCGGGATCGCGTCCGAGGTGAACTCCCCCGGGTTCCCACCGGAGGCCAGCTCCACGTAGTAGGTGCCGCCCAGCACGGTGGTCGGGCGGATCACCACCGTCGGCGCCGAGCCGAGCAGCGCCCGGATCCCGTTCTGCACCTTCAGCGTCATCTCCACCGGGGAGCCGGGGCGGTCGGGGTCCGGCTCGGTCACCGAGCGCACCACGCCGATCTTGCTGCCGGCCATCTTGACCACCGACTGGTACGGCACGATCTTGTAGTCGCGGGCCAGCTGCACGGTGATCGTCTCGCCGGGGGTGAGCGCGGTGAGGATCGCCGACTTCTGGAACAGCAGCACCGTGGCGAGGCCGGCGATCGCGATCATCACGATCCCGGCCAGCGCCGGGCGGCGGGTGAGAATGCTGGATGTGCGCACGTCTACTTCCCTGGGATGAGGCCGCCGGTGGCATCCCGGTCCCGGATCGCCTGGCCGGGCGCCGGGTACGGGTTGTTCGCGTCCTTGATCTGGTTGCCCAGCACGGTGACGGGGGTAGGGGCGCCCACGCCGAGGCGCAGCCGGTGCTCCCAGCCGTCGTGATTGGTGATCAGGTTGCTGATGTCGAAGGCGAACGTGCCGATGTCCGGCGCGTAGGGGGCGAGCACCCGCAGCGGTTCTTCCGCCGAGGACAGGCCGTCGGCCAGCTTCGCGGCGAACGGCCGGGCGTCGTCGAAGGTGTCCCGGAGGTCGTCCAGCGCCGGCTTGGCGTCATCGGCCACGCCCGGGACGCGGTCCAGCGGCTCCGGCGCCTCCCGGAACACCCCGCGCACGTCGGGGGTCGCGTCGCCCAACGAGCGGGCACCGGAGCGCAGGTCGCCGGTGGCCGCGCCCAGGTCGGCCAGCGGCGACCGGGCGTCATCCAGCGCGCCGCGCACCGCGACCAGGGTGCCCGGGAGTTTGGCCAGCGTGTCGCCCAGCGGCTTCCCGGCGTCCACGTTCAGGGCGCGCAGCGTCTGGTCGGTCTGCGCCAGCAGCTCGGTGATCTGCTCCTCCCGCCCGGTGAAGCGGCTGGACAGCCGGTCCGAGGTGCGCAGCAGCCCGGGCAGGTCGGTGCGCTGGGAGACCAGGGTGGCGCTGAGCTGGCTGACGTTGCCGAGGTCCTCGGGCGCGGTGGCCACGAAGTCGTGCAGCCCCGGCCCGTACCCGGCCAGGCCGCCGCCGAGCTGGCGCAGTGCGCTGCCCAGCGCCGCCCGGGTCGGCGGGTCGAACACGTCCAGCACGGAGACCAGGTCGTGGGTGGACTCGGTCTGGCTGGCCGGCAGCACCGCGTCACCGAGCGGACCACTGGCCGCGTTCCCGGAGCGCAGCTCGACGAACTTCTGGGCCAGCGCCGACTGGTCCCAGATGCCGGCGTAGCCATCCCGGTAGACCGGCGCCCCGCTGGTGAGCTTCATGGTCACCAACGGCTTGCCGCTGACCAGTTCGACGGCGGATACCTGCCCGACGATCTCCCCGTTCTGCCGCACCTCGGAGCCGGCCTGCAGCTGCCCGACGTCGTCGAACGCGGCCCGCACCGTGGTCACCGGGGCACCCGGCAGCCGGCCCTGGTTGGCGGTGAACGCGAGGTACACCAGCACCAGGGAGGCCCCGATCGCGCCGAGGCCGACGAGGAACCGCCGGGCCGCGTATTTGGTCCGCGCCATGGCTACTTCCCCCCGCCGAGCAGCTGGTCGAACATGTCGGCTTCCTGCTTCGGGTTCAGCCCGGACGCGCTGTCCGGGTCCCGGCTATCGGCGTCGGCGGACGAGTCGGCGGGCCGGCTGTAGCTGCTGTTGTCCGGGCCGTCCGGGTTGGGCAGCGACGGCAGGAACGGCAGCGGCGAGCCGTGTGACACGTCCGGCCCGTTCGGGTTCTCCGGCACCGGGTTGACCGGGTTCTCCTTGCCGATCGGCGGCAGCGCCCCCAACCCGGTGTTCGCCAGCGTGGTCGGCATCAAGGTGACCACCGCCCGGAAGTAGTGCGAAAGGCCGTCGTAGCCGCTGGTCGCCATCGCCCAGTTCGCCGCGCCGGTCATCACGTTCTCCAGCTCGCTGGGCACGCCTGGCTTATGGGTGATCAGCTGGTCGTTGAGCGTGCGCACCGACTCGCTGATGCTGCTCAGGTCCTCGGCCGCCGGGCCCAGCTCGTCAACGATCGGCCGGGCCTTGTCCAGCATGTCGTTCAGCTTGTGCAGCACCGAGGGCAGCGAGGCCAGCGCCGGGTCGGCGGCGTCGGCGAAGTGGTGCAGCTCCTTGCTGACATCGGCCAGGTGGTCGGTCGCCGGCCGGACCCCGTGCAGCACCTCGGTGGTGTTGTCCGCGGTGTCGCCCAGCTGCGCCAGGGTGCGCCGGGCGCTGGCCAGCGTGCTGGGTAGCGCGACCAGCGTGTCGTTCAACGCCTGCCGGTTGGCCGCGACCGTGCCCAGGGACTGTTGCGCGCCGTCCACCAGCGAGTCCAGCGGTCCGGCGAACGCGGTGGCGTTGCGTTGTGCCTGCACGATGAGGTGTTCGAGCACCGCGTTCTGCTTGTCCAGCAACGTGGAGAGCTGGTCGGTCTGGCGCAGCGTGGGGGCCAGCGCCCGCAGCGTCTGGGCCACGTTGCCGCCCTGGCCGGCGATGCTCTCACCGAAGGTGGTGACCACCGCGGCGAGCGCCGTCGAGGTCGGGTCGTCCAGGGTGTTGAGCAGCTGGTCGAGGTCGACCGAGGAACCCGTCTGGGTCACCGGGATCACCGCCGGCTCGGGCAGCACCGGCGCCGACGGGCTGCCCTGCCCCAGCGCGATGAACCGCTCGCCCAGCAGGCTGACCGGCGTGATCCGCGCGGTGGCATCGGAGTGCAGTGGGAGCACCGAGCGGTCCACCGACATCCGCACGTGGGACTGCCCGTTCACCAGCTGGATGGCGCTGATCTTGCCCACCTCGACGCCGTTGAGCTGCACCTTGTTCCCCGGCACCAGCGGGCTGGAGTCGGTGAACACCGCGGTCACCACGGCACGCGAGGTATCCCAGATGTTGGCCACGACGAGCCAGCCCGCCAACGCGACCACCAGCAGGACGGCCAGCGCGGTGAGCCAGGGATGCCGCCGCCGCGACCTCACCGGAATGCGCTGCGTAGTCACCGTGGGGCACTCCCGTTCGCGTCGGTCCAGGGTTGTCCGGCGATCTCGCCGGGCAGCACGTCGGATTTGTCCTCCTCGCCGGGAATGGTCACCGGCGGGGAGGAGTCGAACGCGGTCAACCCGGTGACCACCAGCGGATGGGCGAAGTGGCCGTTGGAGTCGTACGTGGAGAACAGGTTTCCCCAGTTGTCCACGAAACCCATGACCTCCGGGGTGTACGGGCGCAGGAACGCCACCGCCGGCGCGGCCCGTTCCACCGTGGTGCGCAGCCGGGGCAGCAGGTCGATGGCCTCGTCCAGGAAGTCGGGGGTCTTGTCGAGCAGCCGGTCGGCGGCCTCCAGGGTCGGGCGCAGCAGCTTCAGGGTCGGCGTCAGGTCGCGCATCACCGGTTTCAGGTTGTCCGCCACGCCGGGCAGCCGGTCAGCGGCCGGACGCAGGTCGTGCAGCAGCGGCACGGTCGCGTCGGTGGCGGCGGGCACCTTGTCCAGCGCGGTCTTGGCCGAGTCCAGGGTGGCCGGCAGCTGGGCGAGCCCGTCGCTGAGCTGCCGCTGGTGCACCGCGGCCGTGCTGGTCAGCCGGTTCAGGTCCAGCACGGTGCTCGACAGGCCGTCCCGTCGGGCCGCCAGGGTGGCGGTGACCTGGCGCAGGTTGGCCAGCACGGTCTTGATCGCCACGCCGTCCGAGCCGACCGCGTTGAGCACCGCGCCGAGCGCCGCCACGGAGGGGCCGGCGGCCTGCAGCGTCCGGTTGAAGTCCGGCTGGGCACCGTCGAACGCGGTGTTCAGCTGCTGGATCATCGAGGTCAGGTGCGCACGGGTGGGCGGATCCAGCGACTGCAGCAGGTCCTCCACCACCACCTGGGAGGACCCGGCGGTGATCATCGCCCCGTCCGGCAGTACCGGGTTGCGCTCCGGGCCCGGCTGCAGTTGCAGGTAGCGCTCGCCGAGCAGCGAGCGCCACTCGACGGTCACCGTGGTGCCGGCCCGCAGTGGCTGCGGGAGCCGGTCCACCACCAGGTCCAGCACGGCCTTGTCGCCCCGCGCGGTGATGCCCCTGACCTGGCCCACGTCGAACCCGTTGAGCTGCACCGGGGTGCCTTCCACGATGCCGATCGCGTCGGGCAGCACCACGGTGAGCCGGTCGCCGGAGCGCAGCCGGCTGAGCGCGAAGCCCCCGACACCGGCCAGCACGATCAGCACGGCGACGAGTCCCACGGCGAGCTTTCGGCTCATCGCGGCGATCCGTTGGCGGAGTCGACGTTGACTTTCATTAATCCTCCGGGGAGCGGAAGAGGACAGAGAAAAGAGCTAGTTGGCGATCGGCGCATTCGGGAAACCGCCCCAAAATGCCTGTTGCGCGATCAATCCGATAACGCTGACCAGAACCATGTTCACCACCATCGACTTCGCGGTGTTCTGCCCGACACCGACCGGGCCGCCGCTCGCGGTATAGCCGTAGTAACAGCCGACGAGCACCACGATGGTGCCGAGCACCATCGTCCAGATCATCGAGAACAGCACGTCGAGCGGGCTCTGGAAGGCCCACAGGACGGTCAGGAAGCCACCTTCGGACACGGTGTGCAGAACGTGCACGACCATGAACCAGGAGGACAGATACAGCAGGCCGAGGCCGATGATGTACAGGAATGGCATGGCGATGAGCGCGGCGATCAATCGCGTGGCGATCAAATACGGTTTCGATTCGACGCCCATGACTTCAAGCGCATCGATCTCGTCGGAGATCCGGGCCGAGCCGATTTCCGCGACCAGACCACAACCCACCTTGGCGGCCAGGATCCAGCCCCACATCTCCGGCGCGCAGGTCCGCAGCCCGCCCAGGGCGGGGAAGATACCGACGTAGCCCCCGGCGCCGAACTGCCTGGTCAGATAGTGGCCCTGGACGGCAAAGACGGCGCCGATGAGCAGCTCCATGAACCAGATGATCAGCCCACTGGACAGGATCAGGATCCCGGTCTGCCGGAAGATCTCGCTGGCGTACTTGCGGGTGCGCGGGATCGCCGCGAAGGCCTGGCCGAAGAATATGATCATTTCGACCATGTTGGTGAGCTTGTCGGAGAGCCCCCGCCGGACCGCGTCAACCGACTGCACCGCGGGTGCCGGCTCGGCGGCACCGCCGGCCTCGGTGATTGTCATGAGTCGCCCTCCCCTACCGGACCGTCTGCATCTCGGGGAAGAGTCCGAGCGCGATGAGGTTGATGATGAGGTCGATCACGAAGACCAGCGCAAACGCGATGACCACGGCTCGGTTCACCGCACGACCGACACCCGCCGCGCCGCCGGAGGCATTGAGGCCCATGTAGGAACACACGATGCCGATGACGAATCCGATGATGGTGCTCTTGACCAGCGCGAACATGATCTCGACTACGGTCAGGTTGGCGTAGACGGTGGCGAAGTACTCCCCGGCCGGCACATCGCCGTAGGTGACCGAGCTGACCACCGCGCAGACCACCCCGATCAGCAGCGACACGATCATCAGCAGCGGGGTGAGGATGGTGACCGACACGATGCGCGGCAGCACCAGCTCCCGCACCGGATCGGTACCGAGCACCTCCAGCGCGTCCAGCTCCTCCCGGACCTTGCGGGAACCCAGGTCGGAACAGATCGCCGCGCCCACGATGCCCGCGACGACCATCGAGTTGATCCACGGGGTGAACTCACGGATGTTGACGATGAAGAAGTACTGGCCGTAGCGGTTCCCGGCGCCGAGCAGCGTGGTGAAGTTGAGCCCGAGGATCCCGATCATCAGACCGAAGGTGAACACGGCCAGGGTCATCGGGAACCAGGACACCTTGAGCACGCCGTACATCTCGTCGCGCACCGCGCGCCAGTACCCGGACGGGCGCCGGATCGCGCTGAACACCACCCGGACGGCCAGCTGGGTCAGCCCGCCGGCCAGCTCGACCGGGCTGAAGATCGCGGACGGGATGACCCCGGCCCACCGGCTCTGGGTGCGCGGGAACGCACGGGTGGCGACCGGCGCGCCCGATGCCGGTTCCCGCTCCGGCGGCCCGGTGCCAGCTTCCGACATGTGCACTTCCTCCTCGCTGGCTACCCACTGGACCGCGCCGCACCTGACAGCCGGCAATAACCCGGCCCGAACTGGGACAACAGCTCAACCACGACCCCATGGCCAGCGGCGTGATCCACTAACCAAGCAACGATTGGGAGAGAGCTGAGTTACGCCAAACAGTGATTGGTTTTCTCAGAGCGCCACCGCCCGCTCCCCAGCCAGCCCGCCTAGCTGCGCCCCTGAACCGCGCCCGAGGCACCTGCCCGAGCCCGCCCTGGCAGCCGCGGTTATCCGCCGGGAGCGCGCAACCCGCCGATAATCACGGGGCGGGCGAGCCCACCGGCACGCTGGAAGTAGGACCTTCGACGCGCGGGATACACGCGGTACACGCGCTGAACCCCTCCTCCCGCGCCTCACCCAGGCTGATCTCCTCCGCCGCGCGACCAGCCAGCAAGCGGCAATCCTCGGCGTGGAACCGGCGGCGCCCCGGCACCACCCGCACGATTCGGTCCCCGTCGCCGATCGGGATCTGACCAGCCTCCGCCACCGACTCAGCCGCGTCCTCACCCGGCGCGTCGACCGACTCCTCGTCCTGCGCCACCGCGCTCACACTCGCCGCCAGGTCCCCGTCCGCCGCGGGCGCGACCTCGTCCACCGCCGGCGGCTTCACCGGTTCGGCGACAGGATTCTCGGCTTCCGCCGATGGATGCTCGGCCGCCGCGGCCGGCTTCTCACCTTTCACCGCAGCCTGCTCGGCCGAGGTCTCCGGCAGGTCGGCGGGAATCCCGCCAACCCCATCAGACCCTTGAGGCCGGCCACGTACCAGCACGAACGCGAGCAGCGCGGCGCCGGCCAGGCTCAGCGCGAGAGCACCCCAGATCAGCGCAACCTGCCCGGCGAGCAGCCCGCCGGCCAGGCAGCCGGCCGCAACCACGATCACCACGAAGACCAGCATCGAACCCTCCTCGGCCGAGGCGACCCGGGCAAGCCGCGGCGCAGCGAAGGTACTCGAGGCGTCCTAGTCAACTCCCCGGACCCTCGCCAAACCGGGCCCACCCAGGCCTAGCTTCCACCGCACCATAACCTAACAC
>DATHIT010000764.1:0-2799 GCA_035489915.1 Pseudonocardia sp. | reverse complement strand
TTGCGCTCCGGGGTGCACGCCACCCTCGCCGGGGTCGCGCTCGCGTTGCTCACCCCGGCCAGACCAGCGCGCGGCCGAGCAGTGCTGGCAGCTCTCCTTCGGACCGCGACACCGTTGAGTGCGTTCGTCGCGGTCCCGCTGTTCGCCCTCGCCAACGCCGGGAACGACCTCACCACCAGCCCGATCGGCCCGGCCTTCGCCTCCCGGGTGACCTGGGCAGTCCTGGCCGGGCTGCTCGTCGGCAAGTTCCTCGGCGTGGTCGGCACCATCAGCCTGGCCACCACCACCGGACTAGGGCGCCTGTCCGAGGGGGTCACCACCCGACACGTCGCCGGCCTGGGGCTCCTCGGCGCGCTCGGGTTCACCGTGGCGCTGTTCATCACCGGCCTGGCCTACACCGACCCCACCCAGGCCGCGCACGCAAAAATCGGCATCCTCACCGCATCAATCCTCGCCGCCGGCGCGGCCGCGCTCGTCCTTGCCCCAGCAGCGGGACCAACCACGTCGCCACCGAACCGGTAACGTGTCGAACCAGCGTTCGAGACGCGGGGGTCAATACCGTTTCGCGGAACTCGGACATCAGGGAAAGGATGCCTTTCGCCCGGTTTATGCGCGATTTCAACGAGGCCACCATTCCAGTCATGCATGACTCGGCACAGTCGGCAACTTCCCGCATCACCGAGGCGGTCCGCCTACACATCGAGATCAGCGACAAGCGCCGCCCTGAGCTACTCCGCCTCAGAGGATTTCGTAGCATTCTCTCCGAGACGCAGGGCCGCGAGGTAACAAACATGGAGCTCGAATACCATGCCGCGATGAAAGGCCTGGTCATAGAAGGTTGTCAAGCTGGGGAGTTTCGCACTCCGGACGCGACCCTCGCCACTATGGCCGTACTCGACATGTTGAACGGCGTGCGGTCATGGTTCCGTCAGGACGGCGTATTGAGCCTCTCCGAGGTGGTCCACACCTACACGGCCATGGTCCACAAACTGCTCGCCAACGTTACCCAAGCACCTGGCGCCGGTAGCCGCGGTTAGTTCGATCTCATCCAGTAGTTGGTGTCGACGCACCGGGTAGTCGAAGTTCGGCAGGGTGCTCGTGCCGCGCCGGATACCGACCGCTTCAAATCCACTGCCACCCAGGAGCCGCTGGCGCCGGGCTCACACAGCCGCCGCGCCGCTCACACAGCCCGCGGCATGCTCACACAGCCGCCCAACGCGCTGTGCCGAGCCACGCGCGCTGTGCGAGCAGTGGAAACGGCATTTCGGCTACGTTTTCGGCTGTTGCGGCAAAGAGGGGTTGGGGGCTCGCCGTCGAGCGGCTCTGGGTTGCCGAACTACACGGCAGGCAGGATGTGCACGCGGAGCGCCCGCTTCCTGTGCAGTTCGGTAACGCCAGGCAGGTTGTGGCGGACGACGGCCTCCCGTGCAGTTCGGGGACCCCACACCGCCGCTGCTCACGCGCCCGCCGCGCCGCTCACCGCGCCCACCGCCGCCGCTCGCACAGCCGCCGCGCGGCTCACACAGCCCGCGGCAAGCTCACACAGCCGCCCAACGCGCTGTGCCGAGCCACGCGCGCTGTGCGAGCAGCGGAACGGTCCGCATCAGGCGGCCAGGTGGGCGGGCCAGCTCAGGGCTTACCGCCAGGCGGGGGGCCCTGATAGCCGGGCAATGACGTGTCGTCCATGCCAACCTGATAACCAATGCCGGGGTTGAGTTTGTTGCCCGCCACCACACCGTTGGTCGACTCATTTTGAAACGAGAACGCCTTCTCCTGGACGGAGACGATGTCGTTATCGGTGATTGTGGCGTGCTGAATGTCGTCAAGTTGGATGGCCTGCCCGGCATGGGTATCGCAGTAGTTGTTGGCGAACACCAAGTCCGTCGACTCCCCCTCCCCAGAGCCGTCACCGGCGCTGCTGTTCGGCCCCTCCGCAATGAGGCACTGGTTTTCGATCTGCTCGCAACGGTTGTCGCTGATACGCACGTGCTGGCTGGCCGGGTTGCCGGGGCCAGTGGCGAAGGTCTGCATGCAGTCCGCATGCGCCAGGTTGAGGTTGAGTACGTCACGGATCGTGTTGTGCACGATTTCCAAGTTGTTGCCGAAGAAGCGCAGGCCGTCCTGGTCATCGCCCCTCGGCGAGATGGACGTGCTGTTGCGCAGGGTGATGTTGTCGCCGGTCAGTTCGATGCCAGGGGCCCAGCCGGACACCGCATTGATCCCGTCGATGGTGATGTGGTTGCCCTCCACCGTGATGCCACGCACGATGGTGCGGCCGTTGCCGACGACCGCGATGGGATGTTCCGCGGTACCAGACGCGCTGAGGATCAGACGCTTGTTACCGATCGTGCCCAGTACGCAGATGCGCTGACCGGGAGCCGCCGCGGACATGGCGGCGTCCAAGCTCTGGGCGTCCGTGGCGGTAATTGTGCATCCGGTCGGCTCCGGTAGTGGACGGATGGCGCCGCGTCCATCTGGTGCGGTGACCTGCACCGGATTCAGGTCCGGCGGGCCGGCGCAACCGGCGATCACACCGGTCGCGCTGAGCAGCGCGATGACCACGAGCCAGACTCGGCGCATGATTGCTCCTGACTGTGCTTGATCGAACCTACGCGTCAGGCCCCGGTGGCACCGATGATCAGGACTTCGATGAGCAGTGCGATGACCAAGCCGGCCAGCAGCCCAAGGTGCCGGGTCGTTCGGTGTCCGAGTGTGGTGGCCAGGGACAGTAGCCGGATCAGCACGAACAGGATTGCCCCGGCGGCCAGGGCCTGCACCGCGGTGCTGGTCAGATCGCCC
>DATHIT010000763.1:0-2385 GCA_035489915.1 Pseudonocardia sp. | reverse complement strand
ACCGCCTACGCGGCCGTACCGACCACCGGCGAGCGCACCGAGCTGGCCATCGGACCGGCCGCCGTGGTGTGCGGGTTCTCCCCGGACGGCCGGCACGCGGTGGTCCGGGTGGGCCGCCGGGGCACCCGCCAGCTGCTCTGGATGGACATCCGGACCGGCCGGCGTACCCGGCTGCTGGCCGAGGCGGACGCCACGGTGGCCGATGCCCGGTTCTCCGCCGACGGCAGCCGCCTGTACCTGCACACCGACTCCGGCCGGGAGCACGCCGCCCTGCTGATGCTGCCGGTCACCGCCAACGGGCTGCGCCGAGGTGTCCGACCGAGCGTGGTGGCCAGCCGCCCGGACGCCGACCTGGACCTGTTCGCCCTGCGCGGCGAGCGGATCGCGGCGGTGTGGAACGTGCACGGGCACAGCGAGGTGGAGCTGCTGAAGCCCGGCCGGCCGACGCTGCCGCTGCCCTCGCCGGCCGAGGTGGTCACCAGCTGCTCCTTCTCCCGGGACGGCCGCTGGCTGTTGCTCGGCTCGGAAGGCCCAACCCAGCCGCCGCACCTGGTGCGCTGCTCGGTTCCCGGCGGGGTGCTCGAGCGCCTCGCGCCGGCGCAGCCGCCGAGCTGGGGGGCCGACGAGCTGGTCCGCCCGGTGCCGCTGCGGTTCACCGCCGAGGACGGCATGGAGCTGAGCGGCTGGTGGTACGACCCGCGCGGGACGTCTACCGGCCCAGCCGCGGTCCCGGCCTGCGGTCCCGACCAGCCGACTGGGCTGCCGGCACAACCGACGGTGCTCTGGCTGCACGGCGGCCCTGAGGCGCAGGAGCGGCCCACCTTCGCGCCGCTCATGCAGGAGCTGGCCGCCGCCGGCGTCGCGGTGTTCGCGCCCAACGTCCGAGGCTCGTCCGGCTACGGGCGCGGCTTCGTCAACGCGGACAACCACGAACGGCGGTTCGCGGCGATCTCCGACGTGGCCGACGCGGCCCGGTTCCTGATCAACACCGGGCTCGCCGACCCGACCCGGCTCGGGGTGGCCGGTCGCTCCTACGGCGGCTACCTCACCCTCGCCGCGCTGGTGCACTTCCCGGAGCTGTTCCGGGTTGGCGTGGACGTCTGCGGGATGGCTGACCTGGAGACGTTCTTCGCCTACACCGAGCCGTGGATCGCCACCGCCGCGACCACCAAGTACGGCGATCCCCGGCGGGACCGCGCGCTGCTGCGCGAGCTGTCCCCCATCCACCAGCTCGAGCGGCTGGTCGCTCCGCTGCTGGTGGTGCACGGGGAACACGACACCAACGTGCCGCTGGTCGAGGCCGAGCAGGTGGTGCAGGCTCTGCGCGAGCGCGGCGCCGCACCGGGTCTGCTGCTGTTCCCCGACGAGGGCCACGAGATCCACGGCACGGCGAACCGGGTGACGTTCGTCCGCGAGGTAGTCCACTGGCTGACCGACCACCTGCTCGAGGTCGACGAGGCCACCGCGTAACGCGGGTTACCGGGCGGAGATCTCCGCCCAACGCGCCGCGTCCGGGCCAGCGGGCAGGGTTTCCCCGGTCTCCAACAGGGTCTTCAGGCCGGCCAGCAGCTCGGGCCAGCCGCCGCCGAGTTGACCGCTCAACGCCTGGTACATCTTGCTGCCCGGTTCGAAGTCGTCGTGGATGACGGTGAGCCGCACCGACTCGCCGTGCGGCTGGATGTCGAAGGTGACCTTAGAACGCTTCTCCTTGATCAGTTCGGCCAGCTCCGCGTCGGTCCACCCGAAGTGCTCGGCGTGTTCGGGCTGGTAGTTGTGCCAGCTGTAGGACAGCCGTCGGGGTGGCTCGGACTCGAGCACGACCTGGTCCAGGTCCTTGAACTCGCCGGCGCCCTCCTTCCACAGCACCGGTGACCCGACCTTCCAGTCCGACTGGAGCTCGGCCCCCCAGTAGCGACTGGTGAACGCCGGGTCGGTCAGCGCCTGCCAGAGCCGCTCCGGGGTGGTGCTGATGTAGGTGGTGTAAACGAACTCGGTGTTGCCCATCGGGGTCTGCTCCAATGCGGTTTTCAGGTCGGCCAGCGCGCTGGCTCGCTCGCGGTCGTACTGGTGGATCCAGCGGTCAGCGATGGCATTGATCGGCACGGCGTTGAGGTAGTGCAGCTTTTCCCGGCCACGCCACACCGTGGTCACCAGGTTGGCCGAGGCCAGTACCGCCAGGTGCTTGCTGACGGATTGGCGGGCCATGTCCAGCCCGGCGCACAACTCCCGCAGGCTCTGCCCGTTGCGCGCGTTCAGACTGTCCAGCAGGCGGCGCCGGCTGGCGTCAGCCAACGCCTTGAACACCTCATCCACCCAGCGCCGTCCTTCAATATGCAGCCGTTCGGCTGCATGAACCATAGGCAGCCAAACGGCTGCATGTCAAGC
>DATHIT010000762.1:0-6633 GCA_035489915.1 Pseudonocardia sp. | reverse complement strand
CAACGGCGCGGTCCGGCTGCACACGCTGGACTACGGCGGCGACGGCGTGCCGCTGGTTGTGCTGCCCGGGATCACCAGTCCGGCGATCACCATGGACTTTGTGGTCCGCGAGCTGACCGACCTGGTGCGGCCGATCGTGCTGGACGTGCGCGGGCGGGGGCTGTCCGACTCCGCGGCGTCGTACACCCTGGACGACTACGCGGCCGACACCCTCGCCGTGATCGACGGACTCGGGCTGGACCGCCCGCTGCTGCTCGGGCACTCGATGGGCGCCCGGATCGTGGCGGCGGTGGCGGCCGGTGGGGCGCCGCTGCGCGGCACGGTGCTGGTCGACCCGCCGATGAGCGGCCCGGGGCGCGACCCGTACCCGACCACCCTGGCGGCGTTCCTCGGCCAGCTCGCCGAGGCGGCCCGGGGCACCGACGCCGACGAGGTGGCCCGCTCCTGGCCGCGCTGGCCCCGCCGCGAGCAGGAGTTGCGCGCCCGCTGGCTGTCCAGCTGCGACGCCGACGCGGTGGCCGCGACGCACGCCGGCTTCGAGACCGAGGACTTCTTCGACGCCTGGCCAAAGGTCCCCGCCCCCACGGTGTTGATCCACGGCGCCGACAGCCCCGTGGTCACCGCCGCCGGCGTAGCCGAAGCCCGCACCGCCAACCCCACGGCCCGCTTCGTGGAGATCCCGCACGCCGCGCACATGGTCTTCTGGGACAACCCCACCCCCGCACTAACCCTCCTCCGCCAATCCCTCACCCCCCTCACCGCCCGCACCTAACGCCGCCGTCTCTCAAAGCCGCCGTCTCCCAAAGCCGCCGTCTCCCAAAGCCCGCGAGTCGGGGCTCTCAGCACACTGAGTCGGCACTCTCAGCACACCGTGTAAGCCCATTCACCAGGGCGAGTCGCGGATTCCGGCACTGCGCCCAGCCGCTCAGGTCCTCAGATTCAGGAGCTGAACGGTTCACACGGTTGAGTGCGGCGACGCGCGCACGGGTCCGCGTCGTGATCACTCCCGCTAAAATTTCCGCTCAGTCCGCCGTCGCACCAATTCCGGTCCGGGAGCCTCGCGGGGAGGGGTCAGGGATGCCGGAGGGGCCCAAACAGGTCTTCGTGGAGCGGCTGGTGTTGCTGCGCAGCGCGGCGGGCCAGCCAACCTACGAGAGCATCGAACGCGGCGCCGGGCGGATCGTCGACCCTGGGAAGAGGGACCAGCGGGGACAGACGCTCACCGCTCCCTCGCACAAGCGGGTCCACGACTGGTGCAACGGACGAGCTGTCCCGGCGAGCTGGCCGCAGCTCGAACTGGTGCTGCGCGTCCTGATCGAAAAGGCGCGCTCGGCGACGCCACGCCCCGAGGTGGACGGCCTGTACGGGCTGACCGCGTGGCAGTCCCTGTGGAAGACCGCCCGGGAGAGTCCGGATACCGAGCACGCCGTTTGCCCCTACCGCGGCCTCGAGTCGTACCAGCAAGAGCACGCGGCGTCCTTCCGCGGCCGGGAGAAGAGCACCGACGCTCTGTTGAAGCGCCTCGATGCGGTACGTGGCGGCGCCGGCGGGCTGCTGATGCTCGTCGGGCCATCGGGCGTCGGTAAATCGTCCCTGCTGCGCGCCGGGCTGGTGCCCGCGATCAAGGAACACGGGCTGTCCGCTGCCGGCTCGCGGAACTGGCCGGTCGTGATCACCACCCCCGGCCCGGATCCGGTGCGCGAACTGGTCCGACGCATCCCCGACCTCAAAGAGCCGCTCGACCCCGCCGGATGGCGAGACGACGCGCCCGACGGCGAGAGCGACACGAGCCCGGATCCGGACGCGCCCCCCGCACTGGACGTCGCCGCGGTCCGGGCGGCGGTCACGACCTACGCCGAACACCAAGCAGGCTCCGGCGCCCATCTGATCATCGTGGTGGACCAGTTCGAGGAGGTGTTCACCCTCGGCGGGGACCGCCAGCGGGCCGGGTATATCGAGACGTTGCGGGCGGCCAGCACACCGGAGAACGCCGTTGGCACCGCACCGGCCCTGGTGGTTGTGGGCGTGCGCGCGGATTTCTACGAACGCTGTTTGGACGACCCGATCCTGGCCGAGGCGCTGCAGGAGCGTCAGATGGTCCTGGGGCCGATGAACGATGAGGAGCTGCACGAGGCCGTCGTCCGCCCGGCGAGGTTGGCCGGCCTGCGGGTGGAGCCGGGCCTCGCCGAGCTGCTGCTGCACGACGCGGGCCTGCGGCGTTTTCGCGGTGCTCAGACTGATGCGGGTGTGCTGCCGCTGGTGTCCCACGCACTCACCGCAACCTGGCGGAATCGCAAAAAGGGCGCGCTCACCATCGAGGGCTACCGGGAGGCAAAGGGGATCCAAGGGGCCGTCGAGGCCACCGCGGAGCAAGCCTGGGCCGAGTTGGACAGCAACGGACAGCGGGCGGCGCTGAACCTGCTGCTGAGGCTGACCAGGATCGGGGCCGACGGGACCCACGACACCCGGGGGCGCTGCGACAAGCAGCAGCTGCTGGACCAGGCGCCGGACCGCGCGGCGGCCGAGACCGCGTTGGAGGTCCTGGTCCAGGCACGGTTGGTGACCTTGGACGCGGAGTGGGCACAGCTGGCGCACGAGGCGTTGCTGCAGGCGTGGCCCCGGCTGCGCCACCTCATCGACGAGCACCGCGAGAGCTTGCTGCTGCGCCAGCGGATCGAAGAGGAAGCGAGGACCTGGGAGGCCCAGCACCGCGACTCGTCGCTGCTCTACCGCGGCGCGCGACTGGAGAGCGCCCAGCAGTGGGCCGACAGGGCGGACCTGGACGGGCCCAGCGAGCTGACCAGGTCATTCCTGGACAAATCGATCGCCCAGCGCCGGCGCAGAACGTGGTTGCTGCGGACCGCGGTCGCCTTCTACCTGGTGCTGGCGCTGGTCGCCGGTGTCGTCGCGGTGATCGCCAGCGACCAGCGGGACAACGCCCAGTACGCCGACGTGGTGGCTCAAGCCGACCGCCTGCAGAGAAGCGATCCCTCCCTGGCCGCCCAGCTGTACCTGGTCGCAAATCAAAGACGGCCAGACGATCAAGAAGTAATCGGGCGCGTGCTGTCCACCCAGAACGCACCGCTGGCCCGCCCGTTGCCTGGGCATGCCGGCGCCATCTACTACACCGGATTCAGCCCCGACGGCCGCACCCTGGCCACCGCGAACGAGGGGCACACAGTCCAGCTGTGGAACCTCACCAATCCAGCGCAACCCACGCCCCTGGGAAAACCGCTGGAGGCGGGCACCAGCTGGGTGAGCGCGGCGGCATTCAGCCCCAACAGTCGCATCCTGGCCAGCACGAACGGCGACGGGACTGTCCACCTGTGGGATGTCGCCGACCCGGCGAATCCGACGGCATTGGAGCCACCGCTCAACGGGCACAACGGCGCGATGTCGCTGCTTGCGTTCAGCCCGGACAGCCGCACGCTGGCAACCGCCAACGACGACCACACAGTCCGGCTGTGGAATATCACCGACCCCGCGCATCCGACGCCTTTAGGTGCCCCGTTAACGGGGCACACCAAGATCGTCCGTTCGGTCGCGTTCAGCCCGGACGGACACACCCTGGCCTCGGGCAGCGACGACACCACCGCGCTGCTGTGGAACGTCACCGACCCCGCCCACCCGGTACGCATCGGCACTCCGCTGGCTGGGCACTCCGACGCCGTGCACTCGGTCGCGTTCAGCCCCGACAGCCGCACACTGGCCACCGGGAGCGACGACAAAACCGCCCGGCTGTGGAACGTCGCCGACCCCACCCACCCGGTGCCGCTAGGCGGGCCGCTGAGTGGACACGAGGGCACGATCTGGTCGGTCGCGTTCAACCCCGACGGCAGCACCCTGGCCACCGGCAGCTCCGATGGCGCGGCCAAGTTGTGGAACGTCACGAACCTGTCCCACGCCATCCAGATCGGCGGAAACCTCTCCTCGAGCGCGGGCGGGGTTGCCGCAGTCGCGTTCAGTCCGGACGGGCACACCCTGGCCACCGGCGGCGGCGACGGCACCACGATGCTCTGGACGCTGCCCAGGACAGTGCTACTGGGGCCGGTCTCCCGAGTGGCCGCCGTGGCCTTCAGCCCGGACGGGCGCACCCTTGCGAGCGGCAGCTACGACCACACCATCCGCCTGTGGCACGTGACCGATCCCCTCCAGCCCAGCCCGCTGGGCTCCCTGCCTGCCGGGTCCACCGGCTGGGTCAGCTCCGTCGTGTTCAGCCCCGACAGCCGCATCCTCGCGAGCCAGAACCCTGGGGACAGGACGGTCCGGCTGTGGGATGTGACGGATCCCGCCCGCCCAATACCCCTCGGCCAACCCATCCCTCGGCACACGCAGTACTACGGCCCTGTGGCGTTCAGCCCCAACGGAGACGTTATGGCCACCGCCGACACCGACAAGACCCTCCAGCTGTGGAATGTCACCGACCCCGCGCACCCCACCCCGCTGGGTGCTCCCTTGACCGGGCACTCCGGCTACGTGGGTTCCGTCGACTTCAGCCCGGATGGCCGGATGCTGGCCACGGCCAGCCACGACGGCACGGTCAGGCTCTGGAGGGTGGCCGACCCCGCCCACGCCGTCCCGCTCGGGGATCCCCTCACCCCGGAAAGCGGCGTGATAGCGCAGGTAGCGTTCAGTCCCGACGGCCACACCCTCGCCGCAACCGGCCAGGACAAGACCATCCGACTGTGGGATGTGGCTGACCCCGCTCATCCCACGCCACGTGGGTCACTGATCGGGCACACGGAGGCGGTGTCCACGGTCGCGTTCAGCCCCGATGGACACACGGTGGCCTCCGGAAGCGCCGACGGGACAGCCCGGCTCTGGGATGTCACCCACCCCGCCGAGCCGACAGCGTCCGGCGAGCCGCTCAGCGGACACACCGGCTCCATGAGGGATGTCGCATTCAGCCCCAATGGGCACACCCTGGCCACCGCGAACGACGACGACACCGTAATGCTGTGGGATGTGAACATCGAGGACTCGATCCGCCGGATCTGTACCAGCACGCAGGGAATCCTGACACCCCCAGAATGGGAGCAAACCCTGCCAGGACAGCGCTATCAGCCGGCCTGCTCGTGAATGGGGGTCAAGAAAGTTGCCAGTGATCTCCGTTATTACCGCCGCATACGATCCGGTGCCCGAATACCTCGAGGCTGCATATGAGTCCGTCGTCAGCCAGAAACTGCCAGACAGCTGGTCATTGGAGTGGGTAGTACAGGAGGACGGCACCGAAGGCCGACGCGCGAATGAAATTTTGCCCGACCACTCCCTTATCCAACTCGGTGGCGGACGCAAGCTCGGTGTCTCACACACTCGAAACCTTGCCCTCGCCCGAGCCGGCGGGGAGCTTATCAAGAACCTCGACCAGGACGACGTGCTCACGCCTGGAGTAATAGCGCGGGACATCGAGGTACTCACCAAGAATGCGGACATCCAATGGGTGACCTCAGCAGCTCTGGATCTGCTCGAGGACGGATCGACAGTCGCGATCGGCAGTGATCCGCCGGCAGGCCGAATCAATCGGGGGTATCTGGTGGACTGGTGGCGGGAACGCCATTACAGCCTGCCGGTCCACCCGACCACCTTGTGCATTCGACGACCACTCGCTGTGGCACTCGGCGGGTGGATGGCGATTCCTGGATCGGACGACACCGGGCTATTGATCGCGGCATCAGTGGTCAGCCCTGGATACTTTCATGGCGAGGCAGGGCTGCTCTGGCGCACGTGGCCCGGACAGGTCAGTGCGTCTGCCGAGCACACGCAGCCAATTGAATGGAACACCCGTATGAAGCTCATCAGCGAGCGAGCTGATGCGCTCGCCGCGCTGCGTTGGTCGGCGAGCGGACCAGGGCTCAGCGACCGAACAGGCTGCTGAACAGCCGCCCCACACCGGAGAACACGCTGTGCAGCACGTCGCCGACGCCGGACGCGGACGATGTGTTCGAGGACTTGTCCGCGTCAGCGCTGTCAGCGCTGTCGGTGCTGGTCGTGTTGGCGGGCTTGGCCTTCTTGGGCGCCGCGGCGGCCGAATCACTGCTTTCCGGGGAATCATCGCTGGACAGGCCCAGCCACCGTCCCACCTTCTTGAACACGCTTGCGATTGGCCCCGAGCTCTGAGACGACGAGGCTTGGTCGCCCACCGATCCACCCGAGGCACTGGAGCTCGACTCGCCGTTCGACTTTTGCTTGGCCGGCCCGGGGGCGACCGTGTTACCGGGTGACTCGTCCGAGCCGCCGCCCGGCCCGCCGCCTGGTCCGGCGCCCGGTCCACCGACGGTTGGCCGTATCGAGGGCAACGACGTCACGTCGGCGACCAGGTGCACGGCGGGGGGAGGGCTGGCGGTGGTTGGCTGGGCCGTGCCGGCGGATACCGGGGTGAGCCAGGCTCCGGCCAGGCACACCACCGCCGCGCCACTGCACACGACCGCTGCGGGCCGCACTCGGGACATGACTGGCGTCAACACCATGATGAACACTCCTTACTCGGGGACAGCGGAAAGACAGTCGGGATCATTCGAAGCGGAGCGCTTCGATGGGTCGGAGTCGGGCGGCGCGGTAGGCGGGGTAGCCGCCGGCGAGTAGGCCGATGACCACGCTGACCGCGAAGGCGATCAGTACCGGGTTGAGGCTGAG
>DATHIT010000761.1:0-4528 GCA_035489915.1 Pseudonocardia sp. | reverse complement strand
CTCCCCCGCCGTCGGGCGGTGCGGAACCCGTCGCCGATCTCCACGCCCTTCATCGCCTGGATACCCATCAGCGCGCCGGCCAGCCGCGCGTCCAACCGGCGATCGGACTGCACGTAGCTGCCCACCCCGACCGGCATGCCGTAGGCGATCACCTCGACCACGCCGCCCAGCGTGTCGCCGTCCCGCTGCGCGGCGTCCACCTCGGCCACCATCGCCTCGGTGGCCACCTCGGCGTAGGCGCGCACCGGGCTGGCGTCCACCCGCTCCAGGTCGCCGGGGCCAGGCAGCTCGTCGTCCGGTGCTACCGCGGTGCCCAGCTCGACCACGTGCGAGACGATCTCCACGCCGAGCCCCTGGCGCAGGAACGCCTTGGCCACCGTGCCCAGCGCCACCCGGGACGCGGTCTCCCGGGCGCTGGCCCGCTCCAGCACCGGCCGTGCGTCGTCGAAGCCGAACTTGGTCATCCCGGCCAGGTCGGCGTGGCCGGGGCGGGGCCGGGTGAGCGGCGCGTTGCGCGCCCGGTTGGCGAGCAGCTCCGGGTCCACCGGGTCGGCCGCCATCACGGTCTCCCACTTGGGCCACTCGCTGTTGCCGATCCGGATCGCCACCGGGCCACCCTGGGTGACCCCGTGCCGGAGGCCGCCGATGACCTCGAGCTCATCGGCCTCGAACTTCATTCGGGCGCCTCGGCCGTAGCCCAGCCGGCGGCGGGCCAGCTCGGCGGCCAGCTCCTTGGTGGTGATCTCGACGCCGGCCACCATGCCCTCAAGCACCGCCACCAGCGCCGGACCGTGCGATTCGCCCGCGGTGATCCAACGCAACACGGGTCAATCCTCTCACGCGACCGGCAGTGCGCCGTGGGTGCACGCGATGGCCAGCACCAGCCACCCAGCGGCGAGCATGGCCGGCCCGTGCGGCACCCCACCCGCCAACCCGTGCGGCGCCCCAGCCAACCCGCGCCGCGGCCCCTCCGCCGGTCCGTCCCGACCCGCCGGAACTCCCGGCGGCGGGCCGAACCGCGCCCCCGGCGGCGCCTCAGGCCGAGCGCCGGCGAGCGCCCCAACCGCCGACTGGACCATGGCCACCCCGAGGGTCAGCACCGCCGCCAGCAGGGCGCCGACCAGCAGCGCCGGCCAGGACGCGGCGGCCATCGCCGCGCCCAGCGGGGCCGCGAGCTTCACATCGCCGGCGCCGAGCGCGGCCGGCGCCACCAGCCGGACCAGCAGATACCCACCGCCCAGCGCCGCCGCGCCGAGCGCCGCGCGAAGCACCGCCGGGCCACCCAGCGGGACGGCCAGCAGCAGCGCGGCGGGCAGCGCCGGCACGGTCAGCGCGTCGGGCAGCCGGCAACGCAATAGGTCTACCGCGCCGGCCGCGACCGCCAACCAGCCGAGCCCGAGCAGCAGCGGCAACCAGACCGTCTCCAGCCATCCGGCCGCCCACCAGTACCCGCTGGCCGCCCACAGCACCCCCACCAGCAGCTCACACCACGGCGGAGGCACGTCCGCGCCGCGGCGCAGCCAACCCAGCAACCACCGGGCCAGCGCGCCGGCCAACATCCCGAGACCGCCGAAGAACACCACGTGTGCCATGCCCCGAGCGTGCCGGGCCGGCGGCCACGCCGCGGCCGATGATCGCCGCCCTGTGGACAACCAAGGGCGGTGTGTACAACTCACCCCACTGGGGAGGCGCCCGCCGGTTCCATGTCGGGCCCGACCGCTATCCTGCCCGGCCCGCTACTCGACCCGGCCCGCTACTCGACCCGGGCCGCCGCGCGCTCGCGCTGCCGGCGCATCACCCGGTAGGCCACCAGACCCAGGCCGACCGCCACCACCACCGACAGCAGCGCCGAGTACTGAAGTACCCAGCCCTGCCCGCTGGGGTCGTACACCGCCGCACGCGGCCACCCCACGTTGATCAGCAGGAACGCCCCGAACACCACCGCCACCAGGTTCACCGGCAGGCCCCACCGACCGAGGGTGAAGTACGCCGCGTCCGGGGCGTGCGCGCGGTTGCCGCGGAGCCGGTGCCAGAGCAGCGGCACCGTGACGAACAGATAGGCCAGGTAGACGATGACCACGGACACGCTGGTCACCGTGGCGAACACGCTGGTCTGCCCGAGGTTGATCAGCAGCACCCCGATGGAGAGCACCCCGACCACCACTCCGGGCAGGATCGGCGTGTGGGTGCGCGGCGAGACGTGCGCCAGCGCTTTGGAGAACGGCAGCAGCCCGTCGCGGGCCATGGAGAACATCACCCGGGTGGCCGAGGCGGAGATGGCCAGCGCGGCGGAGAAGATCGAGATCGCCACGATGGCCAGCACGACCCGGCCCAGGGTTTCGCCCAGCTGCGAGGTGACCACCCAGGCGATGCCCTGGGTGCCCAGCTCGGGTCCGGTGATGCTCGGGGCGGCCATCAGCGCGGCGAGGATGAGCAGCCCGCCGCCCAGCGCGGAGATCAGCATGCACCGGGTGATCGCCTTGGGCGCGGTGCGGCGGGGGTCGTTGGTCTCCTCGGAGAGCTCGGCGGCGCTGTCGAAGCCGTACATCACGTAGGCGGCCATCAGCATGGAGGCCAGGAACGGGAAGACGTAGGAACCGCCGCCCTGCACCCCGTTCGTCTCGAACACCACCGAGGGTCCGCGCTGCGCGTGCGCGAACAGCAGCACGATCACCAGGATCACCCCGGCGATCTCGAACGTCACGCCGACCCGGGTGATCGCCGCCATCTTGGTCACCCCGAACGAGGCGATCACCACGCACAGCGCGATGCAGATCGAGCCCAGCAGGATCGCGTTCAGCGCGCCGGACGGCGAGGTCGGCGACGGATCCCCGCCGACCAGCTGGAAGCCGCTCCACACCTCGGGCAGCACCGCCTGCAGCGCGATCGCGATGGCCGCCACGCTGATGATGTAGCCGATCTGCATCAGCCAGCCGGCCATCCAGCCCACCGGGTCGGTGGACACCCGCCGGGACCACTGGTAGATCGCCCCGGCGATCGGGTACCGCGCGGCCAGCTCGGCGAACACCAGAGCGACCGCGAACTGACCGATGAACACCAGCGGCCAGGTCCAGATGTAGGCCGGGCCGCCGAACGCGAAGCCCAGGATGAACAGCTGGAACACCGTGGTCAGCACCGATACGAAGGAGAACCCGGAGGCGAACGAGGCGAACGGCCCCAGCCCCCGGTGCAGCTGCTGGGAGTAGCCCAGCGCGGCCAGGTCGCCCGAGTCGGCGCCGGCGTCGGGTTTCGCGGTGACGGTCATCAGCTCGGTTCCTTCCGGGCCGGCAGGTGCCCCGACCGCACCAGGCAACCGAGCGTGTCGCAGATGACCCGGGTGGCGATCAGGGCGGTGATCTCGGCGTTGTCGTACGGCGGCGAGCACTCCACCACCTCGATGCCGGCCAGCGGCCGGGCATCGGCGATGATCTGGATGAACTTGAGCACCTCGCGGGGCAGGAACCCGCCGGGCTCCGGCCACCCGGTGCCGGGCACGAACGCGGCGTCCAGACAGTCCACGTCGAAGGACAGCCACACCGCGTCGGCGCCGTCCCAGGCCACGTCGAGCGCGCGCTCGGCCGCCTCCCGGATGCCCATCTCCACGCAGTCGGTCACCGTCATCACGGTGGTGCCGCGCTCCCGGCCGACCTTGACCCCGGGCCGGGGCGCCTGCCAGCCGCCGATGCCGATCTGCACCAGGTTCTTGGCCGGCACATTGGGGATGTCCGTGGCGTGGAACCACGGGGTGGTGTGCATCCGCTCGTCGAGGTCGGTCTCCTGGGTGTCCACGTGCCGGTCGAAGTGGATGATGCCCAGGTTGCCGCCGTTCAGGTGCGGCGCGATGCCTCGCGTGGTCGGGTAGCCGATGGAGTGGTCGCCGCCGAGTACCACCGGGAACGCTCCGGACGAGTAGACGTGCGAGACCGCCTTGCTGATCTGGTCGAAGGTCTTCTCGATGTTGCCAGGGATGGTGAAGATGTCCCCGAGGTCGCAGATGGTGATCGTCTCGCGCAGGTCGACGCCCAGCTCGAAGCTGTAGGGGCCGTACAGGGCGGAGATCTTGCGGATGCCCTGCGGGCCGAACCGGGTGCCGGAGCGGTAGGTGGTGCCGCCGTCGAACGGGGCGCCGAGCACCGCCACGTCGTACTCGCCGCAGCGCCGCACGTCCTCGACGTAGGGCGCCTTCAGGAAGGTGTTGATGCCGGCGAAGTGCGGCAGCTCACCCCGGGAGAACGTCGGGATGCGCTTGTCCACGATGGAGTCCGCGCCGGGCAGGCCGAGCTCCAGGCCCCGGGCGATCTCTTCCTCCCACTTGGTGGTGGGCAGCGTGGCTTCGGCCTCGACGGCGAACCGGGCCTCCGGTCCGTAGTTGTCGTGCAGCGATGGATCCGGCTGGTGCTGGTGGCCATGACCATGGCCGTGGTGACTGTGCGACACGGGAGCCCTCCGGGGGTCGATTCCCGGCCATTCAACAGCCGGGACGGCTGACCTCCCGGGCTTTTTTCCCGCCGTGGAGCGCGCCTGGAAA
>DATHIT010000760.1:0-2338 GCA_035489915.1 Pseudonocardia sp. | reverse complement strand
GACCGCCGGCCCAGTCTCTTTCTCGCACCGCTCAGCCGTCGAGCCCGGATGCTCCCGCACGGCTCAGGCGTCGAGCAGCTCCCGGGTCGCCGCGCGGCGGAGCTTGCCCGACGGCGTCTTGGGCAGCGACGCGGGCGCGAGGACCACAACCCGGGCCGGCCGCACCCCCACCGAGGAGACCACCCGGGCGGTCACCTCCTTGCGGATCAGCTGCTCCGCCTCGGCGTCGCCGGCCCGCCGGGACTCCACCACCACCACGAACGACTCGCGCTTCGACGAGCCGACCCCGCTGCCGGCATCCAGCCGCACCGCCACCACGTTGCCGGCGCGCACCCCGTCCACCTCGGCCGCCGCCCGCTCGATGTCGGTCGGATAGATGTTTCGGCCGCCCATGATGATCACGTCCTTGAGCCGGCCGCAGACCACCACGATCCCGCCGGTCAGGTAGCCCTGGTCGCCGGTGTCCAGCCAGCCGTCGGCATCCTGGGTGGCCACCGGCCCGTGCACGGTCAGGTAGCCCGGCGTCACCGCCTCCCCGCGCAGCTGGATGCTGCCCACCTCGCGCTCGCCGAGCACCCGGCCCTGGCCGTCCACCACCCGCGCCGCCAGGCCGGGCAGCGGCGGCCCGAGCAGCGGGAACCGGCGCACCGGCCGGTCCGCCTCGACCTCCGGGTCGACCACCACGGCGCGCCGGTTCGCCTCCAGCTGGTCGGCGTCGATGGTGTCCACCTGCAGGCCGGTCTCGATCGGCGCGAAGGACACCCCGAGCGCGGTCTCCGCCATGCCGTAGGCGGCCACCACGCACTCCTTGCGCAGCCCGAACCGGGCTCCGGCGGTGGTGAACGAGGCGACCGCGTCCGGGTCGATCGGCTCGGCGCCGTTCAGCGCGAACCGCATGCTGGACAGGTCCAGCGAGCCGTCCTCGGCCCGGCCCAGCTGGCGGCCGAGCACCGCATAGGCGAAGTTCGGCGCGGCGGTCACCGTGCCGCCGTACTTGCTGATCAGCTCGGCCCACAGCAGCGGGCGGCTGAGGAAGTCCACCGGGGTGACGGTGACCAGCTCCAGGCCCACGGTCATCGGCACGGTGAGGAACCCGACCATGCCCATGTCGTGGAACAGCGGCAACCAGGACACCATGACGTCCCGCTCGACCTTCAGCTCCGACGCGGTCACCATCGCGGTCAGGTTTGCGTAGAGGTTGCCGTGGGTGATCCGGACCGCCTTCGGCTCGGCGGTGGAGCCGCTGGTCAGTTGGAGCAGGGCGGTGTCGTCCTCGCCGTTGCCCTCGGCCAGAACGGGGATCGGCGGGTCGGCGTCGGTGTCGCTGAAGGCCGTGCCCAGCTCTGCGATCGGCCGCACCGTGATGCCGCGCTGGGTGAGCACGTCGGACAGCGGATCGAACGGCGGGCCGAGCAGCACCATGCCGGCGCCGATCATGCCCAGCACCCGCACGGTGTCCTCGGCCCACTCGGCCAGGTCGGTGCGTGGGGTCGGCTGGTGCAGCATGGTCACGCTGCCGCCGGCCAGCCACACCGCCTGTGCGGCCGGGGCGATCAGCGCCGGCTCACCAGCCAGCACCGCGACCGAGGTTCCCGGGCGCAGCCCCCCGTCGACCAGGTCGGCGGCCATCCTGCGCGCAGTGGAATGCACCTGCGCCCAACTCCGTCGGACCGGCTCTCGCGGCTCTCCAGTGGTCATTCCCCTCGGCGACTGGGCGGCGCTGGTCAGCAACAAGTCGAGAAATCGGCTCACGTTTGGAAGCCTACGGGCGGGTAGTGTTTTCTGACGTGTCCAACGTGCGCTCAGCTGTCTCAGCAGCCGTAGATCAGGTCCTGCCCGGCGCCCGGGCCGACTTGGAGAACTTGGTCCGGATACCCAGTATCTGGGCCGACCCGACACACCGGGACGACACCAGACGCAGTGCCGAAGCGGTCGCCGCGCTGGCCCGCGCCGAGGGAGCCAGCTCGGTGGACATCGTCGCGGCCGACGGCGGCGCCCCCGCGGTGATCGCGCACTGGCCGGCACCGGATGGCGCGCCGACGGTGCTGCTGTATGCGCACCACGACGTGCAGCCCACCGGCGGCGACGAGCAGTGGACCAGCCCGCCGTTCACCCCGACCGAGCGGAATGGCCGGCTCTACGGCCGCGGCGCGGCGGACGACAAGGCCGGGGTGATGACCCACCTCGCGGTGCTGCGGGCGTTCCGCTCGCTGAGCGATGGCGCGCTGCCGGTGGGCGTCACGCTGTTCATCGAGGGCGAAGAGGAGTCCGGCTCGCCGACGCTGACCGCGCTGCTCGCCGAGCACCACGAGCGGCTGACCGCCGACGTGATCGTGAT
>DATHIT010000759.1:0-2915 GCA_035489915.1 Pseudonocardia sp. | reverse complement strand
CTGATCATCCCGATGATCGGCCTGCTCAAACGCAAGGCCGAGCGCAGGCTCACCGACACCGCGTTGAAGGACCTCAAGAAACGAGTCGAGGCTGAGTGACCGCCAGTGATCCCGAAGCGGCCGTCGCCGTTCGGATCAGTCTCTTCGTCGGCAAGGGCGGGGTAGGCAAGTCCACGTTGGCGACCGCCACCGCCGTGCGCGACGCGCGCAGCGGCCTGCGGGTGCTGATCGTGTCGACCGATCAGGCGCACTCCACGGGCGACGTGCTGGGCGCTGCGGTCACGCCGACCGGCGAGCGTCTGCCGACCCGGGTGCTGGCCGACCTGGATTTCGGCGCGGACGCGGGCGGCGGCTTCCTCGACGCTCTGGCTCTCGACACCCTGGCCCTGCTGGAAGTCCGCTGGCGCGAGGTGGCCGGCGTCCTGGTCGCCAGGTTTCCCGAATCCGATCTGGGAGACGTTGCACCCGAGGAGCTTTCGGCACTGCCGGGGATTCAGGAGGTACTCGGCCTGCACGAGGTAGGGGAGCTCGCCGGCACGGGCCGGTGGGACCACGTGGTGGTCGACTGCGCATCGACAGCCGACGCGATGCGCATGCTCACCCTGCCCGCCACGTTCGGCCTCTACCTGGAGCGAGCCTGGCCCCGGCACCGCAGGCTATCGCTGGCGGCGCAGGACGCCCGGTCCGCGGGCGCGGTCGAGTTGCTGGAGCGGATCAGCACGGGAATGGAGCGACTCGGCTCCCTGCTGGTCGACGGATCGCGCGTCCGCGCGCACCTGGTGCTCACCCCTGAGCGAGTGGTGGCCGCCGAGGCGGCGCGCACCTTGGGTTCGTTGGCCTTGATGGGCGTGTCGGTCGACGAGCTCATCGTGAATCAAATTCTGATGCAGGATGATTCGTACGAGTACCGCAACCTGCCCGAGCACCCGGCGTTCGACTGGTACACCGAGCGGATCTCCGAGCAGCGGACGGTGCTCGCGGAACTCGACACCGCCATCGGCGACGTGAAACTCGTGCTGGTGCCGCACCTGCCCGGTGAGCCGATCGGCCCGAAGGCGCTGGCCGAGCTGCTGGACAGCGCCCGCCTCAGGGACGGCTCGCCACCCCCGGGACCACTGCGGGCGGTCGTCGACCGCGAATCAGGATCCGGACTCGATGCCGTCTACAGATTGCGGCTACAGTTGCCGCAGGTCGACTCCGGCGCGTTGACGTTGGGCCGGGTCGACGACGATCTGATCATCGGTGCCGGAGGCATGCGGCGCCGGGTACGGTTGGCGTCCGTCCTGCGGCGATGCACAGTGGTGGACGCCCAGCTGCGTGGCAGCGAGCTGACGGTGCGTTTTCAACCCGATCCGGAGGTGTGGCCGGCGTGAGTGGGTCTCACCCCGACATAGGTCCCGAGCTGCGGCAGTTGGCGCAGACCGTCCTGGACCGGCTCGATCCTGCCGTGCGAATGGCGGCCGCGCGGGCGTTGGCCGGCGGCGAGGGCAAGTGTCAGCAGGTGTGGTGCCCGGTGTGTGCACTGGCGGCGTTGGTGAACGGTGAGCAGCACCCGCTGCTGACCGTGATCGCCGAGCACAGCGTCGCGCTGCTGGCGGTCGTCCGGGCCATGGCCGAGAGCGCCGGTGCCGCCGAGCCGCCCGAGCCGCCCGACGGTCCCCCCACCGGGCCGGGGCCCTCGGCTCCGGAAGACGAGCCGCCGCCCGCCGGGCCTGGCCGATATCAGCACATCCCGGTGACCGTCGAGGAATGACCCGCGCACGTGGACCGCGGTCTGCGTGGTCCACGCCGCGGCGCGTGGGTAAAGTTGTCGCAGGGCACCGTCCGGGCGCCCGACGCGGGAGGCTCGATGTGGTACTGGCTGTTCAAGTATGTGTTCATGGGGCCGTTGCTGTCGTTGTTGGGTCGCCCGAAAGTTCAAGGGCTGGAATACGTTCCGGACTCCGGTCCAGTCATCCTGGCCAGTAATCACCTCGCCGTCGCCGACAGCTTCTACCTGTGCCTGGTGGTGAGGCGGCGGATCACCTACCTGGCCAAGGCCGAGTACTTCACCGGCACCGGCATCAAGGGCTGGTTCACCCGCTGGTTCTACACCGCCGCCGGCCAGGTGCCCATCGACCGGACTGACGCCGATTCCGCGCAGGATGCGCTGACGACCGCGGAACGCATCCTCGGTGAGCGCAAGGTGCTCGGCATGTACCCGGAGGGCACCCGCTCGCCCGACGGCCGGTTGTACAAGGGCAAGACGGGGCTGGCCCGGCTGGCGCTGGAGACCGGGGTTCCGGTCATCCCGGTCGCGATGGTCGGCACCGACGTGGTCAACCCGCCCGGCTCAAAGATGTGGCGGTTCGGCCGGGTCGAGGTGAGGTTCGGCAAGCCCATGGACTTCAGCCGGTTCGAGGGGCTGGCAGGCAACCGGTTCATCGAACGCGCGGTCATCGACGAGGTGGTGTACGAGCTGATGCAACTGTCCGGTCAGGAGTACGTCGACCTGTACGCGGCCGACGTCAAGGAGAGCCCGGACGGACCGAACGACGGCAATCCACCCGCCCGCATCCCGGAATCTGCCGCAGGCTAGTTCGTCGCAACGACCGGAGCGGCGTCGGCGTCGCGGGCAAGCCGGTTCGCCTGGTTCGGACGCCCGGCGATGGCGCCGGCCACCGAACCGGTCACCACGATCACCAAGACCGCCCACCACAGATAGGAATCGCCGGCCAGCTGTCGCAACAGCGACGCGGACGTTTCATGATGCTTGGGCATCAGCGTGATCGGGGTCCACACCATCAACGCCAGGCCCGTCGCCGTGACCGCCGCCAGGGCGACGTTGCGGTGTCGGTAGGCCACCACCGAGGTCACCAGCACCGTCGGCAGCACCCACACCCAGTGGTGCGACCACGACACCGGCGAGACGATCA
>DATHIT010000758.1:0-6882 GCA_035489915.1 Pseudonocardia sp. | reverse complement strand
CCCCTCCTTGTCGATCTTGTTCACCGCGACCACGATCGGCACCGAGGCCGCCTGGGCGTGGTTGATCGCCTCCACCGTCTGCGGCATCACGCCGTCGTCCGCCGCCACCACGATGACCGCGATGTCGGTGACCTGGGCACCACGGGCACGCATGGCGGTGAACGCCTCGTGGCCCGGCGTGTCGATGAAGGTGATCGGCCGCTCGTAGCCATCCAGCTCGGTGATCACCTGGTAGGCGCCGATGTGCTGGGTGATGCCGCCGGCCTCGCCCTCCATCACGTTCGCCTTGCGGATGGTGTCCAGCAGGCGGGTCTTTCCGTGGTCGACGTGGCCCATGACGGTGACCACCGGTGGCCGTACCACCAGGTCATCCTCGCCACCGGCGTCCTCGCCGTAGGAGATCGAGAAGCTGTCCATCAGCTCGCGGTCCTCCTCCTCCGGCGAGACGACCTGCACCTCGTAGTTCATCTCGCCGCCGAGCAGCTCGAGGATCTCGTCGGACACCGACTGGGTCGACGTGACCATCTCGCCGAGGTGGAACAGCACCTGGACCAGCGAGGCCGGGTTGGCGTTGATCTTGTCCGCGAAGTCGGTCAGCGACGCCCCTCGAGGCAGCCGGATGACCTCGCCCTTGCCCTTGGGCAGCCGCACGCCGCCCACGCTGGGCGCCTGCATGGCGTCGTATTCCTGGCGCTTCTGCCGCTTCGACTTGCGACCCTTACGAGCCGGGCCGCCGGGACGACCGAACGCGCCGGCCGCGCCACCACGGCCGCGACCGCCGCCACCGGGACGACCACCGCCGCCACCGCCGCCACCGGGGCCGCCGCGGAAACCGCCGCCGCCAGCCGGTGCACCGGCACCGCCGCCGCCACCACCGGGGCCGCCGCGGAAACCGCCGCCGCCACCCGGACCGCCGGGACGACCGCCGCCACCAGGCCGGCCAGCACCGGGGCCACCGGGGCCGCCGCGACCTGGGCCGGAAGGCCGGCCAGGCATCATGCCGGGGTTCGGCCGAGGCGGCATCATGCCGGGGTTCGGCCGGGGACCGCCCTGACCAGCGGGGCCGGGGCGGGCTCCGCCGGTAGGCCGGTTACCCGGGCCACCGCTGCCACCCGGGCGGGGCGGCGGCTGCTGCTGCCCCGGAGGGCTGGGCGGGCCGGGTCGGGGTGAAGTCGGTCGCGTCGCGGGAGCGCCGGAACCGACGCCGAACGGGTTGTTGCCCACCCGGGGCGTCCTCGGCCCCGGCTTCGGCGACTGCCGGCGCGGCGGCACCACAGCGGTGTCGCCGGCGCTCGCGGCGACCGGCTGCTGCTCCGGCGCGGCCGGGGCCGATGGCTGACTCGGCGCACCGGGCCTCGGTCCGGCGGCCGCCGGGGGCTGCGCGACCGGCGGCGCCGAGAACGGCGCCGAGGACGGTGCCGTGGGCGGTGCCGACGGCGGGGTGGCCGGACGGGACACCGGTTGCGTTGGTTGGGTCGGCTGCACCGGCGCGGCGGGCGGGGCCGAGCGAGCGGCCGAGGGCACCGGACCTGGGCGAACCGGGGCCGGACCGGGGCGAGGCCCGGACGGGCGCTGGCCCTGACCGATACCGGGACCCGAGCCCTGGCCGCGATCCGACGGACCGATGGGCGCGGGCGGGCGAGGAGCCGAGCTGGCCGGCGGGGCGCCGTTACCAGTCGGCGACGGTACAGCGGACGGCCCCGCCGACGGCGCGGCGCTGGGGGCCGCCGGGCGAGCCGTGCCAGGGCGGCGGCCACGGGACCCGCCGCGCGCGCCGTCCGCACCGGAGCCACCCGCCGCCAAGGACTCCCGCAACTTGCGGGCCACCGGGGCTTCCACCGTGGAGGACGGCGATTTCACGTACTCGCCGAGATCTTGCAGCTTGCTGAGGACTTGCTTGCTGGTGACGCCGAGCTCCTTCGCGAGCTCGTGCACGCGGGCCTTGCCTGCCACTGCTCTCCTCTTGCTCGGAGGCCGGCGGCACCTTGCCCGCTCGACCTCGTCCTACTGTCGCAACACGTTCATGGTGCGATCTTCACAGCTGGCTCATGACGGGTCGACCTGACTCTCGTGATCCAGGTGCGAGACGGTCTCGCACTTCGGGTCGGGCTGAAGGTACCGCCGAACGGCCTCGACGGCGAGCGGACCTCGGACGCGTAACGCCCTCGGGAACGCCCCCCGCCGCTCCGCGCGGCTCAGGCACTCCAGATCGGGATGCAACCAAGCGCCCCGACCGGGAAGCCGCCGCCTCGGGTCCGGAGTGAGTACCCCGGCGACCGTGACGACACGCAACAACCCAGTAGCCGCCGACCGGGACCTACATCCGACACACGTTCGTACCGGGGCCGTACGTGACACCCGGTCCAAAGACATGTGTGCAGAAGCGTGATCGCCGTTGGAGGCCACCAGAAGTGTAGCGCGTCCGGGGTCAGCCACCATGCCTCGGCCCGGCACCGGATGAACGCACACCCCTTGCCTGGCCGCCGCGCGGCCGCCTCACCTGGGCGTTTCGCCAGGCTGGCCGGCCGAGGACTCGGCGGACTCGACGTCCCGTAGCGGACGAGGATCGGCGTCGCTGCGGATGTCGATCCGCCAGCCGGTCAGCCGGGCGGCCAGCCGCGCGTTCTGCCCCTCCTTGCCGATGGCCAGGGAGAGCTGGAAGTCCGGCACCACGACGCGGGCGGTCTTCGTCCTCGCGTCCAACACTGTGACCGAGACGACCTTCGCCGGGGACAACGCATTCCCGACGAACTCGGCCGGGTCGTCCGACCAGTCAATGATGTCGATCTTCTCTCCGGCCAGCTCGCTCATCACGTTGCGCACCCGCTGGCCCATCGGGCCGATGCAGGCGCCCTTCGCGTTCACCGACGGCACCATGGCCCGAACCGCGATCTTGGACCGGTGCCCGGCCTCCCTGGCCACCGCGCAGATCTCCACCGAGCCGTCCACCAGCTCCGGCACCTCGAGCGCGAACAGCCGCCGCACCAGGTTCGGGTGGGTACGGGACAGGGTGATCTGGGTGCCGCGACCGCCCCGGGACACGCCCACCACGTAGCAGCGGATCCGCTCACCGTGCTCGTAGCGCTCGCCCGGCACCTGCTCGGCCGCCGGGATCACTCCCTCGGTGCCGCCCAGCGCCACCACGACCACACCCCGGGCATTGGCCCGCACGTCCCGCTGCACCACACCGGCGACGATCTCGCCCTCCTTGGCGGAGAACTCCCCGTAGGTGCGCTCGTGCTCGGCGTCGCGCAGCCGCTGCAGGATGACCTGGCGCGCGGTGGTGGCGGCGATCCGACCGAACCCCTCCGGGGTGTCGTCCCACTCCCGCACCAGCTGCCCGTCGTCGGCCAGCTCCCTGGCCAGCACCCGGACCATGCCGGACTTGCGGTCGATGTCGATGCGCGCCGCGGATTCGTGGCCCTCGGTGTGCTTGTAGGCGGTCAGCAACGCGGTCTCGATGGCCTCGATCACCGTGTCGAAGGGGATGTCTTTGTCGCGCTCGATCGCACGCAATGCGGCGATGTCGACGTTCACTTTGGTTCCTCCGCTACTTCCCCTACGTCATCTCGGTCACCCGGAGCCGGGCCCGAGACCGCGCTTGGACCGGAGCCCAGCGCCTTCAGCTCGTCGGCCGGCGGATGCCGGAACTCCACGACCACGGTGGCTCGCCCCATGTCGGCGTACCGCACCTCGCGCAGCGCACCCTCCACCAGCAGCGCAACCGCGTCCTCACCGGCGTCGCCGACCCGACCGGTGATCTTCCCCGAGTCCGCTAACTCGATCTCGACCAGGCGCAGCCGCGCGCGCCGCCAATGCCGGAGCGCGGTGAGCGGCCGATCCACCCCGGGCGAGGTGACTTCGAGGGTGTACGGCCCGCCGAGGACCTCGTCGTGCTCGTCCAGCTCGGCGGCCACCCGGCGACTGAGCGCGGCGATGTCGTCCAGCCCGACGCCGTCGTCGGCGTCGACCACCACACGCACCAGCTTGCGCCGGCCGGCCGGCCGAATATCGATCTCTTCAAGATCAAATCCGATGGAGGTGACCGCGCGCTCCACCATCGGACGCAGCTCGGCGCTCAGCTGGTCCTGCTGGGAACGGGGCATCCGGTTCACTCCTTGGTCTCGATCTCGGTCACGATCTCAGGGCCGGCGTCACCGCCGTCGCCCGCCACGGTCGCTGCCTGGGCATCGATGGTTCCGCACGGGTCGCTCAGGGTATCGTGCCGAGCCAACTGGGCCGGCCTGGCAGGATCATCCGGCGTGGTCAGTCCCGAGTGTGCCCGCCCAGCGTCGAATCGGGTAATCCGGCAAATTCCACGCCGCCCGATTCTGCTCGGGCTCACCGCCGTCGCGGTGGCCGTTCCGGCGGGTAGCTTGTTGGCCGGCTGCGGCCGAGGCGAGCCGGATCCGTTGGAGTCGGTGGCCGCCAGGGCCCGGTCGGACGCGGCGTTGATCGATTCGATCCTCGCCCAGCCGACCATCGGCGCGGCGCTGTCCGGACGGCTCGGGCCGGTGGCCGACGCCCGCCGGCAACACGCGGTGGCGTTGGGGGTGGAGTTGGGCGAGACCAGTCCGGCGCCGGCGCCGCCACCCCCCGACCCGCCGCCGGACCAGTCGACGCAACCGTCCTCCGGGCCGGACAGCGGCTCCGGAGTCAGCTCCCAACCCGGTCCGGAGGACGTGCTGCCCCGGGTGCGCACCGCGCTGGACGACTCCGTCCGGCAGGCCGGTCGGCTGGTGCTCACCCTGCCCCGGCAGCGGGCCGCGCTGGTCGGCTCGATCGCCGCCTGCTGCGCCGCCTACCGGGCGGTGTTGGAATGAGCAGCCCCACCCCGACGCCGTCGCCTACCCCGGGCTCCGGATCGTCGGACACCTCCCGTTCCCGTCCCGCGTCCCGCTCCGCGCGCCCGTCCAGCTCCTCGGCCCCGTCCAGCTCCACCGACGCCTCGGCACCGCTGCGCCCGTCCGGTTCAGCGGTCCCGTCGGCCGACGCCAACCCGGCACCCGCCCCCGGCCCGGCGCCGGTCCCGTACTCCGAAACCCCGGTCAGCCAACCCACCCCGGGCGCCCCGCCGCCGGACCCGGTCACCACCGCGGCGGTGCAGACGGCGCTGGGCACCGAGTACGCGGCGGTGTGGTGCTACAGCCTGGTCGAGGCGTTCCTGCCGGAGATCCTGGACCGGCGCGCCAGGCAGGACCTGGCCGCGCACCGCGCCCGGCGGGACCTGACCATCCGGGTGCTCACCGACTACGGGGTGCGCCCGGTGCCCGCCGAGCCCGCGTACCGCCTCCCCATCCCGGTCACCGACCAGACCTCGGCGATGCGGCTGGTGGTGGCCGCCGAGTCGGACGCGGCGGCGGCCTGGCGCTCGGTGCTGGAGCGCTGCGACGACCCGGGGTTGCGCCGGATGTCCCTGGACGGGCTCACCGAAGCCGCCGTGCGCGGGGCCCGCTGGTCCGAGCAGCTCGGCGCCAAGCCGGTGGTGCCGCCGTTCCCCGGCCGGGACTAGCGGGCCGACCGGCGGCGCGGCGCGCTGACCGGCGGCGCGTCAGGCCAGGGTGTCCAGGGCACGCTTTACGTCCGCCTCGGTGTTGTACAGGTAGAAGGCCAGCCGGGCCGCGCCCCGGCGGGTGCTGACCGACAGGCCCGCCTCGCTCAGCCGCTCCGCCGCGCCAGGGCGGTCCACCACGGCGATCGCCGAGTTCGACGGCTCCCCGCCCAGGCCGACCCGCAGTTCGTTGGCCAGGCCGACGCAGTGCGCCCGCACCTGGTTGAGGTCCAGCGAGGCCAGCCAGGGCAGCGCGGCGGCCGCTCCGACATGGCAGAACCAGGCCGGCGAGGTGTCCAGCTGGCGCGCGTCGCCGGCCAGCCGCAGCGGCAGCCCGTAGATGCTGGCCCACCGGTCCTCGCCGGCGTACCAGTTCGCGGCATGCGGCACCATGCTCCGGCGCAGCTCCTCGGACACCGCGAGCCAGGCCACCCCCCTCGGGCAGAGCAGCCACTTGTAGCCGGCGGCGACCACGGCGTCGGCCCAGCTCAGCGAGAGCGGCAACCAACCCACCGCCTGCGTGGCGTCCAACAGCACCCGGGTGCCGGTGCCGGCGGTCGCGGCCCGCAGCGCGTCCAGGTCCACCAGCGCCCCGTCGGCCGACTGCACCACGCTGACCGCCACCAGGTCCGCCTCGGACGCCCGCTCGGGCAGCTCGGCCAGCTCCACCTCGGTGACCGTGACGCCCCGGCCGGCCTGAGCGGCGAACGGGAACGAGACGCTGGTGAACTCATCCCTGGCCACCAGCACCCGGCAGCCGTCCGGCAGGCTCGCGGCCACCAGGCCGATCAGCGCGGAGGCCGAGGAGCCGATCGCCACCCGTTCCACCCCGACCCCGACCAGCTGGGCGAACGCCGCCCTGGCCAGCGCGACCGGCTCGTCGAACTCGCCGGCCCGCCCGGAGCCGGCCCGCCAGCTGCGCACCGCCTCGACCACTGCCTCGGCGACCGCCACCGGAGGCATGCCGATGCTCGCCGTGTTCAGGTAGCCATCGGGCATGTCGAACTGCTGACCGAACATCGAACGCATGGCGAGGGACGCTACCGCGCCGTCCGGCGTAGCGTCCTGGCCGTGCACAGCGAGGAGATCCAGGTCCGGACCGGTCAGCGGGAGGCCGTGGTCGACCTCACCGATTCGGTGACCGCGTTCCTGCGGCCGCACCAGGACGCGGACGGGCTGCTGCACGCCTGGGTGCCGCACGCCACCGCCGGGTTGGTGGTGATCGAGACCGGCGCGGGCAGCGACGAGGACCTGCTCACCGCGCTGCGCTCGCTGCTGCCCGCCGACGATCGGTGGCGGCACCGGCACGGCAGCCCCGGGCACGGCAGGGA
>DATHIT010000757.1:0-5041 GCA_035489915.1 Pseudonocardia sp. | reverse complement strand
AACCGCCGCTGCAGTAGTAGCGGCGGCGCCGAAGACGCCATCCGAGCCGCGCTCACCGCCCGGCTACGCGAGCTGGACGAGTGGTCGGCGACCACCCGGGCGGTGGACCTCTAGTGATCCTGCGGTAGATCGTGATCATGGTTCGTGTCGGGCTCGGTACTGACTGGTGCGGACCTCCTTCACCGACGAGCATTTCGCAAGCCCGTGGGCACACGAGGTCATTCGCTCAGTCGAAGAGAGCGGATCAGATTTCGACCAGAACCGGCGACATCCCCCCACACCGCAAAGCCGTACCTCTCGAACAGAAGATCCGGTGCCCGTCCGCCCTGGCAGCGTCGACGACCTCTACGACCTGGTGCTCCATCAGCCGGTGGTGGTGCGGTCGTAGGGCTCGGCGACGTCGACGGAGGGATCCATCAGGCTCTCCAGCGGCAGCGGGGCCTCGACCGGCAGGTAGAACCACTCCAGGTAGCCGGCCTTGGAGAGCGGGAAATCGTCGACGTAGCGGCGGGCGTCGTCGACGCTGTCCACCTCGAAGACGATCACCACGCCCGGCTCGTCGGCCCTGGCGTAGTTCTCCCGGACCACGCCCAGCTTCCACAGCCGCCATACGTTGGCGACCTCTTTGCTGAGCAGCGGCGTGATCGTGTCCATGGTGACTCCGGGACGGAAGCGGTCGTAGGCGATGACCTTCATCGGCGGGCTCCGTTCGAGTGCGACGCTGGTGACGTCACCAATCTATACACAGCTGTCAAGTAACTATTCTGCGTGGTCGGATCGGGGTGTTCCCCAGGGGGGCTGCCCTACTTCGCCGGGGTGGGCCCTCGGGGGCGTGCACCATGGCCTGTCCTGGGCAAATCCTGGAATCGTCCTCGACGTTGGCCCTCGCTGGCCAACACGCCGGGTGGCACCCCACATCCACCGATTACCGCCGCATCGGTGTCTGCCGCCGGGACGGCCGGTTTCCAGGAATAGGGGTCGGGGATGGCCATAGTTGTGCCGAGGACAGCGGATCCACCACACAGAACCGCGCCCGGCGACGACCACATCGGGCGGATCGCGGTGCGGAATCTGTCCAAGCGGTTCCGGTCCGTCGAAGCGGTTCGCGACCTCAGCTTCACCGTGGAACCCGGCCAGGTCACCGGCTTACTGGGGCCCGACGGAGCCGGGAAGACCACCACGCTGCGTGCCATTCTCGGGCTCGTCCGCCCCAGCGGCGGCGAGGCCACGGTGAACGGCGTGGCGTACAACCAGCTGCGCCACCCGGCCCGGGTAGTCGGCGCGGTGCTGGGTTCCACCGGCTTCCACCGCGCCCGCAAAGCCCGGTCCCACCTGCGGATTTACACCGCCGCGAGCGGGCTGCCGGGAAGACGGGCGGATGAGGCACTGGCCCTGGTCGGGCTGACCGACGCGGCCAGCAGCAAGATCGGCGGGTTCTCCCTGGGCATGCGCCAACGCCTTGCCTTGGCCACCGCGATGCTCGGCGACCCTCAGGTACTCGTCCTGGACGAACCGGGCTCCGGGCTGGATCCCGAAGACGCCGCCTGGATGTGTGGGTTCCTGCGCTCCTTCGCCGACACCGGCCGCACCGTGCTGGTCGCCAGTCCACGGCTGGCCGAGCTCTACCGAGCCGTGGACCAGGTCGTGATCATCAGCCAGGGCGCCAAGGTCTTCCAGGGCACGCTGGCGGAACTGCCTGGCGACTACCGGGAACGGGTCCGGGTGCTGAGCTCGGAGCCCGCTCGGCTGGCCTCGACGCTGCGCAAACACGACATTCCCGACATCCACCCGCTCCCGGAGGGCTGGCTGCTGGTCCTCGGCGCGTCGACCGCCGAGGTCAGCCAGGTGGCACTCGCCGCCGGGATCGCGATCTACCACATGACAACCGAGCAACCCGACATCGCGATCGCCCAATTCGGCGAGATCGGGTGAGTGGGGTGGCTCTGATGGCAAACAACACGAGGTTCTCTGGCGCGCGGGCTATTGAGTTGATCCGAGCGTCCGCGGTCCGTGGTCGGCGCGCGCTGGTTGTGGTCGCGCTGTTGGCCCTGGCGGCGCCGTTGGCGGCCTGTGGACTGCGCGACGGGCTCGACGCGGGGCCGGCCTCGCCCCCGGAACTGCGCCGGTTCTACAGCCAGGAGCTGGACTGGAGTCGCTGCGGAAAGTTCGAATGCACCTTTCTCCAGGTACCCCTGGACTACAGCCGCCCGAACGGCAAGAAGGCGCGGGTGGCCGTGCTGCGGCAGAAAGCCAGCCGGCCGGACGAGCGGATCGGGTCGCTGGTGGTCAACCCGGGCGGCCCCGGCGGTTCGGGGACTAAGCTGGCCGCGAACCTGGCGCGGGAGATGCGCGGCACCCCGCTCGGCGAGCAGTTCGACCTGGTCGGCTTCGACCCGCGCGGGGTCGGCGCCAGCGAGCCGGCGATCAAGTGCAAGACCGACGACGAGCGCGATGACGAGCGGCTGTTCCGGGTCGAGCAACGCCCACCCGCCAACGAGGCGGAACGGCAAGCGGCCCACACCGCATTGGAGCGGCACGCCAGGGGCGAGGTCGCCAAGTGCGCGGAGCGCTCCGGGGTGGATCTACTGGCCAATGTGGGCACCCGGGACGTGGCCAGGGACATGGACGTGCTGCGCGCCGCCCTGGGCGAGGAGAAGCTGACCTACCTCGGCTTCTCCTACGGCACCCGGATCGGCTACACCTACGCCGAGGCCTTCCCGAACAACGTCCGCGCGCTGGTGCTCGACGGTGCGCTCGATCCGAACCGGAGCACGGCGGACGAGGAAGTCGAACAGAACGCCGCGTTTCAACGGGCGTTCGACACGTTCGCCAAGTGGTGCGCGGAGCAGGCGCAGTGCCCGTTCGGCAGCGACCCGAAGTCCGCCACGGCCACCTATCGCGCACTGGCCCTGCCGCTGCTGCAGAACCCACTCCCGCTCGAGGACGGCCGCAAGCTGTCCCATGCCGACGTGGTGACCGCGACGTCCAGCGCGTTCTACGGACAGTCGAAATGGGAACCGCTGCGCAAAGGCCTGATCGAACTGGCCGAGGGCAAGGGCGAAACCCTGATGAGCCTGGCCGATGACTACGAAGGCCGTGATGCGGACGGCGAGTACAGCGGGCTGCACGACGCGAACGTGGCCATCAACTGCGTGGACCAAAAGCCGATCTTCGACCCGGCCGCCGAGCTGGCGCTCAGCAAGCGACTCATCGCCGCCGCGCCCTACAGCGACGACGGCTACGGCCCGAACTCGGCCCGGGGTGCCTGCGCGTTCTGGCCGGCGCCGCCCACCAGCGTGGCCCATCAGCCGAGCGTTGCCGGGCTGCCCCAGGTCATGGTCATCTCCACCACCGGCGACCCGGCCACGCCGTACCAGGCCGGGGTAGACCTGGCCAAGGCGCTCAACGCGCGGCTGCTCACCGTGCACGGCGCCCAGCACACCGCCGCCATGGACGGGAACCGGTGTGTGGACGACGCGGTGACGCAATACCTCACGGATCTGGTGCTGCCAGCTGACGGGACGAACTGCACGCTCGCGCCGCCAACCTGAATCAGGCCAGTGCCGGGATGCGGTCCACGTTGGACTCGACCCAGCGGCGTAGCTCGCCGAGCGGCACGCACGCGTCCCGGCCGAGCTGGGTGAGGGAGTACTCGACGTGCAGCGGAACGGAGGGGTAGACGACCCGGGTCACCAGGCCCAGTTCCTCGAGCCGGCGCAGTGTCTGGGTCAGCATCTTCGGGCTGATCCCCTGCAGCTTGGTGCGCAGTGCGCCGAATCGGCGGGGACCGTCCTCCAGCGCGGTGAGCGCGAGCGCGCTCCACTTGTTCGCCAGCAGGTCGAGCAGCTCGCGGCAGGGACACGCGGCGGAGTACGCATCGCGCGGCCCGTCGCACCGGTTGGACCCAAGGTCAGCCATGCTCACCAGCATACTTCCTAATAGTTACTAGTCGCCCTTGCGGGTAACTAGATCCCTGGAGTTACCGTGGCGGCATGACCGAGAACATGCGCGCCGTCGGATACCGCGCCAGCCTGCCGATCAGCGACCCGGACAGCCTGCTGGATGTTGAGCTCCCCATCCCGACTCCGGGGCCGCATGACCTGCTGGTGCGGGTGGAGGCGGTCTCGGTGAACCCGGTGGACACCAAGGTCCGCCGGGGCGTCGACCCGGCCGGCGAGCTCAAGGTGCTCGGCTACGACGCCGCCGGCGTCGTGGCGGCGGTGGGCAGCGAGGTCAGCCGGTTCGCGGTGGGCGACGAGGTGTACTACGCCGGCTCGATCGGGCGTCCGGGCACCAACTCGGCGTTCCACCTGGTGGACGAGCGGATCACCGGCCACAAGCCGACCAGCCTGGACTTCGCCGAGGCGGCCGCGCTGCCGCTGACCACGATCACCGCGTGGGAGGCGCTGTTCGACCGGTTCCGGCTGGGCAAGGACAGCACCGGCACATTGTTGGTGATGGGTGCCGCCGGCGGGGTCGGCTCGATGATCATCCAACTGGCCAGGGCGCTGACCGGGGTGACGGTGATCGGCACCGCGTCCCGCGAGGAGTCCCGGGCGTGGGTCACCGAGCTCGGCGCCCAGCACGTGGTTGATCACCACGGAGACCTGGTGGCCGGCGTTCGCACGGTCGCCCCGGCCGGGGTCGACTACATCTTCAGCCCGTTCTCCGAAGGCAATGTGGCGACCTACGCCGAGCTGCTGCGGCCGGGCGGAGAGGTCACCGCGATCGACGAGCCGGAGGGTTTGGACCTGCTCCCGCTCAAGGCCAAGAGCCTGACCTGGCACTGGGAGTTGATGTTCACCCGCCCGCTGTTCGCCCCGGAGGATCCGGCCCAGCACGAGCTGCTCGAATCGGCCGCGCACCTGGTGGACTCCGGCGTGCTGCGCAGCACCGTCGCGCAACGCCTGGAACCGATCTCGGCCAGCACCCTGCGGCGCGCGCATGAGCTGGTGGAGAGCGGGGCGATGACCGGCAAGGTGGTGATCGGCGGCGGCTTCTCGGGATGACCTTGTAGCGCGCCGCCGGCTACTGAAGGTAA
>DATHIT010000756.1:0-5074 GCA_035489915.1 Pseudonocardia sp. | reverse complement strand
CTGTTCGTCGGAGCGCTCGGCCTGGCCAACATCATGCTGGTCACGGTTACCGAGCGGACCAGCGAAATCGGTATCCGCAAGGCCATCGGAGCTCGCCGTAGCGCAATCCTCAAGCAGTTCCTGATCGAGTCGGTGGCGATCGCCGGAATCGGTGGCCTGGTCGGCGTCGTGCTCGGCATCGGGCTCACGTTGATCGGCCATCAGTTGCTGCCCCGGTTCGCGCCGCAGTACGGGCCGCCGGAGGTGTCGGTGGACGCGGTGGGGATCGCCTTCCTGGTCAGCCTGGTGATCGGGCTGGTCGCCGGGATCTATCCGGCGCGGCGGGCGGCCATGATGCACCCCATCGACGCCCTGCGCTACTGACCACTGCCCGGCGCGGCGAGGCGGGTAAGACCGCGACCACCGACCGGTCTCGATCACTGGCACGCCGCGAAGGATCTGGGCCAGGTCCCTGCCGCGCCTCGCCGCCGCCGGGCGCCGCTGCGTAGCCGGATCGTGAACTTTTATGCCCTATATGGGTGGCTCTTCAACCGCCCATTGAGTGGCGCCTCGCATTGCCTATCACCGTCGGCTACACAACGCATGTGTCGGTTGTTGCTCAGGAGGGAGGTCTCCCCGCGGTGGCGAGCAGTGATCCCGAGAGCGCCGATCGGCCCGAGGGAGACCAGCCTGGACGCGCCGGGCAGCCGGACGGCGCGGCGCCTCCACCTGGCGACCAGTCCCCGGCCGGTGATCAGTCGCGAGCCGGTGACCTCTCGCTATTCGGGGAACACCAGCTGTTCGGTGGCCAGCCTCCAGTGGGTGATGAGCGTCCAACCGGCGACGAGCCGCAATCCGTCAACCGGCCGGCGGACGGTGCGCCTGAGCGGGGCGAGCCGACGGAGCGGATCGAGATAACCGTCGCGGAGCTGCTCGGCCGGATGCCGAGTCCGCAGGCGCGTCGTCCACCCAGCCGACACGCCGCACCGATGCTGACCGGATCGTCCGCTCGGCGCAAGCTTGCCCTCACCACCGGTGCCGTGCTGGCGGCCAGCTCGGTGATCGCTACCGCTCTGTTCGGGCCCCCTGACCTCCTCGGGCAGCGCGGTCCGAGCTCAACCGGGTCGAACGAACCGGACGGCGGCCATCCAGGCAGCGGCTCGACCGGTCCGTCCCACCAACCGCCCGGCACTCCTGGCCAGCAGACCACCCCGGAAGACCGGAACCCGCGCCCGCTGGCGACCCCGAGCCCGCCGGCGGCGACGGCGCCGGTCGTGCCGGGTGGTCCGCCGGCGCTGGCTGTTCCGGAGTTTGGCCCGAGGCGGAATGGGGAGGGCAGGTCCGGCTCGCCCAGCGGCAACGGCTCGTCCAGCCGCAACGGCTCGTCCAGTGGTGACCGCTCGTCCAGTGGCAGGGGTTCCTCCGGTGGCGACCAGGCCTCCGGGTCCCGCTCGGCCGGCGGCGGCGGTACGGGCAGCAGGATCGGCGACGTGGGCCTGGCGCTCGGCTCGTCCGGACGGTCGGCGGGGGCAGGCCTGACCGACACCGCGACCGACACCGCCACGGAGGCTGTCGCGGATGGCCTGGTGGACACCTCGGTGGACACGGTCGATCGCGCCGAGGGGGGCCTGGCCGAGGTCAGCTTGTGCGTGCCGGCCGGTTCCGCGTTGAGCAGCCTGACCGAACCGATCACCGCCTGCGCGCTCGAGGTCACCGACGCCCTCGATGTCACCGACAGCCTCACGGGCGCCGCGGACCTCGGCGGCCTCCTAACCTGACCGCCCACCGAAAGCCCGCGAGTCGGGCGTCTCAGCACACTGTGTCGCGCGTTTCAGCACACCGGGTGGTGATCACTCCACCTGGGTGGTCGCCTGGATGAACGCCACGGCCTGCGGCCAGGCCAGGTGGGACGCCCGCGCATTGACCGGATTGCTGTGCCGGAAGCGGGCGCTGAACCCGTGCTCCGCGCCGGGATAGACGTGCACGATGCTGGCCCCCTCGGCCCTGGACTGCAACGCCGCCTGAAGCCGCTGGAAGCTCTCCACCGGAACCAGGTCGTCGCCGCCCGGGTACAACATCATGACCGGCGCCTGGATCTGGGCGGTGTACTCCGCCGCGTCCAGGGTGTGGTTGGGGTACGGGGTACCCGGCACCGTGGGGTGGTAGGCGACCACGTTGGCCAGCCGGTGGTCGATGCCGCCGAGAATCAGGGCGAACCGACCGCCGAGGCACCAGCCGATGGTGCCGACTTTCTGGCAGCCGAGGTCGGCGTGCAGGTAGTCGAGCAGCTGCCCCATCTCGGCGAGGCTGGCCTCGTCGTCCAGCTCGGCCATCCACTTGAACAGCACGTCCATCGGGGTCTCGTCCGCGCTGGGCCGGCCCCGCCAGGGATCCCAGGACAGCGCGGTCACCCCGTGCCCGGCGAGCGTGTCGGCGAACTCGCGGACCTGGGCGCCGATGCCCGTGATCATCGGCAGCAGCAGCATGCCGGCGGCGGAACCGCCCTCCGGCCGGGACAGGTAGGTGTTCAGTCCGCCGACATTGACTGTGGAACTCTCGATCTCTGGCACAAGTACCCACGATACAAGTGGGCGCGAGCTGGCCCGGGTTGGTGGCCGGAAGCCGGCCTTGACAACTCTCGGCGATGGGGGAACGATTTCCCAACGGGAGAGCAAATCGATTTGCACTCTGGCTGAGGGGCAGCGATGCGCAGAGGCATCACCATCACGGATGTCGCCGCGCGGGCCGGGGTCAGCCCCACCACCGTCTCGCACGCACTCAGTGGCCGACGCCAGGTCTCCGCGGCGACCCAGGCGAAGGTGCACCGGGCCATCAACGAGCTGGGCTACCGGCCGAGCGCGATCGCCCAGAGCCTGCGCACCAAGCGGACCCAGATGATCGCGCTGATCGTTCCGGACATCGCCAACCCCTACTACCCGGCGGTGGCCCGCGGCCTGCACGACGCCGCCGGCGAGGACGGCTACTACACCCTGATCGGCAGCACGGACGGGCACCGGGAGACCGAGCTCGGCTTCCTGGAGGAGATGGTCGCGCGCTCGGTCGACGGGATCGTGATGTTCGCCTTCGCGATCGACGCCGCCGACCTCACCCGGGTCGTCGGTGACCGGGTGCCGATGGTCGTGCTGGCCGACGTCTTCGCGGGGCGGCACGACTGGGTAAGGGTCGACGACGCCGCCGGCGCCTACGCCGCGACCCGGCATTTCCTGGACCAGGGCATATCGGAGATCGCGTTCGCCGGCGGCCCCAAGGGGCGCGGGCCCGGTGACCACCGCATGGCGGGGTATCGGCGGGCGCTGGCCGAGGCCGGGCTGGCCGCGGCGGAGAACGACATCGTGCGCAGTGAGTACACCACTGAGGGCGGGCGCTCCTCGGTGGCGGAACTGCTCGCTCGGCGCCGTCCGCCCCGCGCGGTGGTCTGCGCCAACGACCTGATCGCGATCGGCGCGCTGGAGGCGGCCCGGGAGGCCGGCATCGCCGTCCCCACCGACCTCGCCATCGCCGGATTCGACGACATCGACGCGGCCGCGCTGGTGACCCCGGCGCTGACCACCGTGCTGAACCCGGCCTACGAGATCGGCCAGCGGTGCGGGCGCCTGCTGGTCGACCGCATGGCGGCCGGATACCAGGGCCCGCCCCGAGAGGTCGTGGTGCCCACCCAGCTGATCGTCCGGGCGTCCGGCTGACGGCGGTCGCCCTAGTCCACAGTGGAGGGAAGTGCACATGTTCGACGCTCTGGACGCCGAAGAGGTCTTCTGGGACGAGGTCGCCCAGCGCCGTGAGGCGGGCTATCTGGTTGACGACGTCGTGGCGAAGGCGAACGCCGCCGACCTGACCGACCGGGACACCGCGCGGGCGCTGACCGACTCGTTGGCCGACGCCGTGCGCTCCCCGGACCGGGGCTACCACGAGCCAAGTGCACGCGAGGACATCCTCGCCGCGCTGCCTGATTCCGCACCCGCCGAACGGCCGGCGGACCGGGTCATCGAGGACAAGATCCACGCCGGCTGGCTCGGCCGGATCGCGGGGTGCAACCTGGGCAAACCCGTCGAGCTGGGCACCTACTGGACGTCGGACCGGCTCAAGTCCTACCTGGAACTCGCCGGCGCCTATCCGCTGAACGACTACATCCCGCTGCTCGACCCGCTGCCGGCCGGCTACGAGCTGCGCGAGGAGTGTCGGGAGAACACCACCCTCGGCAACGTGCACGGGTCCGCCCGGGATGACGACATCGACTACCCGATCCTGGGCCTGCACCTGCTCGAGCGGCACGGCTCGGCGCTGAACCCGGCGCACGTGGCCGAGGCGTGGCTGGAGCTGCTGCCGTTCAAGCAGGTCTACACCGCCGAGCGGGCCGCCTACCGCAACCTGGTGCACGCCGTGGCACTCGACCAGGTCGCCAGCTACCACAACCCGTACCGGGAGTGGATCGGCGCGCAGATCCGCGGTGACATCTTCGGCTGGACACACCCCGGTGACCCGCGCGCCGCCGCCACCCTGGCGTACCAGGACGCCTCGCTGTCGCACACCGAGAACGGCATCTACGGCGAGATGTGGGCCGCCGCGTTGGTATCCGGGGCGTTCGTCGCGGACTCGGCGCGCGACGTGGTCGAGCGTTCGCTGGAGCACGTACCGCCCCGCTCGCGGCTGGCCGAGGTGATCCGGGACGTGCTCGACCAGCACGCGGCCGGCTCGTCCTGGGACGACGCACTGGTACGCATCCAGGCCAGCTACGGCCACTACAGCTGGGTGCACACGCTGAACAACGCCGCGCTCGTGGTGGCCGGCCTGCTGTGGGGAGACGGCGACTACGCCCGCACCGTGGGACTGACGGTGATGGGCGGCTGGGACACCGACTCGAACGGGGCGACCACCGGCTCGGTCGCCGGCGTCCTGCTCGGCACGGCCGGGCTACCCGCCCGGTTCATCGACCCGTTGGAAGATCGCACCCGGTCCGCGCTGTTCGGCTTCGACAACTCCCGGATCTCCGACCTCGCCGCGCGCACCATCCGGCTCGCGCTCGACGGCCTGGCCTGATCCGTCTCGGCACTCCCGATCCCCACCTGACGACGACGTC
>DATHIT010000755.1:0-10604 GCA_035489915.1 Pseudonocardia sp. | reverse complement strand
CCGATCCTGTTCGCCGACCGCCAGGTGTGGTGGACGGCGATCGCGATGGTGTTGTTCATCGGCACCCTGTGGTTCGTCAAGGACCACCGGACGCTGGCCCGCTACGGCTACACGATGGGCTTCGCCGGGCTGATCCTGATCATGCTGCCGGGCATCCTGCCGAGCAGCATCTCCGAGGTCAACGGCGCCAAGATCTGGCTGCGGCTGAGCATCTTCTCGATCCAGCCCGGCGAGTTCGCCAAGGTGCTGTTGATGATCTTCTTCTCCGCGCTGCTGATTGCCAAGCGGGACCTGTTCACCACGGCGGGTCGCCGGATTCTGGGGATGGAGTTCCCCCGGGCCAGGGACCTGGCCCCGCTGCTGCTGGCCTGGGGCGTCTCGGTGGGCGTGCTGGCGCTGGAGAACGACCTGGGCACCTCCCTGCTGTACTTCGGCGTGATGCTGGTGCTGCTCTACACCGCGACCGAGCGGGTGTCCTGGCTGATCATCGGCATGGTGTTCTTCGTGGGCGGCGCGGTGGCCGCGTACCACCTGTTCGGCCATGTGCGGGACCGGGTGCAGATCTGGCTGGATCCATTGGCGGACTACAACCACTCCGGCTTCCAGCTCAGCCAGGCGCTGTTCGGGCTGGGCACCGGTGGGGTCGGTGGGACCGGGCTGGGCGCCGGCCGGCCGGAGCTGGTGCCGTTCGCCTGGAGCGACTTCATCATCGCCTCGATCGGTGAGGAGCTCGGGCTGATCGGGCTGGCCGCCATCCTGGTGATCTACCTGGTGCTGGTCACCCGAGGGCTGCGCAGCGCGCTGGCGGTGCGGGACAGCTTCGGCAAGCTGCTCGCCACCGGCCTGTCGTTCTCGCTGGCGCTGCAGGTGTTCGTGGTGATCGGCGGGGTCACCAAGCTGATCCCGCTGACCGGCCTGACCATTCCGTTCATGTCCGCCGGCGGTTCGTCGCTGGTGGCCAACTACGTCATCGTGGCGCTGCTGCTGCGCATCTCGAACGCGGCCCGTTCCCCGGCGAGCAAACGGCCCCCGGTGCCGCAGACCCCGCTGGCCGAGGCGCGCACCGAGATGGTGGAACGCTAGTGAACACACCGGTCCGCCGAGTCGCCATCGCCGTGATGGTGATGATCATGATGTTGCTGGCCAATCTGACCTATGTGCAGGTGGTGAAGGCCACCGACTACCGCAACGACCCGCGCAACCAGCGGGTGCTGCTGGCCGAGTACGCCCGTAAACGCGGCCAGATCAGCGCCGGCGGCCAGGTGCTGGCGAGCAGCCTGGAGACCAACGACCGGCTGCGCTACCAGCGCAAGTACGCCAACGGGCCGCTGTACGCGGCGCTCACCGGCTACTACTCGGTGATCTACGCCTCGAACGGCATCGAGCGGGCCGAGGACGGCGTGCTGAACGGCTCGGACGATCGGCTGTTCGTCCGCCGACTGTCCGACCTGATCACCGGTCGGGACCCGAGCGGCGGCAATGTGGTGCTCACCATCGACCCGCAGGTGCAGAAGGTCGCCTACGACGCGATGAACGCCAAGCGCTTCGCCGGCGCGGTGGTGGCGCTGCGGCCGTCCACCGGGGAGATCCTGGCGATGGTGTCCACTCCCTCGTTCGACCCCAACCCGCTGGCCGACCACAGCGCGGACGTGCAGACGAAGGCGTGGACGCAGTATTCCTCGGACAACCCGCCCACCCTGGTCAACCGGGCGATCGCGGAGACCTACCCGCCCGGCTCCACGTTCAAGCTGGTGGACACCGCCGCCGCGCTGCAGGACGGCTACACCCCGGACAGCCCGTTGCCCGCCGCGTCCCAAATCACCTTGCCGGGCACCCAGACCACGCTGGAGAACTTCGCCGGCACGCCGTGTGGCGCCGGCCCGACCGCCACCCTGGCCGACGCGTTGGCCCGCTCGTGCAACACCGCGTTCGCCACGTTGACCGGACAGATCGGCCAGTCCAAGCTGCGCACCCAGGCCGAGCAGTTCGGCATCGGCGAGTCGGATCTGGCCGTCCCGATGCCGGTGGCCGCATCGTCCATCGGGCAGATCCCGGATACCGCCGCGCTGTACCAGTCCGGTATCGGGCAGCGCGACGTGCGGCTCACCCCGCTGCAGAACGCCGAGATTGTCGCGACCATCGCGAACGGCGGCGTCCGGATGACGCCCTACCTGGTCAAGTCCATCCAGGCGCCGGACCTGTCCACGCTGGACACCACCGCGCCGGACCGGGCCGGGCGGTCCATCCCGACCGGGGTGGCCCAGACCATCACCCAACTCATGATCGGTTCGGAGAATCGGACCCAGGGCGGCGGGAAGATCGCGGGAGTGACCATCGCGTCGAAGACCGGGACGGCCGAGCACGGCAACAACCCGAAGCAGACGCCGCCGCACGCCTGGTACGTAGCGTTCGCCCCGGCGGAGAATCCGCAGGTTGCCGTGGCGGTGTTGGTGGAGAATGGCGGCGACCGAGCGCTGGAGGCAACCGGCGGCTCGGTGGCAGCGCCGATCGGCCGCGCGGTGATTGCCGCCGCGCTGGGCGGGGCACGCTGATGGCGGGCAGGTGCGGATGGCGCTGAGATCGGGCGACCAGATCGCGGACCGCTACCAGCTGAACCGGCGCATCGCCGTGGGCGGCATGGGCGAGGTCTGGGAGTCGGCGGACGAACGGCTGGGGCGCACCGTGGCCATCAAGGTGCTGAAGCCGGAGATCGGCTCGGACCCGGAGTTCTTGGAACGGTTCCGCACCGAGGCCCGGATCGCCGCTTCGATCAATCACCGGGGCATCGCCGGGGTGCACGACTACGGCGAGGACGTCACGCCGGACGGCACCCCGACCGCCTACATCGTGATGGAGCTGGTGCGCGGGGAACCGCTGTCCACCAGGCTGGCCACCCGGGGCAAGCTGGGCCCGGTGGTCACCCTGGACCTGCTGGAACAGGCCGGCCGGGCGCTGCAGGCCGCGCACTCCAAGGGCTTCGTGCACCGCGACGTGAAACCGGGCAACATCCTGCTGTCCGAGGACGGCACGGTGAAGCTGACCGACTTCGGCATCGCGAAGGCGTTGGCGGCCGCCCCGGTGACCGCCTCCGGCATGGTGATGGGCACCGCGCACTACATCGCCCCGGAGCAGGCAAGGGGCGCCGAGGCGGGCCCGGCGAGCGACGTCTACTCGCTCGGTGTGGTCGGCTACGAGTGCCTGGCCGGGCACCGTCCGTTCCAGGACGAGAGCCCGGTCCAGGTGGCCATGATGCACATCAACGACCCGGTGCCGCCGCTGCCCACGGACCTTCCCACCAACATCCGCGCGCTGATCGCCATCGCGCTGGTGAAGGACCCCAAGAGAAGGTATGTGGACGGCGGTGAGTTCGCTGCCGCGGTCGCCGCCGTCCGGCGCGGACAGCCGCCGCCCACCCCGGGCACCCCACCGAAGCTCGGCGCCGGCCCTCGGCCGATCATCGCGTCCGGGCCGGGGGATCGGGTTGCCGGGCCGGCCAGCGACGGGCTCGCGCTCGCCGGGCTGGCCGCGCCAGGGATGCCGCCGCTGCCGGGCAACCAGGCCTCCGGCCGGTTCCGTCCGCTGCCCACTAAGACGCGTGGCGGGCGCAGCGGGCTCACCGTGGCATTTGTGCTACTCACCGTGGCGGCTGTGGCGATTGGGGTGCTCGTGGTGCGGCAGGCGGTGAGCTCGGACGGAGGTTCGGTGACCAGTCCACCTCCGACCCAATCCGGTGCCCCGGGGCCGGCCGGCACCCCGGTGCCGGCGGGGAACGTGCTGGTGGACGTGGCCGGCTACGCCGGGCGCCCGCTGCCCACGGTGGAATCCGAGCTGCGCGACAACGGGCTGCTCACCATGGCCCGAACCTTGCAGGGCCGAGGACCAGTTACCCCGGCAACATGCACGGTCACCGATGTGAGCCCGGCCGGCACGCTGCGTAAGGGGACGGTGGTGACGATTACATGTGCACAGCAATAGCATCCGCCCCACGCGGAACAGCAATGACCTCGAATCCGCAGGTGGGCGACCGAAGCGGCGTGGCGACCGCGCCCACTATCGTTGCCGGGGCGAGGACCAGGCATGATGAACCCACCCTCGAGACCCCCAGGAACTGCTACCGATGACCACCCCGCGACTGCTCTCCGAACGCTACGAGCTGGGCGAGACGCTCGGCTATGGCGGCATGTCCGAGGTGCACAAAGGGCGTGACATGCGGCTGAGCCGGGACGTCGCGGTGAAGGTTCTGCGCGCCGATCTGGCCCGCGATCCCCAGTTCCAGATGCGGTTCCGCCGCGAGGCGCAGAACGCCGCCGCGCTGAACCACCCGGCCATCGTCGCGGTGTACGACACCGGGGAGACCGAGAGCGAGTTCGGCACACTGCCCTACATCGTCATGGAGTTCGTGGACGGCCAGACCCTCCGCGAGATCGTGAAGGGCACGGGGCCATTGCCCCAGCAGCGGGTCATCGAGGTGATGGCCGACGTCTGCGCCGCGCTGGACTTCAGCCACCGGCACGGCATCATCCACCGGGACGTCAAACCGGCCAACGTGATGATTACCCGTGGCGGCGCGGTCAAGGTGATGGACTTCGGCATCGCCCGGGCGCTGGCCGACGGCCAGAACATGACGCAGACCGCGGCCGTGATCGGCACCGCCCAGTACCTGAGCCCGGAACAGGCCCGAGGCGAGGCGGTGGACGCCCGCAGCGACGTCTACGCGGCCGGCTGCGTGCTGTTCGAGCTGCTCACCGGCGAGCCGCCGTTCTCCGGTGACTCTCCGGTCGCGGTGGCCTACCAGCACGTCCGGGAGGACGTCCGGCACCCGTCCGAGGTCAACCCCGAGGTGCCGGCGGAGCTGGACTCCATCGTGCTCAAGGCGATGAGCAAGAACCCGGCCAACCGGTACCAGTCCGCCGCCGAGATGCGCTCGGACCTGGTGCGGGTGCTGCGCGGGCAGCGCCCGCTGGCGCCGCAGGTGATGAGCGAGGAGGACCGCACCGCGCTGCTGCACGGCGGCGCCGGCAGCGGGATGGGCGGGGCGACCCGCCGGCTCAACTCGCCAACCAACCGGCACGCGGCCCAGCCGGACTGGTCCAGCAACGACCAGCCCGGCCGCAGCACCACCCGGGTGATCGCCATCGGCGTGGGGGTGGCCGCGCTCATCGCGGTGATCGCGTTCGTGGCCACCCGACTGTTCGGCGGCCCCGGCTCCCCGGAGCAGATCGCCGTGCCGAACGTCACCGGCCAGCTGCAGGAGGCGGCCAGGGAGGCGCTGAGCAGCGAGGGTTTCCTGCCCAACATCCAGCGGGAAGCGTCCACCACGGTGCCGATCAACCAGGTCACCCGGACCGACCCGGCGGCCAATGCGCAGGCGCCCAAGGGCAGCCAGGTCACCCTGTTCGTGAGCACCGGGCCTTCCCAGGTCCAGGTACCCGACCTGACCGGCAAGACAGCCACCGAGGCCGCCCAGTACCTGCAGAGCCGGGGGCTGGCCGCCGCGCCCACCACCAACACCAAGCCCACCACCGATGCCAACTCGGTGGACAAGGTGATCGACCAGGACCCGAAGGCGGGGACCACGGTGGCCGGCGGGACGCTGGTCACCCTGACCACCGGTTCCAAGCAGAACACCCTGACCGTGCCGGCGCTGACCGGCCTGCGGGTGGACCAGGCGGAGCTTCAGCTCACCAACATGAACCTGCAGTGGACCGCCACCCAGGTGGACGGCCCGGGCGACCGGGACACCGTGCTGCGCACCAGCCCGGCGGCGAACCAGCAGGTGGCGGTCGGCGGCACGGTCACCCTGTACGTGTCCAGGGGCAACCAGGTCCAGATGCCCGACGTCCGCAACCTGACCGCCGACGACGCCCGCAAGGCACTCAAGAGCGCCGGGTTCGACGGGGACATCCAGTTCACCAGGACCAGCGTGTCCAACCCGAACCTGAGCGACGTGGTGGTCGCCCAGTCGGTGGCCGCCGGCCAGGGCGTGGACCCGGAGGGCTCGGTGCAGCTGTCCGTCGGGCAGTACTCCGGCGGCTCGAGCAGCGGCAGCGGCAGCGGCTCCAACAGCGGCAGCGGCTCCAGCAGCGGAAACCGCTCGAGCCCCAACAGCGGCTCGGGCAACTGAGGACGCAACCCGCCACTTGGGGGCAACTGGTGTGCGCGGCGCCCGGCGGTACGGGATGCTGGACCCATGCGCGTGCTGGTGATCGACAACTACGACAGCTTCGTCTACAACCTCGTGCAGTACCTGGCCCAGCTGGGCGCCAGCACGACGGTGCGGCGCAATGACGTGGTCGAGCTGGACGAGATCGACGAGGTGGACGGCGTGCTGGTCAGCCCCGGCCCGGGTACACCGGAGCGGGCCGGCTCGAGCATGGCGGTGATCCAGCGTTGCGCGGATCGGGGCGTGCCGGTGCTCGGCGTCTGCCTCGGCCACCAGGCGATCGGCGCGGTCTGGGGCGGTGTGGTGGAGCGCGCCCCCGAGCTACTGCACGGCAAGACGTCGCTGGTGCACCACGACGGCACCGGCGTACTGGCCGGGCTCCCCAACCCGTTCACCGCCACCCGGTACCACTCGCTGACCGTCCGGCCGGATACCGTCCCGGCCGCCCTCGAGGTCACCGGCCGCACGGATAGCGGCGTGATCATGGCGCTGCGGCACCGGGAACTGCCGGTCGAGGGCGTCCAGTTCCACCCCGAGTCGGTGCTCACCGAGGGCGGGCACCGGATGCTGGCCAACTGGATGGGCGGTTGCGGCCACCCGGTGCCGGAGGTCCTGGTCCAGCAGCTGACCGCCGAGGTGGCCGCGCTCGTCGAGGCCTGACCCGGCGGGCGGTACCGTGAAGGCGACGCGGCGCACCGTCCGGGGCGACCGGGGCGGCGTCGCCCAAGCCCTGCACGCCATCGAGGTCAGTCGAGGACGAGATGCCCAAGTCCAAGGTTCGCAAGAAGGCGGTCTACACCCCGCCGAAGGAGAAGCCCACCCCGGCGATGGTTCGCGCCGCCGGCCCGTCCAGCCCGGTTTACGTCGGGGTGATGCTCGGGTTCATGGTGGTCGGCCTTGCCTGGCTGGTGACCAACTACCTGGCCGGCGACAAGATCGGTTTCATGGTCACGCTGGGCGGCGACGGCACCGGGTTCAACTACAACTTCGTGGTGGGCTTCGTACTGATCATCGTCGGGCTGCTGATGACCATGCGGTGGCGTTGAGCCGCCCCGGAATCACACGCCTGTAACTCATCCCCACTGGGGACAACTCCTGTGGATAACTTCGCGACTCCCGACTCGCCGGCTGTGTACAACTACCGGTGGGCGCCGCCTCTGGGGCTCGTCGTGCTCGGCTGGCTGGGCGCGCTGGCCTCGGCGTTCTGGTGTTTTATCGCCACCGAACCCACCGGCCGGCTCCTCGCCGGGGTGGCCGTGCTGGTGCTTGCCTCGGCCGCGCTGTTCGGCAGCAGGGCCCGGCCCCGGCTGGCCGCCGACCGCGCCGGACTGGCGGTACGTGGGCTGGGTCGCGCAATGCACTTCGACTGGTCCGAGGTGAGCCGGATGCGGCTGGTGCACACCCGCCGGTTCGGCCGGGACACGCCCAGCCTGGAGATCGAGGCTCGAGGCCCAGGCGACGCGGACGACCGGCTGCTGGTGTTCGGGTGGCTGGATCTGGGCACCGACCCCCGAGACGTAGCCGACGCACTAAACGCCCTGCGCGACTAGCCGATCGCGGCGGCGCGCCGTGCTAGCTGAGGGCGGCGGCGCGGAGGGCCATGATGAGCAGCAGCAGGAGCACTACGGCGGCGATGCCGGTGGCCTGCCAGCGGTTGCGGCTGCGTGGTGGCGAGTAGACCAGCACCGCGGCGGCGACCACGCCGGCGACCAGGCCGCCCACGTGCCCGAGGATCGAGATGTCCGGCACCACGAAGCCGAGCACCAGGTTGAGCCCGATCAAGGTGAGCGCCGGGCGGGCGGACATCCGCATCCGGCGCAGCACCACGGCCAACCCGCCCATCAGCCCGAACACCGCGCCGGAAGCCCCGGCCACCTGGGTGTTCACCGAGCCGAACAGGAATGGCGCGGCCGAACCGCCGAGCAGCCCGACCAGGTAGACGGCGATGAACCGGGCCCGGCCGAACACCGGCTCGAGCTCCTTGCCGATCACCCACAGCGCAACCATGTTGAACAGCAGGTGGATCGGCCCGAAGTGCAGGAACCCGGCGGTGAACAGCCGCCACCATTGGCCGTCCGCGACCTGTGTGGGCTGCAGGCTCCATTCCTGGAACAACGGCGCGATGGCGTTGTTGGACAGGCTGCCGGCCTGCGCCACGGTGTAGCCGAACACCGCCACGTTCAGCGCGATGAGCGCCGGCACCACCAGTGGCCTGTCGGCCAAGGTGGCGCCGGCGATCGTCCGCGCGCTCCGGGGCCTGCCGGCACCACCCTGAGGTGCCCGGAATGCGGTGCGGGGAGCGGCCCCGGCGCACTCCACACACTGGTAACCCACCGAGGCCTCGCGCAGGCACTGCGGGCAGAAAGGCCGCTCGCAGCGCACGCAGCTCAGGCCGGTTTGCCGGTCGGGATGCCGGATGCAGCCGCTCGGCCCAGGCGGCGGTGCCGGTTGCGCATCGCCGGCCGGAGGTGGGGTCGGGTGGATCAGGGAACCTCGATCCGCTCAATCACCGCGTCACGCAGGGGGCGGTCCTGTGCGCCGGTCTGGGTGCCCCCAATGGCGTCTACCACGGCGCGGGACTCCGCGTCGGCCACCTCACCGAAGATGGTGTGCCGGCGGTTCAGGTGCGGCGTCGGGCCGAGGGTGATGAAGAACTGGGAGCCGTTGGTGCCGGGCCCGGCGTTGGCCATTGCCAGCAGGTAGGGGCGATCGAAGCGCAGCTCCGGGTGGAACTCGTCCTCGAACTGGTAGCCGGGGCCGCCCCGCCCGGTTCCGGTGGGGTCACCGCCCTGAATCATGAAGCCGGCGATCACCCGGTGGAAGATCGACCCGTCGTAGAACGGCCCGGAATTCGTCTTGCCGGCGTTGGGCTGCGAGTAGTCCCGGATGCCCTGGGCCAGCCCCACGAAGTTGGCCACCGTTTTCGGTGCGTGGTCGGGGAACAACACCACCCGGATGTCACCCTCCGAGGTGTGTAGCGTCGCGGTCTTGTCATTGCCTGGTTGAGTCACGGCGCACATCGTGCCATCACCTCGAGAGTACCGTCGGGCGGAGCGGGCGGCGGCGTACCGCGACCAGCAGCGGAGGACATCATCGTGAGCCGAACCAGCACAGTGGAGCTGAAACTGCCTAACGGTCCGGACGGGCTGAAAGTGCCAGGGCGGCCGCTCGCCGCCCTGATCGAGCCCGGCCAAGGGTCCGGCCGGCCGCGCCGCCGCATGCTGTGGGTCGGGTTGCTGCTCACCGCCATGGGCGCGGCGGCCTGGGCGGTGTTGTCCCGCCGGCCCAGCGAGCTGCCGCCGCTGTCCGCCCCGGCCATCCAGGTTCCGGAGAGCACCTCCAACGGGAGGGCACCCAGCCCATCGGGTGGTTCCCGGTAGGGCCCTACGCTCGTCTCCGGGTAAAACCACTGGTCAGCGCGGCGGATCCGCGGCCCCGGTCGGTGCGTACTCAGTGAGGAAGTCCGCAACCGCGGACTCATACCCGGCGCGGTCGACGTTCCACGGCGCGGTGTGCTCCGCCCCCGGAACCTCTACGTAGCGCAGCGGCCAACCTAGCCGCGGCGCCGAGGTGGCCAGCGCGCGGCTGGGCGCGATCGGCACGGCGGTGTCCGCGTCACCGTGGAACACCAGCGTCGGCGGGCGCCGCGCGGGTGGCCGCCGCACCAGGTCGAACCGGTCGAAGTCGATGCCGATCCGCCGCCGGGTGACCTCGGTGGCCACCGAGGAGAACCCCGGTGGCAGCCGGCGCAGGGCGGCCTGCTGGCGCAGTGTGGCCCGCCAGTCCAGCAGCGGGCTGTCCCACACCACCGCCCGCACCGAGGCCGCGCCGGCCCCGTCCGCCCGGTCCAGATACGCCCCGATGATCGCCGCGCCCATCGACCAGCCGTACAGCACCAGCCGCTGGGCACCGTGGCGCAGCGCGTGGTCGACCGCCGAGGCCAGGTCCTCCCACTCGGTGTCGCCGAGGTGGTAGTGCCCGTCCGGGCTGGCCGGCGCGTCGACGTCGTTGCGGTAGGAGATGGCCAGCACCGGCAAGCCGAGCCGGTGCAGCAGGGGGAGCACCCGCAGGCACTCCCGGCGGTCCGCGCCGCGGCCGTGCACCGCGATCACCCAGGTCGAACCGGCCGCCGGGATCCGCCACGCCGGACAGTCGCCCAACGCGGTGCGCACCGGCTCGAGGTGAAAGGACAACCCCAGAGCGCTCGGATCTGGGTCGAAGGGACCGGCGTCCAACACCACCGGGCCCGGCGGCGGCACCGGGTTGCCCGGCCGCAGCGGGCGCCGCACCACACCGTCGGTCGCCTCCAGTACCGGGCCGACCACCGCCAGCCCGCCGGGCCAGCGCAACCCCCATTCGCCCGGCTGCTCGGTCCACCGGGTGCGACCGAGCCACACCTCCCCATCCCGGACGGCGGTGACCCGATCCGGATATTGGAGAT
>DATHIT010000754.1:0-3625 GCA_035489915.1 Pseudonocardia sp. | reverse complement strand
ATAAGTGCCGACCGAGGCGGCGCCCACGTGGAAGATCTGGACCACGTCACCGAACACGATTGAGACCGGCACGAGCTCGGCGCGGCGCGGCGGGTCGCCGCCGCGCCCGGGCGCCTCCACAAAAAAGTCCAGCAGCACGTCCTCCCCACCGGGGGCACCGACAAGCATGTAGCCACCGGCGCCCAAGCCGGTGAGCAGCGGCTCGCAGACGAAGGACGCGCACATCGCGGCGAGGGCGGCGTCGACCGCGTTGCCGCCGGCACGCAGCGCGCTCGCACCCGCCTCGGCAGTCAGCGGGTGCCCAGCAGCCACCACTCCCCGCGTCATTGCGGCAGTGTTACCGAGTGGGCCGCGCGGGCCAACCGCCGGGGCCGCGCTCAACCCCGGGGATGAACGCAGGACCCCTGACGTCCGTGGTGCTGGGCACGCCGACTCGCGCAGGAGCGGTCCGTCAATGAATATCGATACACAGCCTGACATGCGGCCATGACTTTCCGAGCGGCACAGGCTATCTCACCGAGGACGGCCATGACCCTGCGGGGTGCAGAAAGTCGGCCAGCAGCTGTGACCTGGTCATTTGTGTACGGCCTTGAGCGGTCGTGACGGGCAAACTGAACACGTTCAGGAGTGCTGGTCAATTATTTGAACGCGCTCAGAAACAGCTGTTGGTCGCTGGAGCGCTTCGGACGAAGTCCCAGCTCAAACCACCTGACCGAGTTTTCGAGCCCCACAGGGTACCAACCGAGCCAGCTGCGCCCGAGGACCTCGCAGGGTCTTCAGCAGGACCGCACCCGGCTCAAGTTCGTGGCCGAGGTGCACGGACTGCGGATCGAGGACGTGGATCGCCGTCGTGCCCTGGTGCTCGCGATCGTGCTCGGCGAGGGTGGCGCCAAGCTCATGCAGAAGGTCACCGGTGGTGCCCGGCCCTGGGCCAACGAGCTGGTCGATGTCCTGCCGTCGCCCAAGCTCGGTCCGCTCAACCAGACCGCTCGTACGTTGGTTCGTCAAGCGTTACGTGGCCCGGCGGGGCGTGCTGGCGTTCGGCCGGGCGATGCCGTTCGGTGTCGGCGCGGTGTTCGGTGCGGTGGGCAACCTCGCGGTCGCCCGAGGGGTGATCCGCTCGACGGAGCGAGCGTTCGGCCCGCCGCCGGGCAACTGGCCGGACCCGGTGTCCCCGGAGCAGTAGGGCACGGTTGGGACCCCGTTGAATACGGGTCAGAAGGTGACCAGCGGATCACCCACGAAGTCGGCGATGAAGTTGACGAAGAAGAAGCCGAAGAATACGAAGTTCAGCACCAGAATCACGTAGTGCCACCACCGCGGTCGGGCTGCCCTGGGCAACCGGCTGTTCAGGTACATCAGCAGGAACGGGTAGATCAACGCACCCAGGTTGGACATGTTCGCCGACCACTGCACCAGGGTGACCGGCACCGCGAGGTGCAGGATCACGCTGATCACCACCAGCAGGACGATCATGAACGGGTAGTAGAACCGGCGGGGGTCGCCCTCGATCATGGCCCGCAGTCGGGGGCTGGTGGCGTGCGAGGCGTCGGTGACCACCCGGACCATCGCCTCGAAGATGCCCAGCTGGGTGGAGAAGAGGATCAGCACGCCCATCAGCAGTAGCAGGTAGAACATCCCGGTGCCGTACTCCGGTCGCAGCGCGCCGGCCACGAATGTCGGCACGTTCGCCGTCGTCGGCTGCTGGCCGGACAGCGCGACCGCGTGCGACATCAGCACGGTCGGCAGCAGCATGCCGAGCATCGCGCCGATGAAGAAGACACCCCACATATCCACCATCAGTAGCCGGTACCAGCGCCGCCACAGGCGGGCGTTGTGCTCGTCATCGGGGAACGTCACACCCACCGCCAGCAGCTCCCGGCGCTCGCCGCGCATCCCGGAGAGGTAGCCGGCGCGGTAGCCCATGCCGTAGCCCTTGTCCCGGTAGTGGCCCATCACGTACCAGTTCAGCCCGGAGGCCAGCGCGGTGAACCCGGCCAGCGCGCCGAGCTGGGTAGCGCTGATACCCGCTGGTGGAGCGGCCGGGGTGACGAATCCTCGGACGCCCTCCCACCACACGCTCCAGGGCACCACCACGAGGTCGACCACCACCAGCACGCCCAGGATGGCGCCGACCATCACCCAGTTCGACAGCTCCAGCGCTCGGCTGATCTTGCGCGCCGCCGCGGTGATCAGGAACACCACGACCAGCAGCCCGATCGCGTACCAGCGGGTCTGCTGTGCTTCGGCCGCGGTTGCCACCCGACCGTTGACCAGCGCGAACACTCCCTGCCCCGCCGAGGCCGCCCAGCCGCCGGCGATGAACGCGAAGATCACGACAAAGACCGAGAGCGGTATCCAGAGCAGCCGCCCAGGCGGCACCCGGCCCCAGCCGACCACCGGAACCTCACCGGTCGCCATCACGTAGCGGGCGCACTCGACGTTGTAGAACGTCTGCAGCAGCGCGGACACCACGATCACCCAGCCGACCCCGACGAAGCCGTACTGGCCGACCGCCTGGGGCCCGAGCAGCCACTCGCCGCTGCCGATCGAGATGCCGAGCGCGATCATGCTCGGACCTATGACGAAGGCGACCAGCTCCTTCGGACCGATCCGGCGGACGTTGAAGACCTCCTCCGGTGTCGGCAAATTGGCCAGGCCAAGGTTGGGCCGGCTGACGCCGAGCGGAATGCTCTGGGCGGGGGATACCTCGGTCATCACGGCCTCCAGCGCCGGTGCCACTGGTGAGAAGCACCGCCAGGATGCGCCCGACAACGTGTGAGAGCAATCACAGCACAGTCTCAGTTTCGGCCGACGCCGGTTCGTTGTCGGCGACCGTGACCCGCGCAAAGCGGTGCCCGCCACCTCGGGCGCACCCGATTCGGCGAGGAGCACGAAGTCGGGCGAAGGTCCGCAACTCGAGCGGGGCGTCAGGTTCGGTCATCACAACCGCGGAGATCACGCCTTATCCTCCCCCTATCGGGAGCTGTCCGCGGTCGCACCGGCCTCAGGCCAGCAGGAACCCCTGGTAGCCCCGGTCAGCTGCCTCGGTGCATTCCTCCATGTAGGTCGGCAGCCCGCCGGGATAGGCCAGTAGCTCTCGCTTCTTGCCCGGCACGTTCGCCCCTCGAGCTGCTCGGCCGCTCCGAGCACTGCTCCACACAGTCGCGCTACCGCTCCGCGGCCTAACCTGCGACCTGATGGGGGCCGCGCTGGCCCTGGGCACCCCGATGGTCGCGGAAGAACCGATCTTGGTCGATGAGGCAGGGAACCAGACAAGTGCCCCGTTCCGACGTGCCGACGCGATCACCGCCGGCGTCGAGAACGGTGTCCTGACCTGGCTTGCCGTTTTCGGGCCGCTAACCGGGTCGTGCTGGCTCGCTCACCTGGTGCTGAACCGGTTCCGGTACGCACAGTGGACGCGGGAGTGGGAACGTTTCGGACACGACTCGACTTACTCATGACGAAAGGTCGCCGCCGAGGCGCTCCGATGACCGACGCATGCCCGTCGTACGGTGAGAGATAAGGCGGTGGTGGGAATGAGCGGGGTTCCGGAAAGTGCGTGGCCGGTGAAGGTCGGGGTACAGCTTCCCGGGCCGCCGGAGGACCTCGGTGGGTGGCTCGC
>DATHIT010000753.1:0-19352 GCA_035489915.1 Pseudonocardia sp. | reverse complement strand
CCATCAGCATCACGCGAATGACCTGCGCGCGGGTGGGCACCTCGATGTCGAGGAGCTTCTCCACCGCCATGCAGTACGCGACCTCGTTGAAGATCGGCGCCAGGTAGTCCATCCGCGTCACGAACGTGACGCCCTGGGTCCAGGTGCGGTACTCGCAGTTCTTCTCGATGCCGGTGTGCAGGTAGCCGATCACCGAGCGGGCCTGGGTGACGGTCTCCCCCTCCAGCTCCAGCACCAGGCGCAGCACGCCGTGCGTGGAGGGGTGTTGCGGCCCCATGTTGATCACAATTCGCTCGTCGTGATCGTCGGTGACCGCGCCTAGGACGCTGTCCCAGTCGCCACCGGTGACCGTGTAGACCGGCCCCTCGGTGGTCCGCCGCTCCTCAGCAACTCTCGACTCGGCAAGCTCGTCTTCGGAAGCGATTCTCGACTCGGCGTACGGGTCGTTCGTGTCGGTGCTCACGAGTAGGCCCTTCGCTGGTCGGGCGGGGGGATTTCGGCGCCCTTGTACTCCACGGCGATCCCACCCAGCGGGTAGTCCTTGCGCTGCGGGTGGCCGTCCCAGTCGTCCGGCATCAGGATCCGGGTCAGCGCGGGGTGCCCGTCGAAGATCACCCCGTACATGTCCCAGGTCTCCCGCTCCTGCCAGTCCGCGGTCGGGTAGACCTCCACCACGCTGGGCAGGTGCGGATCCTCCACGCTGACCGAGACCTCCAGCCGGATGCGCCGCCGGTAGGTCATCGAGAGCAGGTGGTAGACCACGTGCAGCCGCTCGCGCACCTGCTCGCCGTAATCCACCCCGGACACGCTGGACAGCAGCTCGAAGCGCAACCCCTCGGAGTCGCGCAGCGTGCGGCACAGCTCGAGGATCCGGTCCCGGTGCACGTAGAGGGTCATCTCGCCGCGGTCCACGGTGACCTGGCGGATGGCGTTGCCCGGAATACCCCGATCGGCCAGGCTGGCGCCGAGATCGTCGGCGAAGTCGTCGAACCAGCCGCCGTAGGGGCGCTCGGCCGGGGCCGGGGCGTACGCGGGCAGCCGCAGGCCGCCGAAACCGGACGTGTCGCCGGAGTCGTGCACCCCGAACATGCCGGCCCGCTCGTGACCGGCGATCAGCGGCAGGCCCGGGCGATCGCCCTGCAGGTCCCCTGGCTCCTCGGCGACCAGCTCGTCGCTCGGCCGCTCAGCCGAAGACTGCTCGTGCCCCGGCTCCGGGGTGGATTCCTCGGTCACCTTCTCAGCTCACTTCTTTGCGTACTTGATCGACGACGGGATCAGCTCGGTGCGGTGCCCGCTGGCCGCGAGTGCGGCGGCCCGCTTGGTGCCCAGCGGCTCATCCATGATCTTGGCGTGGATCTTGAGGATGGCGTCCATCAGCATCTCCGGGCGCGGCGGGCAGCCGGGCAGGTACATGTCCACCGGGACGATGTGGTCCACGCCCTGCACGACGGCGTAGTTGTTGAACATCCCGCCGGAGGATGCGCACACCCCCATGGCCAGCACCCAGCGCGGCTCGGGCATCTGGTCGTAGATCTGCCGCAGCACCGGGGCCATCTTCTGGCTCACCCGGCCCGCGACGATCATCAGGTCGGCCTGCCGGGGAGAGGCCCGGAACACCTCCATGCCGAAGCGGGCCAGGTCGTAGCGGGGCGCGCCGGTGGTCATCATCTCGATCGCGCAGCAGGCCAACCCGAAGGTGGCCGGCCACAGCGAAGACTTGCGGGTCCAGTTGACCAGCTTTTCCACGCTGGCCAGTAGCACGCCGTTGGGCAGTTTCTCCTCGAGCCCCATCAGGCCATGCCTCCTCGATGTCGGCCTCGATATCGGCCGCGGTCACGGGCCGTCGTCATGGCCTAGCCCTCAATTCCAATCCAGCCCACCTCGGCGCCACACATAGATGTAGGCGAAACCGACCGTCGCGATGAACAGCACGATCTCGACCAGCCCGAACAATCCGAGCAAATCCGCGGTGACGGCGAACGGGTAGAGGAAGACGATTTCGATGTCGAACAGGATGAACAGCATCGCGGTCAGGTAGTAGGCGACCGGGATCCGTCCGCCGCCGACGATCGGTTGCGGGGACGGTTCGATGCCACACTCGTAGGCGTCCAGCTTCGCCCGGTTGTACCGCCTCGGCCCGGTGTGCGGCGCCATGGTGACCGAGAAGAACGCGAACGCCGCGGCCAGCGCCATCAGCAACACAATGGGGAGGTAGGGCTGGAGCATCTCTCTCCTCCGGTACGCGGTCGACGTTCCATGGTCGACAGTTATTGCCGACCCTAATCACCTACTCAGACCAGCCCTGAGTGAGGCGAGCCTTACTACTACTTGAGACTGGGGGTGAGCCGGGTCATCGCGGCGATGAGCCGGTCCGAGGTATCGCCGTCCTTCGGGTCGTACAGGTTCGCCAACAACTTGAGTAGGAACGCCATCAGCGTCTTGCGGGGCAGCCCGTGCCGGGTGGCCAATCGCATCACATTTGGATTTCCGATGGCCTTGGAGAACAGGTTGCCGATCCGGTAATAGCTGCCCAACGCCTGGCGCATCGCGGTCGGGTAATTGCGCAGCGCGTGCTCGGCCGCCGAGCCGGACCGGGCCAGCGACTGGATCGCACAGGCGGCCGCGATCGAGGCCGACTCCATGGCGTAGGCGATGCCCTCGCCGTTGAACGGGTTGACCGTCCCGCCCGCGTCGCCGACCAGCAACAACCCGGGGCGGTAGTGCGGAGTGCGGTTGAACCCCATCGGCAACGCCGCGCCGCCGACCCCGCCGACCGCGTTCTCGTCCCGATAGCCCCATTCCTCCGGGGTGCCGTCCAGCCACGACTTGAGCAGCGCCCGGTAGTCGGTGGACCCGAAGGCGCGGCTGGTGGACAGGATGCCGAGGCCCACGTTGGAGGTGCCGTCGCCCATGCCGAAGATCCAGCCGTAGCCGGGCAGCAGCTTCGGGTTCTTCGGGTCGGTGCGGTCCCACAGCTCCAGGTGCGACTCGAGGTAGTCGTCGTTGGTGCGCGGGCTGGTGAAGTAGCGGCGGACCGCGACGCCGATCGGCCGGTCGTCCCGCTTGGTCATGCCCAGGGACAGCGCGACCCGGGCGCTCACCCCGTCGCAGGCCAGGGTGAGCGGGGCGCGGTAGGACACCTCACGTTTGTCTCTGCCGTTTGCGCCTCCGCGCACGAAGCCCTTGACCCCAGTGACCCGCCCGGTGCGCTCGTCGGTGACGGCCTCGGTGACCGTGGTTTCCTCGTACAGCCGCGCGCCGGCCTTCTGCGCGTGCCTGGCCAGCATCTCGTCGAAGTCCTGGCGAGGGCGCACGGCGCCGAAATTGGGGAAGTTGGCCAGGTCCGGCCAGTCCAGCTCGAGGCTGACGCCGCCGCCGAGCACTCGCAGGCCGCGGTTGTGCAGCCAGCCGTTGCGCTCCGAGCAGTCGATTCCCACGTCGATGAGCTGCTTCATGCCGCGCGGGGTGAAGCCGTCACCGCACACCTTGGGCCGGGGGAAGGTGGACTTCTCCAGCAGCAGCACGTCCAGCCCCGCGCGGGCCAGATAGGCGGCGGCGGTGGAGCCGGCGGGCCCGGCGCCGACCACAATCACGTCCGCGTCGCTCCCGGAGACTCTCGGCGCGACGGCCTGCGCGGAGGTCTGAGCGGGCGGCTGGGCCATGCGGCTCTCCCGGTGCATCGGTGCGCGTGTGGTGGTGGGTGGTGCGGGTCCTACGGCTAGGTCAGGTGCTTGTGAACGGATTCACGAAGTCCGGTGTGAGTGTAAGACCCCGCTGAGCGAGTTGCGCGTTCAGTGCGCCTCGAGTTGGCCGCGTGTGGCGCGGTGCAGTGCGACGATGCCGCCGGTGAGGTTGCGCCAGGCCACGTCGACCCACCCGGCGGAGGCGATGCGGGCGGCCAGCTCGGCCTGGTTCGGCCAGGCCCGGATGGACTCGGCCAGGTAGACGTAGGCGTCCGGATTGCTGCTCACCCTGGTGGCGATAGTGGGCAGCGCGCGCATCAGGTAGTTGTGGTAGACCGCCGCGAAGGGCGCCCACGTCGGGGTGGAGAACTCGCACACCACCAGCCGGCCACCGGGGCGGGTCACCCTGGCCATCTCAGCCAGCCCGGCCACCGGATCGACCAGGTTGCGCAGCCCGAACGAGATGGTCACCGCGTCGAAGCTGGCGTCCGCGAAGGGCAGGTGCAGCGCGTCAGCGGCGGCCATCGGAACGCCCCGGTGCAGGCCCCGCTGTCGACCGGCGCGCAGCATGCCGAGGGAGAAGTCGGCGGCCAGGCACCACGCGCCGTCGCGGGCCAGCTCGACGGTGGACACTCCGGTGCCGGCGGCCAGGTCGAGCACCCGCTCACCGGCGACGGGGGCCAGCGCACGGCGGGTGGCGATGCGCCACAGCTTGTCCTGCCCGCCGGAGAGCAGCGTGTTGGTCAGGTCGTAGCGGCTGGCCACCGCGTCGAACATCCGGGCGACGTCGCGGGGATCCTTGTCCAGGCCGGCTCGGGACCCTGTTCTCGACACGGTCGCCAAGGCTACGTGGTCGCCGCCGCATGGCCTCGCCGCGCACCGTGAGCGGTCGTCGCGCACCGCGCGTGCGGCCCACCCAACACCCGCCCAGCCTGACCGAGCCAGCCCCAGCCGTGGGCCGTTTCGGCGAGATCTACCTCAGCGGGGTCCAGACCATGATCAAAGCCCGCTCCAGTAGATCTCGACGAAGGCGGACGGCAGAAAGCGGGCATTTCGCCTCCCTGGAGGAGCCGGACTGCTGCTCGGCGACCTCAGGACGTCGTTTCGCCCCTGTCGCTGGAGTCATGGCTGACCTGGAGGTCGTAGATCATCGTCTCGCCGTAGTTGTCGCTCTCGCACGGCGAGACCTTCTCGCAGTTCGCCTGGGTGTAGGCGCCGGCCTTGAAGTAGGCGTTCGAGAAGCTCTTGGACAAGGTGGCCTGCAGCTCGCCGTTGTAGTAGGCCTCGACCGTGCCACCGGTCACCACATACCTGGCCTGGAATCTGGTGCCCAGGGCGTAGTCGCTGGTCACCAGCTTGTAGTGCGGGTTGTCCCCGTCGGTGATGTAGAGGTTGGAGCCCTCCAGGCGGAACACCGAGACGTCGTCGGCGTCGTCGTGGATCTGCGCCCCGACCAGTTGGGGCTTGCCCTCTGGCAGCCGGGTGAACGCTTCGGTCACGGTCATCGTGTGGGTGCCGGAACCCGACGACCAGGCCGCGTTGGAGCCACTGTCGGCCATCTCCCGCAGCTCGGAGCGCGGATAGCTGGAGCCCTTCGTGGTGACGCCGTCCACCGCCGAGCGGAACGCCACCGCGCCGCAGTCGGACGTGGGCTCGAACCACGGCGTGCTGGTGAACGTGTCCAGGGCCGGTTGGGTGATCTCCTTGGGGCTGCCCTCCGAGCCGGTGGGCAAGGTGAGCTTCCACCGCTTCAGGTCCAGGATCTGCGACGGGTACCGGCAGCCCTCGCCGTTGGAGCCGCCGTAGCCGCCGCCGTTGGAGTCGCCGCGGTTGGAGTCGTCGTACCAGCCGCCGTTCGACCAACCGCCACCGTTCGACCAACCGCCACCGCCGGATCCGCCGTTGCCCGAGCCGCCGTCACCCCACCAGCCACCGCCGGACCCGGACCCGGACCAGCCACCACCCGACCCGTTACCCGACCAGTCCCCGCCGGATCCATCGTTGCCCGACCCGTACCCCCCGGACCCGGAGTCGTCACCGCCCTGGAACGCCAGCACGGACGACCCGCCATGGACGTGCCGGAACACCCACAGGTGCGGCGTGACCAGGACCCCGGCGGCCACGGCAACGGCAACCATCGCGGCCGTAACCAGGCGAACCCGCGTCCGCCTGGAAAACGATCTGCCGGGCTGCATGTCGGTCCTGCCCTCGGGGTGCGGATCTGGCCTGCCGGGACGTTAAAACGGTCCCGGCGGCGCCGAGGGCGGATTGGCCGCGGTCGTGTGCGATCGCGATCGTTTCCTAGCCTCCCAGTGCGGTGAGCATGCCGGCCACGGCGGCTGGCCAGGTGAACTGCTCGGCGCGCGCCCTGGCCAGCGCCCGGCGTTCGTACTCGGAGAAGGCGAGCAGTCCCTGGACCCCGCCGGCGAACGCCGCCGGGTCGTCGGCCACCGCCGCCCCGCAGCCCGGCCGGACGATCTCCACCAGCGCCGACGAGCGGGACACCACCACCGGCGTGCCGCTGGCCAGCGACTCCAACGCGGCCAGCCCGAAGGTCTCGTGCGGCCCCGGCGCCAGGGCCACGTCCGCCGTAGCCAGCAGCCGGGCCACCGCCGCCCGCTCGGCCACGAACCCGAGGAAGGTCACCGGCAGGCCTTTCGCCCGCCGCTGCAGCGCCGCCCGGCGCGGTCCGTCCCCGGCCACCACCAGCCGCACCTGATGCCCGGCCTCGTGCAGCGCCGCCACCGTGTCCACGCTGCGCTCCACGTGCTTCTCCGCGGACAGCCGCCCGCAGTGCACCAGCAGCGTGTCCGCCCGCCCGACCAGCCGGCCGCGCAGCTCGATGCAGTGGCGGTCCGGGGAGAACGCGGCCAGGTCCACCCCGAGCGGCACCCGCAGCACGTTCCGCGCGCCGATCCGGTCGAACTCGGCGCGGGCGAACCCGGTGGTGCAGACCACGGTGTCGTAGCTGGCCGCCATCCGCCGGTTCGCCCAGTCCGCCCAGCGCCGGGCCGTCGGGCCGGGCAACAGGAACTGCTCCAGCAGCCGGTCCAGCCGCTCGTGCGAGATCACCACGCTGGGCACCCCGTGGCGCGCCGCCCAGCCGCCCAGCCCGCGCAGGGTGAGCCGGTCGGACACCTCGAGGGCGTCCGGCCGCAGCCGGTCCAGCAGCAGTCGCACCCGCCACGGGTCCACCGCCCGGTAGCCCCCGGTCCCGGGCAGCTTCGGCGCCGCCACGGTGATCCGCCGCACGCCGGTGGCCAGCCACTCGTCGGTGTGCCGCCCGCCGGGGACGATCAGGGTGACCTGGTGGCCGCGGCCCACGTACCCGGCGCCCAGGTGGTGCAGCGCGGTGCGCAGGCCACCGGAGCGCGGGCCGTAGAAGTTGGCCAGTTGGGCGATGCGCATCCCCGCGCTCAGGCCGCGTGCCGGTCGGCCCGTCCGCCCAACGGGCCGGCGCCGACCACCTCCGTGTAGTGCGCGAGCAGTTCGTCGCACACCGTTGACCAGTCCCGGCGAAGCACCGAGCGGCGGGCCGCCTGGGCGCACCGGCCGCGGTGCTCGTCGTCCATCAACCGGGTCACCGCCGTGCGCAGCGCGGCCGCCGACTCGAGATCGGCCGAGTCGAGCCCTGGCGGCACCAGGTAGCCGGTGCGCCCCGGCGCCACCAGATCGCGCGGGCCGCCCGCGTCCGGGGCCACTACCGGCACCCCGGAGGCCAGTGCCTCCTGCACCGCCTGGCAGAACGTCTCCGAAGGGCCGGTATGCACGAACACGTCCAGTGAGGCGTAGATCTGGGCCAGCTCCTCGCCGCCTCGGAAGCCGAGGAACGCCGCCCCGGGCAGCAGTTCGCGCAGCTTGGCCTCGCTGGGCCCGTCGCCGACCACGACCAGTTTGATGCCGGGCTGGCCGACCAGCGCGGAGAGCCGCTCGACCTGCTTCTCCGGGGCCAGCCGTCCGATGTAGCCGACCAGCATCTCGCCGGCCGGGGCGAGTCGGGCCCGCCACTGGGCAGACCGTTGGCTCGGCCGGAACCGGGCAATGTCCACACCGCGGGCCCACCGGTGCACCCTCGGCACGCCGCGGGAGCGCAGCGCCTCGGCGGCCCAGCTGGACGGGGCCAGGGTGCGATCGGCCAGCGAGTGCAGCCGGCAGGTCCAGCGCCAGGCCGCCCGCGCGGTCAGCCTCAGGCCGTAGGAGGCGGCGAACCCGGCGATGTCGGTCTGGTAGACCGCCACGGTGGGCACGCCGAGCCGCCGGGCGGCGGCCAGCCCCTTGGCGCCGACCACAAACGGCGAGGCCAGGTGCACCACGTCCGGGGTGAACCGGCGCAGCGCGGTGAGTACCCGCCGGGAGGGCAGCCCGACGGGCATGGAGTTCACCACCGGCAGGTCCACCGCTGGGACGCGGACCACGGGCACGTCGAGGTACTCGTCGTCACCCGCGCCCGGGGCAACCACCATCACCTGGTGGCCGTCCCGGCGCAGGTGCTCGATCACCCGGAGCACCGAGTTGGTGACACCGTTCACGGTGGGCAGAAAACATTCCGACACGATTGCCACGCGCACAGTCCGGACCATGCCTGGACCAGGGCCCGCCGAGCCGACGACGGCGTGACCAGCGCGGGAACTCGGCAACAACATCGCGAACTCCCCGCGCCCTTGGCCGCCGACACCCGCCGCGCACTGATCTCACGGCCGCATGACCGGCCACCCCATCGGCGCACCGAGCGGCACCGGGAGTCACCACCCGGGCGGGAGTTGACCTGGTGATCCACGATCTGTCACCCGCCGGACGCACCCGGGTCACCCGGCCAGGACACGCTGGGTTTCTATGACCGTGTTGTACTCCCGACCTGCCCACCCGGTCGACCCCGGGCTGCTGTCGCACGCCCTCGAGGTCGGCGGCCGGCTCGCGAACGACGCGGCCGAGGTGATCGCCGCGACGGCGGACCGAGGACGTCGGGTGGGGGCGAACGCGGAGGCGCACCTCTACGACTGGGTCACCGACACCGGCCGGACCCTGGAACGGCACACCCGGCGGGTGCTCGCGGCGGAGTTCCCGGACATCCCGGTCGTCGGACCGGAGTACAGCTCGGACTACGCCGCACCCGGCGCATCGGACGCTTTGTACCGCTGGCTGGTCGCACCGGTGGATGGCGCGGCGAACTACCTGGCCGGGCTGCCCTGGTACGGCTACAGCCTGGCGCTGTTGGACGACTCCGGCCCGGTCGTCGGGGTGATCTCCGATCCCAGCCGGGCGGAGATCTACGCGGCCGCCCGGGGGCGCGGCACCCGGGTCAACGGTGTGCCGGTGCGGCTGCCGGAGCAGGTCGCCGCCGTCGGCTATCCGGTGTGCATCGAGCTGGCCAGGGACGGCGACTGGCCTGGCCTGCCGCGGTTCCTGGGGCTCGCCGCCTCGGCCCGTTGCGGGGTGCGGATGCTCGGCTCGCCGGCGTTGGCGATCGCCCAGGTCGCGCTCGGCCACGCGGTCGCGGCGGTGCTCGAGGACTACCGGGAGTGGGAGGTGGCCGCCGGGCTGGCGCTCGCGCTGGAGGCCGGCGCGGTGGTGCTGGACCGGCTGGGCCGCCCTGACCCGGTGCCCGCCGGCGGTCTGCTGGTGGCCGCTCCCTCGGTGGCCCCCGATGTGTTCGGTTGGTGGCAGGCGGCCGGTGTGGAGGCGCAGCCGGAGGCGTCCTGAACCGAGCGGTGAAGCGGCTACGCGGCGTCGGTCGACGCAGGCCCGGTGGAGGCCGACTCGGCCGACACCGCTTTAGCCACCGCTTGGGCCGGCACCGGCTGGACCACCTGCTCGACGTCGGTGGCCGACTCCTCGGCCGGCCTCGGCCCCGAGTCCGATGCCGCACTGTCGGACGCCGAAGCCGCCTGCGCCAACACCCGCTCGGCCAGGGCCAGCCGAGCAGCTTCCATCCGCTGCAGCTGCCGACCGCGCAGCGAGAAACCGACCGGCAACGCCACCGCCCAGGTCACCAGCAGCATGATCCCGATGGGCAGCGAGCCGACCGACGCGTTCCGGCCGAGCACGCGCACCCGGTCGGGCTTGGTGGAGTCGTACTCGACGCGGACGATCTGGCCGGGCTGCAGGCCGCGCGGGTAGAACACGCCGCGCTCCGGCGAGACGGTTTCCCCGGTGGCGGTGGTGAAAGTGATCAGGGTGCGGCTGAAGTCCGAGCCCGGGAGAACCTCGGCGGTGGCCACCGCGCTGTGCGCCTGGATCTGCGCGTCATCCCGGTGCGCCCCGACCAGTGTCAGCACGCCCATCAGGGTGATCAGCCCGGCGAGCACCAGGATCATCGCCGGCAGCCGGCGGACCAGCGGCATTACCACCGGCAGCAGAAGACCGGCCAGCTCGTCGAGCAGCCGTCCGGTGGCGCTGGGCGGAGCGCCAGAGACCGTGGTCATCGAGAGGATTCTACGGATGCGGCCGAGGGCCCGGCTGCCCGGTGCCCCTCTACCGGCCGTCCGCCGCGCCGAACCGGTGTGGCCAGAACCTCGTCCCACCAATGGAGCGCCACGCGTCGGCGCCTCTTACCCTCGAGTCGTGAGCATCGCTCCTGTTGCCCAACCGGTGCGGGTCCGTACCCGCGCCATCCCGGATCCGGGCCGGCCGATCGAGCTGCTGCCCGACGAGCGGGGCCCGCTGTGCTGGGTCCGCGAGTCCGAGGGACTGGTCGGCTGGGGCGAGGTGGCGCGGTTCAGCACCCGGGGGCGGGACCGGTTCGAGGCGGCGGACACCTGGTGGCGATCGTTCAGCGACCGGCTCGAGGTGACCGACGAGGTGGGCCTGCCCGGCACCGGGGCAGTCGCGTTTGTCAGTTTCGCCTTCGCGCCGGACGCCGCGGAGTCGGTGCTCGTGGTGCCGAAGGTGGTGGTCGGCAGCCGGGACGGGGTGGGCTGGATCACCGAGATCGACACCGGCGGCGGCACCGGAGCCAGCCCCGCGGTACGCCGGGTCTCGCCCATCCGGCCGGCCACCGGAGTGCGCTACAGCGAGGGCCTGCTCTCCGTCGAACGCTGGCAGCGCGCGGTGGCCGAGGCGGTCCGGCGGATCCGCGGCGGCGAATTGTTCAAGGCGGTGTTCGCGCACGATCTGCTGGCCACCGCCGACGAGCCGCTGGATCCTCGGTTCCTGCTCACCGGGTTGGCCGACCGGTACCCCACCTGCTGGAGCTACTCGGTGGACGGGCTGGTGGGGGCCACCCCGGAGCTGCTGCTGCGGCGCACCGGCACCCAGGTCAGCTCCCGGGTGCTGGCCGGCACGAACTGGCTCGGCGATCTGGCCGGGGAGCTCACCGACGAGCAGCTCGGCCCCGCGCTGCTGGCGTCGGTGAAGGACCGGGAGGAGCACCGGTACGCGATGGAGTCGCTGGTGGAGCGGCTGCGGCCGTTGTGCGCCGAGGTGCACGCCCCGGAGCGGCCCTCGGTGCTGCGGCTGCCCAACGTGACCCACCTGGCCAGCGACATCACCGCCAACCTGGACCCGGTCGACCCGCCCTCGCTGCTGCGGCTGGCCGGCGCCGTGCACCCGACCGCCGCCGTGGGCGGGACCCCGACCGAGCCCGCGCTGCGCATGATCGCCGAGCTGGAGGACATGGACCGGGGCCGCTACGCCGGACCGGTCGGCTGGGTGGACGCGCAGGGCGACGGTGAGCTGGGCGTGGCGCTACGGTGCGCGCAGCTGTCCGGATCCACCGCCCGCCTCTTCGCCGGCTGCGGCGTGGTCGCCGACTCCAACCCGGACAACGAGGTCGCCGAAGCCGCCGCCAAGCTGGTAGCGGTCCGCTCCGCCCTAGAGGGCCGCCCCCACTAACCCCACCCCGTCGTCTTCCGCGAGTCGGCGCTCTCAGCACACCGAGTCGCGCCTCCCAGCACACCCGGCTGACCCGGCGCGCCCGCGACGGGTCAGCTGAGCGCCGCCTGCACCGCCGCCCGCACGGCCGCGTGCCCCTCGCGCAGACCTTTCCTGCTGGCCGGGACCTCGACCAGCCGCACGCCGTCGCCGACCCCGCCCAGCGCATCCGGCAGCGCGCTCAGGTCGTCCACCCGCCGGTACGCCACGCCCAGCCCGGCGCACACCGCGTCGAGGCGGACCCGGTGCGGCGTGCCGAACACCCGCTCAAAGCTCGCCGCATGTTCCGGCGCCCCCTGCTCGAGCAGCGAGAAGATGCCGCCGCCTTCGTCGTTGAGCACCACCAGGGTGAGGTCGGGTCGCGGTTCGTCCGGGCCCAGCACCAACCCGGTGAGGTCGTGCAACACGGTGAGGTCGCCGATCAGGGCATAGCCCGGGGCCGCCCGGCCGCCGGCGGCCGAGGCGTGCGCCAAGGCCGCGCCGGTCGAGGTGGACACCGTGCCGTCGATCCCGGCGACCCCCCGGTTGGCCAGCACGGTCAACCCGGTCCGGGGCCGGGCGGCCAGCGACACGTCCCGCACCGGGTTGGACGAGCCGAGCAGCAGCAGCGCGCCCGGGGGCAGCGCGGTGATCAGGGCGGCGGCCAGCCGCTGGCCGGTGGGCGCGCCGGGCTCGGCCAGGGCCTTGTCCAGCGCGTCGCCGACCAGCTGCTCGGCGGCGGACCACCGGGCGCACCAGTCCGGCGGCGGGCGGAGCCTCGGCGGCCGGCCCACCGCGCGGACCGAGGGCGGCAGCTCGGCGCCCACCGTGCCGGCAACGGCGTAGACCGCGACCTGGTCGTCGGCGAGCAGCCGGGCGATCGACCGGTGCAGGGTCGGCCGGCCGTGCAGCAGCACCTGGGCGGGTCCGGGGAGCTGGCCGTCCGCTGCCGCGTCTACCAGCCACGGGCCGGTGCGCAGCGCCCCCGGCCAGAGCGGCGAGTTGGGCTCGGCGACCACCGGCGCGCCGGCTGGCGGACCGGGTATCGCGCCGGTCGGCACCCCGCCGGCCACCACCAGGGTGGGCAGGTCCGGGTCCAGCGGCAGTGGCGGGGCGTCCCGCTGGGCGTCGAGGGGTGGGGGAAACACCGTCCACGGCGCGCTGCCAGGGCGGCCGTCCAACGACTCTGGCCAGTTCGCCGAGTCGCCGAGGTCCGCCAGGTCGGCCGCGGGATCGTCCGGCATCAACGGCTCGGCGAACGGCACGTTGACGTGCACCGGCCCCGGCCGACCGCCGACCCGGCCGACCGCAACCGCGACCGCTTTCGCCACCGACGCCCGCCAGCCGGCCTGTTGACCGGCCGCGCGCCGGGCCACGCCGAGGCTGAGCTCCAGCCGAGGGGCGTCGCCGAACAGGCCGGGCTGGAGCACCGTCTGGTTGGCGCCGGTGCCGACCAGCTCGGGCGGCCGGTCGGCGGTCAGCGCGAGCAGCGGCACCCCGGCGTACGCGGCCTCGAGCACCGCCGGGTGCAGGTTGGCCGCCGCGGTGCCCGAGGTACACGCCACCGGCACCGCCCGCCCGGAGCGCAGCGCCAGCCCCAACGCCAGGAAGGCCGCCGTGCGCTCGTCGATCCGCACGTGCAGGCGCAGCCGGCCGGCCGCGTCCGCCCGGTGCAGCGCGAAGGACAGCGGCGCGTTGCGGGACCCGGGGCAGAGCACCGCCTCGGTCACCCCGCACCGGACCAACTCGTCGACCAGTACCTGCGCCTGTGCGGTGGACGGATTCACCGGCACTAGACCGGCGAGCCGACCGGGCTGGCCAGCCCGTCCACCACCGTGGCGGCGGGCAGCCCGGCGAGCACCGAGGGGGCCAGCACAAGCTTGCTGCGGCGCACCCCGGAGCCGATCACCACCCGCTCGGCGCCCAGTACCGCCGCGTCCAGGTAAACGGGCCACTCCGTCGGCAGCCCGAGCGGGGTGATACCGCCGTACTCCATCCCGGTCTCCCCGGTGGCCACCTCGCGGGAGGCGAAGGAGGCCTTGCGCACGTCCAGCTGACGGCGCAGCACGCCGTTCACGTCCGCCCGGGTGGTCGCCAGCACCAGCGCAGCGGCCATCCGGACATCCCCGCCCCGCTTGCCGGCGATCAACACACAGTTGGCCGACTCCTCCAGCGGCACCTGGTAGCGCTCACAGAACGCCGCCGTGTCGGCCAGTTCGGGGTCGATCTCGGCGACCTGGATGGCGGAATCGGCGAGGCCCAGCCCGGCGATGGCGGCGCGCACCGGATCGGCCAGCAAGTCCGGCCGATCCAGTGCGGGAACGAGAGTCAGTGCGTAGTTCACCCCTGCATCGTCGCGCACCCGCCCCGCGCGCGCGTCGGGACGGTCTCAGCGGCGGAAGAAGGTCAGCGGCCGAAGGTGTCCGGGTCCGGCCCGGTGCGGTAGTTGGTGTTCATCGATTCGATCGAGGCCACGTCGTCAGCGGCCAGCTCGAAGTCGAACACGTTGATGTTCTCCCGCATCCGGTCCGGGTTGACCGTCTTGGGGAAGACGATGTTGCCGATCTGCACGTGCCAGCGCAGCACGACCTGGGCGGGCGTCCGGCCGTACTTCTCGGCCAGCCCGGTGATGATCGGGTCGTCGAGTACCTCGCCCTTGGCGATCGGGCTCCACGCCTCGGTGGCGATGCCGTGTGCCTCGTGGTATTTCCGCAGCTCCACCTGGGTGAGCCGGGGGTGCAGCTCGATCTGGTTGACCGAGGGCACGGTGTCGGTCTCGGCGGCCAGCCGGTCGAGGTGCGCGGGCTGGAAGTTGGACACTCCGATGGAGCGCGCCTTGCCGTCGGCGAGGAGCTTCTCGAAGCCCTTCCAGGTCTCCACGTACCGGTTCAGGTGCGGCAGCGGCCAGTGGATGAGGTAGAGGTCCACATAGTCCAGCTGGAGCTTTTTGAGGCTCTCGTCCAGCGCGGAGATGGCCGACTCGTAGCCATGCCCGGTGTTGTTCAGCTTGGTGGTGATGAACACCTCATCGCGGGGCAGGCCAGATTCCGCGACGGCCTGGCCGACACCCTCCTCGTTGCGGTACATCTGGGCGGTGTCGATGTGCCGGTAGCCGGCCTCGAAGGCCTGCAGCACGGCCTGCGCGGTCTGATCCGGCGGAACCTGGAAGACCCCGAAGCCGAACTGAGGGATTTCAACGCCGTTGTTCAGTCGGATGTTGGGTACCTGAGTCATGCCTCGAACCTACCTGTAATCACTGGATCCTGTTACGCCCAACGGGGGTCGCTGAGAGCGCCCGATTTCGGTCACCAGCAGCCCACCCAGACGACTGCCCAACCGAGGCGTGACTAAACGCCGTAACGTCTGATTCTGATGAGCGCGACCCTGCAGGCCACCGATCTCGCCGCTGGCCACGGCGACCGCAGCCTGTTCAGCGGGCTGAACCTGATCGTCGCGCCGGGTGATGTGGTGGGCCTGGTCGGCGCGAACGGCGCTGGCAAGACCACGCTGCTGCGGCTGCTCGCCGGCCTGGACACCGCCGAGCGCGGGCGGGTCGCGCTGGCCCCGCCGAGCGCCACCGTCGGCCTGCTGCGGCAGGAGCCCGATCGGCGTCCCGGGGAGACCGTGCGCGAGTTCCTGGCCCGGCGCACCGGGGTGGCGACGGCCCAGGCGGAGATGGACGCGGCCGCCGAGGCACTCGGCGCGAGTGAGGATGCCGACGATCGGTACTCCGTCGCGCTGGAGCGGTGGTTGGCCCTGGGTGGCGCCGACCTGGACGACCGGATCGTCGGGGTGCTCGCCGAGGTCGGCCTGGACTCAGGTGCGGACGTGCCGATGACCGCGCTCTCGGGTGGCCAGGCCGCCCGCGCCGGGCTGGCCACTCTGCTGGCTTCCCGGTATGACGTGCTGCTGCTGGACGAGCCGACCAACGACCTGGACCTGGACGGGCTGGCCCGGCTGGAGGCGTTCGTCGGCGCGCTGCGCTCCCCCGCGGTGATCGTCAGCCACGACCGGGAGTTCCTGGCCAGGACGGTGAACCGGATCGTCGAGCTGGACCTGGCGCAGCGGAAGGTCGGCGTCTACGAGGGCGGCTACCAGGCCTACCTGGACGAGCGGGAGGTGGCGCGCCGGCACGCCCGCGAGGCCTATGAGCAGTACTCCGGCACGGTGAGCCAGCTGACCGAGCGGGCCCGCACCCAGCGCAACTGGATGGCCGCCGGGGTACGCAACGCGCGGCGCAAGGCCCCCGACAACGACAAGATCGGCAAGAACCTGCGCGCGGAGACCAGCGAGAAGCAGGCCGCCAAGGTGCGCCAGACCGAACGCCGGATCGAGCGGCTGGAGGCGGTGGAGGAGCCGCGCAAGGAGTGGCAGCTTCAGATGACCATCGCGGTGGCGCCCAGGGCGGGCGCGGTGGTGTCCGCGCTCCGCGGCGCCGTGGTGCGCCGCGGGGAATTCGAGCTGGGGCCGGTGGACGCCCAGGTGGATTGGGCGGACCGGATCGCGATCACCGGGTCGAACGGGTCGGGCAAGTCGACGCTGTTGGGTGCAATGCTCGGACGGCTTCCGCTGACCTCGGGCTCCGCGTCACTGGGCCCGGGCGTGCGGGTCGGCGAGGTGGACCAGGCGCGCGGGCTCTTCCTCGGCGACCAGTCGCTGGTGGCCGCGTTCCGGGCGGAGGTACCGAGCTGGACCGAGCCGGAGGTACGCACCCTGCTGGCCAAGTTCGGGCTGACCGCGGTGCACGCGCCCCGGCCCGCCGAGTCACTCTCCCCGGGCGAGCGCACCAGGGCCGCGCTGGCGCTGCTGCAGGCCAGGGAGGTCAACCTGTTGGTGCTCGACGAGCCGACCAACCACCTCGACCTGCCGGCAATCGAGCAGCTCGAATCCGCGCTCGAGTCGTTCCCCGGCACCCTGCTGCTGGTCACCCATGACCGGCGAATGCTGGACGCGGTCCGGGTCACCCGCCGCTGGGAAGTCACCGAGGGCCGTCTGCTGGAGTCGTGAGTGGCGATGGTCGCTATAGCGACCATCGCCACTCACGACCTCAGACCTCGTCCAGCTGCGGGTAGACGATCGCCTTGATCGTGCCTTCGCCGGTGGAGCCGATGGTCAGCGCCTGCTCCACCTGGTTGAGCCCGAACCGGCCGGTGACCAGGGGATCCAGGTCGACCCGGCCCGCCGCGACCAGCGCGATCGCCGCCGGGTAGGTGTTGGCGTACCGGAACGTCCCGGTCACCGTGACCTCCCTGACCTGCAGCGCGGACATGGGCAGCCGCACCTCGTCGGCGCCCATGCCGACCAGTACCGCCGTCCCACCACCGCGCACCGCGCCGAGCCCGGCGGTCACCGCCGCCTGCGCCCCGGAGCACTCCACCAGCACGTCGGCCGCCAGCTCGGCCAGCCCGCTCGCCTCGTCCGCCGGGTCCAGCACGGTGTCCGCGCCCAGCCGCAGCGCCAGCTCGCGCCGCCCCGGGCTCAGGTCGGTGACCACCACCCGGGCGGCGCCGGCCACCCTGACCGCCTGCACGGCGAGCAGGCCGATCGGCCCGGCCCCGGTGACCAGCACGGTGTCCCCCGGCCGCACCCCCGCGCGGCGCGCCGCCCACAGCCCGACGGACAGCGGCTCGATCAGCGCGGCCTGCTCGTCGGTCATGGTGTCCGGCACGGCGTAGGCGAAGTTCTCGTTGATCGTGACGTAGCGGGCGAAGGCGCCGTCGATCGGCGGAGTGGCGAAGAACCGCACGTCCGGGCAGAGGTTGTAGCGCCCGGCCCGACACTGCGCGCACCGCCCGCAGGGCACCCCCGGCTCCAGCGCGACCCGCTGCCCCAACTCGTGGCGGCTCGCCCGGTCTCCGCGGGCCACCACCACGCCGGACGCCTCGTGCCCGAGCACCAGCGGCTCGCGCACCACGAAGTCGCCGATCCGCCCGTGCTGGTAGTAGTGCACGTCCGAGCCGCACACGCCGACCGCCGCGATCTGAACCAGTACCTCGTCCGGGCCTGGCTCCGGGAGCTCGCGGTGCTCGACCCGCACCTTGCCCGGTCCGTCCAACACGGACACCACGTTGGTTCCGCTCATGATCTGTCCCTCGTTCTCTCCGGGGCGCGTCCCCGCGCGGCCTCCACCCAACGCCCAGCCGGGCACCCCCGCAAGCGCCGGCGTCGGGCACTGGGGTGAACGCACGGACGTCAGGCGCCGGGCTGCACCCCGAGCGCGCGGGCGGCCAGCTGCGCGAGGTGCACCGGCTCGCGCTGGCCGGCCTGGCGCAGTTGGGTACGGCAGCTGAACCCGTCGGCCAGTACCGCCACATCCGGGTCGGCCGCGCGCACCGCCGGCAGCAACACCCGTTCCGCGCAGGCCATGGACACCTCGTAGTGGCCCTTCTCGAACCCGAAGTTGCCGGCCAGCCCGCAGCAGCCGGAGTCCAGCACCTGCGCGTCCACCCCCAGCGCGCTGAGCACTCCCCGGTCGGCGTCGGTGCCCAGGTCGGCGTGCTGATGGCAGTGCACCTGGACCAGCGCGCGCGGCGCGGGCCCGGCGCCGGCGCGGGCGGACGCGAGCGTCCTGATCTGCTCGGCGTGCTCGACCAGCACCTCGGCGAACGTGCGCACCCCGCCGGCCAGCGCATCGGCATCGGCGTCCGCCGCGAGCAGCTCGGGCAGATCGGCGCGCAGCGCGGCGGCGCAGCTGGGCTCCAGCACCACCACGGGCACGCCGCTGGCCAACCACGGGCGCAACGTCCGCAGGGTGCGCCGGAGCACCGCCCGCGCGGTGTCCACCTGGCCGGTGGAGAACCAGGTCAGCCCGCAGCACACCGGGCCACCCGGCACCTCCACCCGGTAGCCCAGCTCCTCGAGCACCGCCACCGCGTCCCGAGCCACCTCGGGGTCGAAGTGGTCAGTGAACGTGTCCGGCCACAACAGCACCCGCTTAACGGCCCGCGAGTCGGGGATCTCAGCACCCTGAGTCGGGGCTGTGGGCACACCGAGCTGGTGTGCTGAAATCCCCGACTCAGTGTGCCCAGAACGCCGACTCGCGGGCAGTTGGGCGGCGGCGCGGAACGCGGCGGTGAAGGTGTGCTCGGCGAGCGGTGGGATGTCGCGCTCGGGGGCGATGCCGCCGAGGCGCTTGGCCAGTCGGGCCAGCGCCGGCCGCCGGGCCGCCGCGTTGAGACGGCGGGCCAGGCCGGGGACGCGGGCGGCCAGGCGCAGCCAGCGCGGCAGCGCGCCCATCGAGTAGTGGCTCAGCGGCCGGATCCGACGGCGGTAGCGCTGCGCCAGGAACTCCGTCTTGTAGGCGGCCATGTCCACGCCGACCGGGCAGTCCCGCTTGCAGCCCTTGCAGGACAGGCACAGGTCCAGCGCCTCGGCCACCTCGTCTGACTGCCAGCCACCGGTGATCACCTCCCCGTTGGCCATCTCGAACAGCAGCCGGGCCCGCCCCCGGGTGGAGTGCATCTCCTCCCCGGTGGCCCGGTAGCTCGGACACATCACCCCGCCCGAGCCGGTGATGCACCGCCCCACCCCGAGGCAGCGCCGGGTGGCCCTGGCGAAGCTGCCCCGGTCGTGGGCGAAGGCGAGCTCCGGGCGGTCCGGCAGGGTGGGCATGCCGACGAATACCCGCAGGTCGTCGTCCATCTTGGCCGGCCGCACCACCCGCCCGGGGTTCATCCGGTCGTCCGGGTCCCAGATGCCCTTGAACTCCTCGAACCCGGAGATGATCTCCTTGGGGTACATCCGGGGCAGCAGCTCGGCGCGGGCCTGGCCGTCGCCGTGCTCCCCGGACAGCGAACCGCCGTGCGCCACCACCAGGTCCGC
>DATHIT010000752.1:0-4826 GCA_035489915.1 Pseudonocardia sp. | reverse complement strand
CTTGGCAAGGCCGCCGAGCAGATCGACAGCGGCGACTACGGCCGGGATGTGGTGTCCCCGCTGGCCATGCAGGCCGCCGCGTTCGGCAACTTCATCGACTCGGCTCGTGACCAGGGCATCCGGCCCGACCTGCTGACCGGGCTGCGCGGGCTGATGGACGAGGCGGTCGCGGCCGGGCACGGCGAGCACGACATCTCCAGCCTCGTTGAGGTGATCAAAGTCCGGGAGTGACCAGATCCACGGGCAACGACCAGCCAAAACGCCTACGCTTGACCAGCGTGACCGCCGTGCAGCCCGACGCCCAGCCCACCATCGCCCAGCTGATTGTGCAGTGCCTCGAGGCGGAGGGGGTGGAGTACGTCTTCGGCATCCCCGGCGAGGAGAACATCGGGCTGGTCGACGCGCTGAACGACTCGAGCATCCGCTACGTGCTGACCCGGCACGAGCAGGCCGCCTCGTTCATGGCGGAGATCTACGGCCGGCTCACCGGCAAGGCCGGGGTGTGCTCGGCCACCCTCGGCCCGGGCGCGATCAACCTGCTGCTCGGGGTGGCTGACGCCACGACCAACTCCACGCCGCTGCTGGCGCTGTCCGCCCAGGCCGGGCTGAACCGGATCTTCAAGGAATCGCACCAGGTGGTGGACCTGGTCGGGATGTTCCGACCGGTCACCAAGTGGGCCGAGCTGGTGCCGGCGCCGGCCGCCGTGCCGGAGATGGTCCGCCGGGCGTTCAAGATCGCGCAGACCGAGCGCCCCGGAGCCACCTACCTCGCGGTACCCGAGGACATCGAGGGCGCGCCGATCCCGCCCGGCGCCGTCCCGCTGCCCACCGACCGGGTGCGCGCCGAGGAGCCCTCCCCCGCGCAGGTGCAGCGCGCCGCCGCCGTACTGGCCGACGCGAAGGCCCCCATCCTGCTCGCCGGGCACGGCGCGGCCAGGGACAACGCCGGCGCCGCTCTGCTCGCGCTGGCCGAGCAGTGGGACGTGCCGGTGGCCACCACCTTCCACGGCAAGGGGGTGTTCCCGGACGACCACAAGAACGGGCTCGGCGCGGTCGGCTTCATGCGCCACGACTACGCCAACTTCGGCTTCGACGCCGCCGATGTGATCGTCGCGGTGGGCTACGAGCTGCAGGAGTTCGACCCGGTCAAGGTCAACCCGCAGCGGGACAAGAAGATCATCCACGTGCACCGGATCGCCGCCGAGGTGGACGACCACTACCCGGTGGCGGTCGGCATCGAGGGCGACATCTCGCGGTCGCTGGCCGCCCTCGGCGCCGCGGTGTCCGGGCCGTTCCCGACCGGCATCGGTTCGAGCAAGATCCGCCAACTGCTCACCGACGAGTTGGAGCGGGGTGCCGGGGACGACCGGTTCCCGCTGGTCCCGCAGCGGGTGGTGGCCGACACCCGGGCCGCGCTGGACCGGGAGGACATCGTGCTGGCCGACACCGGCGCGGTGAAGATGTGGATGGCCCGGCTCTACCCGACCTACGCGCCGAACACCTGCCTGATCTCCAACGGGCTTTCCACCATGGGGTTCGCGCTGCCCGGCGCGCTGTCCGCCAAACTGGTGCACCCGAACCGCAGGGTGCTGGCCTCGGTCGGCGACGGGGCGTTCCTGATGAACTCGCAGGAGATCGAGACCGCCGTGCGGGAGAACATCCCGCTCACCGTGCTGGTCTGGGTGGACGACTCGTACGGGCTGATCGAGTGGAAGATGGACCTGGAGCTGGGCCGGCACAGCCACGTGAAGTTCGGCAACCCCGACCTGGTCAAGTACGCGGAGAGCTTCGGCGCCCGCGGCTACCAGATCACCGCCCCCGACCAGCTCCTACCCACCCTGCGCGAGGCCCTCGACTACAACGGCGTCTCCATCATCGCCTGCCCCGTGGACTACACCGAAAACCTCCGCCTCACCAACCGCCTAGGCGACCTAACCGGCCCCTTCTAACCCCGCCCCGCCGCAAACTTCCCGCGAGTCGGGGCTCTCAGCACACTGAGTCGGGGCTCTCAGCACACCGGCTGCAACGCTAACCACTCACGGGGTGAGGACGTCCTTGCCGAGGAACGGGCGCAGCTGTTCCGGCACCACGACCGAGCCGTCCGCCCGCTGGTGGTTCTCCACGATGGCCACGATCCACCGGGTGGTGGCCAGCGTGCCGTTCAGGGTGGCCGCCGTTTGGTTGCGGCCGTCCGCGTCCCGGTAGCGGATGTTCAGCCGGCGAGCCTGGAACGTGGTGCAGTTCGAGGTCGAGGTGAGCTCCCGGTACCGGCCCTGCGACGGCACCCAGGCCTCGCAGTCGAACTTGCGCGCGGCGCTGGCCCCCAGGTCGCCGGCGGCGGTGTCGATCACCCGGTACGGCACCTCGACGGCGGCCAGCATGTCCTGCTCCCAGCCGAGCAGCCGCTGGTGCTCGTCCGCCGCGTCCTCCGGCCGGCAGTAGGAGAACATCTCGATCTTGTCGAACTGGTGCACCCGGATGATGCCCCTGGTGTCCTTGCCGTAGCTGCCGGCCTCCCGGCGGAAGCAGGTCGACCAGCCGGCGTAGCGGCGCGGGCCGGCGCTGAGGTCGATGATCTCGCCCGCGTGGTAGCCGGCCAGCGGGACCTCGCTGGTGCCGACCAGGAACAGGTCGTCGTCGCGCAGCCGGTAGACCTCGGCGGCGTGCGCGCCCAGGAACCCGGTGCCCTCCATGATCTCCGGCTTGACCAGCACCGGCGGGATCATCATGGTGAACCCGGCGGCCACCGCCTTGTTCATCGCCATGGTCAGCAGCGCCAACTGCAGCTGCGCGCCGATGCCGGTGAGGAAGAAGAACCGGGCACCGGAGACCTTTGCGCCGCGCTCCATGTCCACCGCGCCGAGGCTCTCCAGCAGCTCCAGGTGGTCGCGCGCGGCGAAGTCGAACTCGGGCGGGGTGCCCACGTGGTCGAGCACCACGTAGTCGTCCTCGCCGCCCTCCGGCACGCCGGCGATGACCAGGTTGGGCAGCGCGCGCTGCGCGGCGGCCAGCGCCTCGTCCGCCTGTGCCTGGGCCGCCTCGGCCTCCTTGACCGCCGCGGCCAGCTCCTTGCCGTGGGTCAGCAGCTCCGCCCGCTCGTCGCCGCGCGCCGCGCCGATCTTCTTGCCCAGCTGGCGCTGCTCGGCGCGCAGCACGTCGGCCCGGCCGACCGCCTCCCGGCGACTCTCGTCGGCGGCCAGCAGCACGTCGACCGCGCCCGGGTCCTCCCCACGCGCCCGCTGCGAGGCTCGCAGCGCCTCCGGGTCCTCACGCAGCAACTTCAGGTCGATCACAGCGGTCCAGCGTAGTCAGCGCCCGCTGCCGCCCGCATTCGGCTTAGCCGTTCGGAGGCTGTGTAACCGGCCGGCGTCACTCAGGATGGGTGCGTGGACCTACGGCGGACCGACCGTTCGGGGTTCAGCTCGTCCGGGTCACCCGAGGAGCTGATCTCCGATCCGGTCGCGCCGAGGGCGGTTCGACCGCACCTGATCCGGTCCGGATTCTTCCTCGCGGTGCTGCTGGTCTTCCTGTCCGGCTGGATGCTGATGCTGGGGCTCAGCGTGCTCAGCTCCAGCGTGGTGTTCACCACCGACCGGGTCGGGATCAGCCCGGGGTTGGCCGCGGCCCTGTCACCGATCTGCCTCGGTGGCATGGCCTGCGCCGCGCTCGGCTGGCTGATCGCGATCTTCTTCCCGGTGCGCGAGCCGATCACCGAGTACGCCGCGCTGCTGGCGGGGCGGGCGGGCGCGGCCAACCTGGCCTACCAGCGGATCGCCGCCACGCTCGAGGCCAGGAAGACGCCCTTCCACGTCGAGGCGGAAACGGTGCACGGCGTTCCCGTCCTGACCGTCCTGCAGGACACCGACCGAGCGGTGATCACCGTGCGCGCGGTGGGCACGGACCTGTTCGTGGGCTGGATCATGTGGCGGAACCGCTCGACCGCGCGGCTGCTCGCCACCGTTTTCCGGGACATGGTCGAGTGGACCCAGGACAGCGTCCCGCAGGCGGTGCGGACCACGCTGTCCCTCGCCATGCGCGAGCTGCTGCACAGCGCCACCCGGGAGGGCATCCAAGCCGCGCTCGACTCCCCGGAGCCGTGAAGGCCGACCGTCAGAGGATGGCGACCGCCACAACCAGACCGAGCGCGAGGTGCGCCGCGCACACCACGAACGCCTGCGGGCGGCGCTCTTCGGCGGCCAGCACATCGCCGATGTCGATCCCGGTCACCCACTCCAGGAAGCGCACCCCTACGGCCTGCACCACGACGCCGGCCAGGCCGAAGATCAACGCGGCGAGCAGCCCCTCGAGTAACCGGCCGGACGAGCCGTAGATCGCCACCACGATGATGAACGCCATGCTGACCATGCCGAACGCGGTCACCACAACCGCGTTCGGCCGCCCCTCGCGCACCAGCAGGTACAGCTTGCCCGGGGTGGTCAGGTCGATCGCGTAGAAACCGAGCAGTATCAGCAAAAGCCCAACCAGCGCGTACAGCACGATCGCGCCCAGGCCACCGCCGATCACCCGGAAAAAGCCTGGCTCAAGCGCGAGCACTGTCGTGGTCACGTGTGTCTCCATCCTCCAGATCGGGAGCGCTGCGACTATTGCAGATCACCCCACGGACATGCGCGCGCGACCGACCGAACCACCCGGCCAGGTTTTCCCTCGCCGGCGCCACCGGCCGCGGCTCAGGCCTCCTGGATGCGGTGCGGCACGAACGCCGCGCCGTCGTCGGTGACCAGCCCGGCGGTCTCCCGGATGCCGAGCCCGGCCGACTCGTCGCCGACGATCCACGCGCCCAGCGCCGGCCGGAACCCGTCGAACTC
>DATHIT010000751.1:0-26065 GCA_035489915.1 Pseudonocardia sp. | reverse complement strand
ACCACGGGCTGGAGGCACTCCTCGACGCCGACCTGATCGCGGTGCCGGCGGCCCGGATCCGCGAGCAGTACCCGCCGGCGGTGCTGGACGCGCTGCGGCTGGCCGCCGACCGAGGCGCCATGCTGCTGTCCGTGTGCAGCGGCGCCTACCTGCTCGGCGCCGCCGGGCTGCTGGACGGCCGCAAATGCACCATGCACTGGCACCACGCCGCCGACTTCGCCGCGCGCTTCCCGAAGGCCGACGTCGACCCGGACGTGTTGTTCGTGGACGACGGCAACATCATCAGCAGCGCGGGCACGGCGGCCGGCATCGACGCCTGCCTGCACCTGGTCCGCCGCGAGCTGGGCTCGGTCGTCGCGACGATCATCGCCCGCCGGATGGTGGTGCCGCCGCAGCGGGAGGGCGGCCAGCGCCAGTACATCGAGGAGCCGATGCCGCCGGACGCGGACAGCCTGCAGCCGCTGCTCACCTGGATGCTGGACACTATGGCCACCGAGCACACGGTGGCCGAGCTGGCCCGCCGCGCGCGGCTGTCCGAGCGCACATTCGCCCGGCGGTTCCTGGCCGAGACCGGCACCACCCCGCACCGCTGGCTGTCCACCCAGCGGGTGCTGCACGCCCGCCAGCTGCTGGAGCAGACCCACCTGAGCATCGACGAGATCGCCCAGCAATGCGGGTTCGGCGGCGCGGCGCTGCTGCGGCACCATTTCCACCGCGCCGTGGGCGTCACCCCCACCGACTACCGCCGCACGTTCGCCTGCACCACATCCGAAGCCCCCGCCGCCCAGACCCCAACCCCCGCGCCCGCCACCGCCTAACCGCCCGCCCCAACTGCCCGCGAGTCGGGGCTCCTGGCACATCGAGTCGCGCGTCTCAGCACACGGTCTGGTTTCCGGACGGTGTGCTCAGAGCGCCGACTCAGTGTGCTGAGAGCACCGACTCGCGGGCCGTGGTTAGCGGGCCGTGGTTAGCGGGTGAGCTGGCGGGCCAGGTAACCGGGGGCTCGGCGCAGCCGGCGCGCGGCGGTGGCCAGCGTGCCGGGGCGGACGTGCATGCTGTCGGAGGGCAGCCGCTTGCCGCGCAGCGCACCCCGGACCGCCCGGTGGTCGTAGTCCACCGCGAAGAACCGCACCCCGACCGGGCTCACCGCTGGCCCGGCCTCGGCCAACTCGAGCAGCGCGAACCGGGCCAGCGGCTGGCGCTCGCGCTGCCTGGACTGCCCGACCGAGCCGGCGTTGACCAGATACCGAGAGCCACGATGCAACCGCGCCGACCCGTCCGCGCTCCGCTCCGGCTGATCACCAGGGCCCTGCCGGTACAGCCAGGCCCGGTGGGTGTGGCCGAGCACCAGGACGCCGGCCGAGGGATGCGCGGAGGCCAGCCGGGCCAGCTGTGCCTCGGCCTGCGCCTCGCTCCGCACGTACTCCTCCGGGTCGCTCAGCGAGCCGTGCGCCATCACCAACCCGGGCACCTCCACGGCGAGGGGCAGCGCGGCCAGGTAGGCCCGCGAGTCCGGGTTCAGCGCCTCGCGCGTCCAGTCCAGCGACTCCCTGGCCCGCCGCGAACACCGCTGCCCGGAGAGCTCGCCCAACGCCACCAGCTCGTGGTTCCCGGCGACGCACACCGGGTCCAGCGCGGCCAGTTCGGCGACGCACTCGTTGGGCTGCGGCCCGTAGCCGATCACATCCCCGGCGCACAGCCACCGGTCCACCCCCTGCGCGGTCAGGCACCGCACGGCGGCGGTCAGCGCGGGGAGGTTGGCATGGATGTCGGTGAGCAGGCCGTAACGCACCGCAGCGCTCAGCTGAAGTCGCCGGTGCGCAGGCGCGCCATGGCCATGCCGATGAACGGCATGGGGTCGCGCCAGGACCAGAACGCCTTGGACTGGCAGCGCGCCGCGAAGGCGGCCCACCTCGGAAAGGAGACGCCGCTGTCCCGGGCGGCCAGCACGTCCTTCGGGTGCACCCAGGTGACCGGGCGCGGGTGCCTGGCCAATGCGGGGCGGGGGCGTCCGGTCAGGTCGGCGTACACGGCGGCCGGGATGTTCACCCCGGCGCGCGCCCCCGGGTGCATCCACAGGCTGGTCCGCGCGTTGATCTCGAAGAGCAGCAGCCGGCCGTCCGGGGCGCGCTTGAAGTCGAACTTGGCCACCCCGCGCAGGTCCAGCAGCTCGACCAGCTTGCGACCGGCGTGCAGCACATCCTGTTCCTCGGTGATGGACAACGCCGTGGTGAAGCCGCACTCCACCGGATAGGTGCGGATCTTCTTCCCGGTGAACTCGGCGACCACCTCGCCGGTCGCGTCGGCGTAGACGTGGTAGCTCTCGATCGCGCTCTCCGGGCCGTCCACGTACTGCTGGGCGACCAGCGTGCGACCCATCGCGGCCAGCCGCGGCCAGACCGCGCGCAGCCGCGCCTCGTCGCTGACCACCAACGCCTTGACCTTCACCCCGGCGGCATCGGAGATGTGCCGCCAGCCCCGGTCCCGCCGCTCCGGCTTGATGATCAGCGGGTAGCCCAGCTCGGAGAGATCCGGCGGCTCGGCACCCAGGTCCGGCGGGAGGATCGTGGTGGCCGGCACCGGGAGGGAGAGCCGCTCGGCCAGCGTGGCGAACAGCGCCTTGTCGGCCATCGCCTCGACCAGCTCGGCGTCCGGGATGGCGAACCGGAATCCCCGCCCCAACCGGTCCCGGTGCCGCGAGGCGAACAGCAGCGCCTGGTCGGAGGAGTAGAAGAGCACCGGCGGCTCGGCCTGGGCATGCGCCCAGGCCACCAACCGGTCGGCCAGCGCCTCGTCGTGCGCCTCCAGCGGTTGACTCCAGTCCCAGTAGAACACCGAGTTGACCTTGGACGTGTACTTGGTCGAGTCGCTGGGCGTGGACACCACCGAGCACGGCAAGCCGGCCATTTGCAGTGAGCGAACCACCTCGATTGCGCCGCCACCGATCACCAAGGCGATCGGCAGCGCGGTGCGATCAAGAGCCACGTACTCCCCCATCCATCGACCGGCTCGCTCATGCCGATCGGTTCGTTTGCCCCGCCTGTCTACGCGGCCCGGATTCCACCTTTAGGAGACAAGACGTTACTGAGCGCCGCCAGTTGGCGGAGGGTGGGGGCGGCCATCGGAAGCGCCTTGAAGCCAACCTTTATACCCTGAATGGGCTACTGTGCTCCGACCTTCGGCCGAGTCGAAATCGGCGCCGCCGGGCACTCTTAGCCACTCACTGGAGCGAACTGATCATTTCCAGGGCGCAGCCGGTGAACTCGACAAACGCCGTCGAGCCGGGCCTGCGCTGGACCAGTCAGGGGCAGCCTCTTCACTCGTCTGGCGGTGCTGAGAAGCGACCCTGACACCTGGTGATCACGTGTTTGCGCAGGTCCAGTGGGCAAGCGGCCATTCGAGTGGTGCCCGCCGGTGCGGCCACCACGTTGGAATTGTCACAGCGAGTCACCGCTCCAGACATAACCGCCGGCCGTATCGCCTGTGCGCAATCGGGCCAAGTCGGAGCGGCCGCGGCTCTCAGTGCGGTCTCAGGGAGCCGGAGTGGCCCGGGCGTGTCGCGGGTCCGCCGGAGCGGATCGTGCGCTAGGAGGCTCCGCTCAGCTCATCGCCAGCACGCGGCTGAGTGCCGGCGCGATGTCGGTCAGCCGCCGCACCGGCTGGCACTGGCCACCGCCCCGGGTGGCCAGAGCGCTCGCCGCCCGAGTGGCCTCCTGGCTGGGCAGCGGGCAGAGCACGTGCAGCCGATCGATCCCGTCCAGCGCGGTGGCCGGGTCGGCGCCGGTGGTGTGCAGGCAGTCGGACAGCAGCACCACGATGCGCTCGTCGGCGGCCGCCCTGGCCAGCTGGCGGCTCGCTTCCCGCAACGCCCCGGCCAGGTCGGTCATCCCGTGCCCACGCAGACTGACCAGGTCGGCCACCAGGTCCTCCGCCTGCCGGTGCACCCCCTGCGGGCCGAGCACCTGGACCTCCTCGCTGAACGCCAGCACGCTGGTCTCCAGCCGCCGCCCGCCGCTGCCCGCACCGGCCAGCACCACCCCGGCCGCCGCCACCGCCGCCAGCGCCACGGCCAGCCCGCTCATCGAGCCGCTCGAATCCACCAGCAGGCAGACCGCCTTGCGGTGCGCGGTCCAGGACCGGGTGACCAGCTCGTCACTGCTCGGCGGCCACCGGCCGGACCACTGGTCCAGGGTCCGCTCCAGGTCGAGGTCGCCCTCACCGGTTCGTCCCGGGCCGAGCCGGCGGGTACCTCGCGACCTGGTCGGCCCGGTGCGGCCCAGCTGGATGAACACCCGGCCGGCCAACCGGCGGGCGGCCGCGCGCAACTCCCGGTCGGTGGCCCTGGCCAGGTCGGCCAGCAGGGCGGCGGCCGCGTCCGGATCGGCGGCCAGCGCCGCGTTGAAGGCGTCCTCGTCGAGCTCGCCGGCCTTCGGCGAAACCTTGGCGAACGCCTCGTGCCGGGCGGCCAGCTCGGCCCGCCCGGAGGTGCGCCCGGACTGGTCCCGGCGCGGGCGCGAGCGGCGTTGGAAGCCTGCCTCCGGTGCGGATGGCAGGCCGTTACCTTTTCCCTGGCCGCCCGGGGGCTGCTCGGCGGATTCGTCCGGGGGCTCGGGAGCCGGCCCAGGGGGTTCTGGCTGGTCGGCCGGCCACAGTGCCTCGAGCAGCTCGTCGATCACCGACTCGGCGGTGCGGTCCACCCCGTCGGCCACCCGGATCCGGCCGGACAGCGCGGCGTAGGCGGCATCCCGGGCGGTGTCCCGCGCCATCCCGGTCTCCCGGCGCAGGCTGGTCAGCCCGGTGAGCAGGTGCACCAGGTCGATCGCGCCGCGCACCGAGGAACCCATCCGCACGTCACGGTGCTCCCTGGTGGCCCTGGTCAGGCCCACCGACAGCTCCACCACCCGGCCGTTGGTGCCGGTCATCGCGGTGGTGATGGCGCGTTCGGCGGCCTCGTCCTGGTAGCCGAGCACCACCCGGCACATCCGGTCCGCGATGGCCTGGCTGACCCGGGCGGTACCTACCGCGTCGAACGGGTTCATCGCGGCGATCAGCCGGAACTTGTCCCCCGCGTACACCGTGCCCAGCCGGGGCACCGCGATCTCGCCCTCGGTGAGCACGGTGATCAGCACGTTCAGCGTCTCCTCGGGCACCCGGTTGAGCTCCTCGAGGTAGAGCAGGCCGCCGCCGCGCATCGCGGTGAGCAGCGGCCCGTCCAGGAAGCTGGCCGGGAGGTAACCCTCGGACAGCACCTGGGAGGGGTCGTAGGCGCCGATCAGCCGGGCCGGGGTGAGCTCGGCGTTGCCCTCGACGAAGACCACTTCCTGGCCGGTCTCCCTGGCGATGGACCGCAGCAGGGTGGACTTCCCGGTACCGGGCGCACCCTCGATCACCACGTGCCGGCCGGTGTCCAGCGCCACGGTCAGCACCTCACGCTCGCGGCGCAGTCCGATGATCGGCGGTGCTGGATTCACGTGCTCCTCCGGGGCGTTGAAGCCAGCGGCCGTGCCGGGGAGTCGCTTTCCCCGACACGGCCGCCGTTGGTCTGCTGTGGCGAGAATTTAATCGTAGATAATCACGCCTCGGATATTCTTGCCATCGAGCAGGTCCTGATAGCCCTGGTTGATCTGGTCCAGCGAGTAGGTACTGGTGATCAGCTCGTCCAGCTTGAGCTGGCCGGCCTGGTACATGTTGACCAGCCGGGGGATGTCCTTGAACGGGTCACCGGAGCCGAACAGCGAGCCCTGAATGCGCTTCTCGAACAGGGTGAGCAGCGCGCCGGGGAACTCGATGGTGTTCTTGTTCGGGTCGGCCAGCCCGGTGATCACCACCGTGCCGCCCTTGCGGATGCAGTGGATCGCGTTCGTGGTGACCGCCGTGTCCACGATGCCCACGGTGATGATCGCCTTGTCCGCGCCGACCCCGTGGGTGAGCTGTTGGACCAGCTCGTGGGCCTCCTCGGCGCTGGCCACACTGTGCGTGGCGCCCATCTTCTCGGCCATCTCACGCTTGTTGGCGAGCGGGTCGATCGCCACCACGTTGGCCGCACCGGCCAGTGCGGCGCCCTGCACGGCGTTGATCCCGATGCCGCCGATGCCGTAGATGGCGATGGTGTCGCCGGGCTCGGTGGCGGCGGCGTGCACCGCGGAACCGAAGCCGGTGGGCACCCCGCAGCCGATCAGCACCGCCTTGTCCAGCGGCACGTCGTCGGCGACCTTGATGCACGAGGTCTCGGAGATCGTGGCGCGCTCGGAGAACGTGCCGATCATGCACATTGCGCCGAGGTCCTCACCATCGAGGTGGAACCGGAAGCTGCCGTCCGGCATGCAGCCTTCCAGGATGGTGGCGCCCAGGTCGCACAGGTTGGATTTCCCACTGGCGCAGAACCGGCAGTGCCCGCACACCGGTAGGAACGAGCAGATCACATGGTCACCGGGCTTGAGCCGGGTCACTCCCTCGCCGACTTCCTCGATGATCCCGGCGCCCTCGTGGCCACCGACGATCGGGAAGCGCGGCACGATGTCGCCGTGGCGCAGGTGCTCATCGGAGTGGCACAGCCCGGCGGCGACGTATTTGATCAGTACCTCGCCGGTCTTCGGCGGGTCCAGATCGAGCTCGACAATCTCGAAGTCCTTGTTCACTTCGCGCAGAATCGCGGCCTTGGTCTTCATTGACCCTCCAGTGCGGCGGTTCGTGTCGATGGGTTACCAAGCCGGTCCACGGCCACGCGGCCGGCTGGACGGGGACGTACTACTAACCGTTCTTAGCACCGCACCGTTGTCTACGGAAGATCCCGGACGGACCACCCCACCCCTGTCTCAGAAACGCGGAGGTAATGTCCGACGGCGCCCAAAAACTGGCCGGTGCCGGTCGTCGTAAGGGGAGACTCCATCCGTGCAATCCATCATCCAGCCGCTCGAGCCACAGCAACGCGAGCTGTGGGGAAAACAGACGATCAAGCTCCGGCACAACCTGGCCAGCCTCGACCTTTTCTCCGACGACTCACTCGCCAAACTGATCGAGACCGCCGCGCCGAAGAGCCTGGCCATGCACACCGAGGGCGGCCAGGACCCGTCCAACTGGCCGGTGGTGGCCCGAGGTGACGCGCCAGGGGCCCGGGTGCTGGATGCCGCGCGGCACGGCAAGCTGTGGATCAACCTGGTGGGCATCTCCGAGTGGGACTCCCGGTTCGCCGAGCTGGCCGACCAGATCTTCGCCGAGTTTGCGAACCAGGTGCCGGGGCTGGACGTGGTCAAGCGCAAACTGGGCGTGCTGATCTCCTCACCCAAGGCGACCGTGCACTATCACGTGGACATCCCGGGCCAGGCGATCTGGCAGCTGCGCGGCCGGAAGCGGTTCATGATCTTCCCGGCCAGCGAGCCGTTCCTGAACCCGGTGGAGCTGGAGGCGGCGGTGCGCTCCGCCAGCTACGGCGTGGCCAGCTTCCAGCCCTGGTACGACGACTACGCCGAGGCGCACGACCTGGAGCCCGGCGACGCACTGCACTGGCCGCTGAACGGGCCTCACCGGATCGAGAACTCCGACGAGCTGAGCGTCTCGCTGACCAGCGAGCACTGGACCGCGGACATCCGCCGCACGTACGCGATGAACTACGGCAACGGCCTGCTGCGGCGCTACGGCTGGACGCCGCGCTCGCGGGCAGTCGGCGGGCCCGCCTTCTGGGCGAAGGTGGGCCTCACCGCCGCCTACCGCAGGAGCGGGCTGCAGAACAAGCTCGGCTACCAGCGCATCCCCACGTTCGTGGTGGACCCGGACGGCCCCAACGGGGTGCGCCCGCTCGCCTAGCCGTTACGGTCTCCCGACGACAAATGATCACGCCGCACCTGGCTCGGATCACCGTGACCGCGCCGGATCTGTCCAGCTTCCCGGGATCGGTCAGTCGTGCACCAGCACGACCTTGACCACCTCGCCCCGGTGCTGCGCCTCGATCGCCTTGTTGATCTGGTCGAACGGGTACTTGGTGATCATCTTGTCGAACGGGAAGCGGCCGTCCCGGTGCAGCTGGACCAGCCGAGGGATGAATTCGTCCGGAACCGCGTCGCCCTCGATGATCCCGTAGATCTTGAAGCCCATGCTTATCGTCTGGATCAGGTTCAGGTTGATCGACGCGGCCGGGTCGGTGGGCACCCCGACCAGACCCAGCGAGGCATGCGGGGCCATCGCGCCGATCGAGGCGGTGATCACCGAGGCAATGCCGCTGGTGTCGAAGACGTATTGCACGCCCGTCGGCACGATGGCCCGGACCTGCGCGGACAGCTCCCCGGCGGCCGGGTCGATCACATGGGTGGCGCCCAGCTCCATGGCCAGCTCGCGGCGGTTGGCGTGCGGCTCGGCCACGATGATCGTCTCGCAGCCCTGCACCACGCCACCCATGACACCGGCCAGGCCGACCGAGCCCGCCCCGATGACCAGCAGCGAGGCGCCGGGGTGCACGGCCATCGAGTTCATCACCGCCCCGGCGCCGGTCTGGATCCCGCAGCCCAGCGGCCCGATCAGCTCCAGCGGGGCGTCCTCGGGCAGCTTGACCACATTGCGTTCATTGGCCAGCGCATGGCTGGCGAACGAGGACTGGCCGAAGAAGCAGGAGTGCATCGGACCGTCCGGCGAGCTGATCGGCGCGCTGCCGTCCATCCGGGTACCTGCGTAGTTGAGCGGAAAGAACTGGTAGCAGTAGGCCTGCCAGCCGAGCTCGCAGTTCGTGCACTTTCCGCAGCTGTTGAAGCTCAGCGCCACCTTGTCACCCGGGGCGACCTTGGTGACACCCTCGCCGACCTCGAGCACCGTGCCCGAGCCCTCGTGCCCGAGCACGACCGGTTTGGGGATCGGGATCAGGCCCTCGCGGGCCACCAGATCGGTGTGGCAGAGCCCGACCCCGGCGATCTTCACCAGCACCTCGCCCGGCCCCGGGCTGTCCAGGGTCAGGGTTTCCAGGGTGAACTCGGCATTCGGCGTGTGCGCCACGGCGGCGGTGATCTCCACGAAGTTCCTCCAGCTGGGGACCGGTGGGCCCGGTTAGACGGCTCAGTCTGGTCGGCCCTCGACTAGCTTCGCATCGCCCCACCGAGAGGCAAACATCCCTCGATCGAGGCCGGCCGAGGCTCAGTCGACGAACTTGCCCTGGCGCTTCTGCTGGAACGCCATCAGCGACTCGACGATGTCCTCGGTCAGCAGCGCGGCGGAGTTCCAGGTGGCGATCTGGTCCAGCCCGTCGCTGATCGAGTGGTCCCTGGCGTAGGTGATCGCGTGCTTGGTGCCGCGCAGCGCCAGCGGCGACTTCGCGGCGAGCTCCCTGGCAAGCTCCAGGACGCCCTTGTGCAGCTCCTCGGCGGAGTCGTAGCACCGGTTGACCAGACGCAGCTCGGCTGCCTCGGTACCGCTGACCGCGCGGCAGGTGTAGGCCAGCTCCCTGGCCACGCCCTCCCCCACGATCCGGGGCAACCGCTGCAGCACGCCGACATCCGCGGCCAGGCCCATGTCCACCTCTTTGAGCACGAACTGGGCATCCGCCGAGGCGTAGCGCAGGTCGCAGGCCACCGCGAGATCCAGGCCGGCGCCGATGCACGCTCCACTGATCGCGGCCAGTACCGGCTTGCGGCACTTCTCGAACCAGCTGAGCGTGTCCTGCAGATCGAGCACCCGGCGGCGCAGCTCTTCCCCGGCCCGGCCCGGCTCCATCTCGGTCGGGCGCAGCTCGGCCAGCATGGTCAGGTCGATGCCCGCGCAGAAGTGCTTGCCGTTGCCGCGCAGCACGATCACCCGGGCCTCCGGGGCCGCGTCCAGCGCCCGGGCCGCCTCACGCAGCTCGTGCCACATCTCCCCGCTCAGCGCGTTGGCACGGTCGGGTCGGTTGAGCCGCAGCTCGGCGACGCCGTCCTGGACGGTCAGGGCAAGCGTGCTGAAGTCAGTTGTCACACTGACTGAATAACACGCCGATCAGTCGTGATCCAGGATCGCCTTGCCGCGTAGCTAATCCGTGCCGCTGAGCCGTGTCGCTAGGCCGTGTCGCTAGGCCGCGCTGTTGCCTCGGCCCTCGGGCTCGGGCCGGTCGGGCTCCGGCTGCCGCCAGGTGCGGGCATAGCGCTCGGCGTCGGCCTGCCGCACCACCGCGTTGGCCTGGTCCCGGACCTGTTGCGCGGTGCCCACCGGATAGCCGGCCTGGGCCACCCGGTGCTCGACGATCTCGTACATGTAGGCCCCGCTGTACAGCAGGCCGAGCAGCAGGCCGGCGGTCACCGCGGCCACCCGCACCCCCAGCGAGCCGGGCACCAGCAGGAGCAACGCCACCACGAAAGGGGCGACCTGCACCAGCGCGCGGGCGAAGTGCCGCAGCGCCCAGGTCCGACCGGTGAGGTCGTGCAGCACCCACTCGCGGTAGCGGGCCGGCAGCCGGCCGCCGACCGCGTACCACAGCCAATGCACCGGGTCCGGACGCTTCAGCGACCCGGCCGGGCCCGCTGGACCGCCCTCGATGTGCTCCGACGCTCCCGACTCGGGCTTGGTCATCACATGCACCTGGATCCCCTCCGCGAAGTGCCAACTTGCGTTGGTACACCAATTACTAATACACCAACCCTTGGTACACCAAGGTAATGTACGCTTCTCGGCGTGGGTACCCGTGGCACCAGTGAGTTGGCCGACACCGACCTGCTCGCGCTCGACCGGCAGGTCTGCTTCGCGCTCGCGGTCGCCTCCCGCACGGTCATCGGCCTGTATCGACCACTGCTCGAGCCGATGGGTCTCACGCACCCGCAATACCTGGTCATGCTGGCGCTGTGGGAGCACGACCCGCGCTCCGGCCGGGAGCTCGCCAGGCTGCTCCAGCTCGATCCGGGCACGCTGACCCCACTGCTCAAGCGGCTCGAGTCGGCCGGGCTGCTGGTCCGCCGGCGGGACCCCTCGGACGAGCGGTCCCTCGCGGTCACCCTCACCCCGGCCGGACGCGCGCTGCGCACCCAGGCCGAGCGGATCCCACCGGCGATCATCGAACGACTCGGCATGAGCCTGGCGGAACTGCAGGACCTGCACGGGGCACTGACCCGGGTGATCGCCGCGGCCACCACCGCCCCAAGCAGCGCCCCCTCCGACAACACCGACTCGGACAGTCGGCAACCCGCCTGATGACCACGCGTGACCGAGACCCCCGGGGGCGCGCCCGCAACGCCCGGCCCCGGGACGCCGCCGGCCGGCCGCTGGCCCACGGCGCGCCCGGGGTGGAGCGGGTGCCCGAGGATCTGGTGCTGGCTCCGGTCGAGGCGCTGGCGGAGGCGCAACGGCTGCTCGACGAGGGTCTGCCATTCCAGGCGCACGAGGTGCTGGAGGGCGCGTGGAAGGCGACGACCGGCGTCGAGCGGACGCTCTGGCAGGGTCTCGCGCAGCTCGCCGTCGGCCTGACCCACGCGCAGCGGCGCAACGCCACCGGTGCGGTTTCGCTGCTCGAGCGGGGGGCGGAGCGGATCGGCCCGTTCGCCACCGAGCCCCCGCACGGGGTGGATGTGGCCGGCCTGTCCGCGCACGCCACCGCGCTCGCCTCCCGGATCCGGGCGACCGGATTGGCCTCGGTGACCTCGGCTGACCTGCGCCCCCAGCTCCGTGGGCGGACGCCACCGGGCGCGGCGACTCGGTAATCCCCCGGCCGCCGCCCACGGAACGGTGCGGAAATAAGGGTGTATTTACCGACGTGCCGAGGGGCCGGCGGGCATACCGTGAGGTGCGTCAGAGGGCGAGTGGCCGATGGGGGGCCCTGACATGTTGCGCTGCCGGGTGCTCGGGCCACTCGAGATCGAGGTCGACGGCGAGCAAGTCGACCTGGGCGGCCCGCTGCCGCGCCGGCTGATGAGCGCGCTGCTGGCCGCCGAGGGCAAGCCCATCGCCGATGCCACGCTGGCCGAGCTGGTGTGGGACTCCGAACCGCCAGCGGTGCTGAGCAGCGCGCTGCAGGTCACCGTGTCCCGGTTGCGCTCGGCACTCGGGCCCACCGGGCGGGAAAGTCTGGCCCGCAGCAGCGCCGGCTACGTATTCGACGTCAAGCCCGAGCAGACCGACGCAGGCCAGTTCGTCGCCATGGTGGCCGCCGGGGGTCAACTGCTGAGCAGCGGGGACGCCCCGCGCGCGGCGCACGCCTACGGCTCGGCGTTGGCCCTGTGGCGCGGTGAGCCGTGGAGCGAGCTCGGCAGCACGCCGGTCACCACCGGGGCCAGGGCGCGGCTGCGGGAGCTGCGCGAGATCGCCCTGGAGGAGCTCCAGGCGGCGCGGCTGGCCTCCGGGGACGCGGCCGGGGCGGTGGCCGCGCTCAGCGAGGCGGTGGCCGCATCGCCCTACCGGGAGCGGCGCTGGGAGCTGCTGGTGCTCGGGCTGTACCGCTGCGGCCGGCAGGGGCACGCGCTGGCTGAGCTGCGCCGGGTCCGCGAGCTGCTGGCTGAGGAGCTCGGCGTGGACCCCGGCCCGGCGCTGCGCGCGCTGGAGCTGCAGCTGCTCAACCACGACCCTCGGCTGCTGATCGTGGACTCGCCGGCGCCACCTGCCGGCTTCACCCCGGCCTGGGCCCCGACCAGCACTGACCCGACCGGTGCCGGTCCGACGAGTCCCGGCGGGGAGCACCGGGCTTCGGCGAGCGGGGAGCCGGCGCCCCTCGCCCTGGCCCCCTCCGAGCTGGCCGCCCGGGCCAAGGTCACCCGCCCGGTGGCCCGCCCGCTGTCCTCGTTCATCGGCCGCCAGGCCGAGTTGGCCCTGCTCGCCGGGCCCCTGGCCACCCGTCGGCTGGTCAGCCTGCTCGGGCCGGCCGGGGTGGGCAAGACCCGGCTGGCCATGGAGCACCTGGCCGGCGCGGCCAGCCAGACCGACGCCTGGTTGGTCCGGCTGTCCGAGGTGGCCACCCCGCAAGGGGTCGCCCTCTCGGTGGCCAGCGCGCTGGGCGTGGCCCGGCCGGCCGGCGACCCGGTACCGGCCATCGAGCGGGCGCTGGCCGATACGCCCGGGCTGCTGGTGCTGGACAACTGCGAGCACCTGGTCGGCGCGGTCGGCGAGCTGGCCATGGCGCTGCTGGCCAGCTGCCCCCGGCTGCGAATCCTGGTCACCAGCCGGGAGCCGCTCGGGGTGGACGGGGAGCACATCGTGGCGGTCCGGCCGTTGGCGGTGACCGGAGATAACGACGTGGACGGGGCGGCGGTGGCGCTGCTGCTCGACCGGGTGGGCGCATCCCGCCCCGGCTGGCGGCCGTCGGCCGGCGAGCTGGCCAGCGCGCGGCAGATCTGTCGGGCCCTGGACGGCCTGCCGCTGGCCATCGAGCTGGCGGCCAGCCGGGAGCGGGCGTTCGGGCTGGCCGGGGTGGCCAGCCACCTGCGTGACCGGTTCGCCGTGCTGGGCGCGACGCCCCGGGGCTCGCTCACCCCGCATGCCACGCTGCGCGCCGCGATCGAATGGAGCGTGGACCTACTCCCTTCGGCCGACCGCGCCATGCTGCTGCGGCTGTGGCCGTTCGAGGGCGGGTTCTCCTGGCAGGCAGCGGAGGCCGTGCAGCCGCCCGGAGCGGTCGGCCGTCCGGTGCTGGCCACCCTGGCCTCGCTGGTGGACCGGTCCATGGTGATGGCCGACACCGCCACCGCGCCGGCCCGGTACCGGCTGCTGGAGACCGTCCGTGACTACTGCCGGGCCGCCGATCCCGATCCGTCGGCCACCCGCGCCGCGCACGCCGCGTGGGCACGCTCCTTCGTCGCCGACCAGGTCGCGCTGACCACCGGCCCGGAGGCCGGCCAGGCGTTCCGCTCGCTCACCGCCGAGCTGCCCAACATCCGCTCCGGCATCGCCCACGACCTGGACCACCACCCGGTGGACGCGCTGCGCACCTCGGCCGCGCTGGAGTGGCTGTGGTCGGCGGCCGGCAGCCTCGCCGAGGGCAGCCGGCTGATCCAGGACGCGCTGCGCGCCTGCCCCTCCGCCGGGCCGGCCGACCGGGTCAACGGGCTGCTCGCGCTGGCCATCGTCACTTTTCACGCGGGTGATCCGGGGGAAACCATCCGGCTGGCCGACGAAGCGATCGCGATGCTCGCCCGGTCGCCCGACAGCGGACGTCCGCTCCTGCTCAAGGCGTTGCGGTACCGGGCGGCCGGCACCGTGCAGGTGGCCGACGTGGCATCCGCCTGGGCCACCGCCGAACGGCTGGCCACCGAGCTGGACCGGTTGCCCACCCCGGCCTGGGTCCACGCCGCCACCGGGTTGGCGGTCGGCGCCGCGCAGCTGATGGCCGGCCGCCGCGCGGAGGGGGAGGCGAGCCTGGTGGCCGCCCGAGACCTGAGCTACCGCTGCGGTTACCTGTGGGGGCAGGGCACCGGGGAGCTGCTGCTGGCCTGGAACCTGCTGAGCGACCGCGAGGTGGCCGAACGGACCGCTCAGCAGGCGTTGCGCTCACTGCAGCGCGCGCTGGCCGCGTTCACCGAGCAGTCCAACGGCACCGACCTGCTGAGCGTGCTCTACGCCGGCGCGCACGCGCTGCCCTACCTGGACCGGGCCACCGACGCGATCCGGCTGCGGGCCGCCGTTGTCGAGCACGCCGAGCGCTTCGGCGCGGATCACCGCCGCTACGTACACCTCGCCGGGGCGGGCTTCGAAGCCCGACTGGATCAGGCCGTGTCGCCCGGCGAGCGGGCCGGCGCGGAGCGGGACGGCCGGGCGCTGAGCTGGCCGGCGATGCTCCAGCTGTTCAGCGAGACGGCCAACGCGGCCCTGCCGGCCGTGCTCGCCGTCGGACCCGAAGCCAACCCAGCGATGGCCCGGCCGCCGACCTGACACTTACCAGGAACGTCCCTCCAGCGGAACCAGCACGTCCGCCGGTGCCAACTCGGCTGCGTCCAGGGCAGCGCGCACCCGGCCGCCGTGCTCGGTGAGGGTGCCGTTGGGCGGGATGCCGGCCACGCTGGCGATGTCCTCCATCCGCCCGATGCCCCCGACCGACCCCCAGTACCCGTCCTTGATCTCGCGCAGCTGCACCCAGACCCGCGCGGCGTCCGCGTCGCTGTACGGGGTGCCCTCCACCGCGAGCACGTGCTCGGTCACCGCGCGCACCAGCCGGGCGCGGTTGACCAGCCGGAACGGCCCGGACAGCGCCGGCGAGCCCTCCGGAATGGTGAGCACCACCCGATAGACCGGGACCCGGGCGGGCCGTCCGCCGATCTGGATGGCGCCGAGCGGACGCTCATCGAAGAAGCACCACGCGATGGCCCGCACGTACGAGGTGTCCGGCGCGCCCTCGGCGGCGAGCAGCGCGGCGGTCAGCCGGCTGGCCAGCTCATCCTTCCCGGAGGCGGTGAGCAGCCCGGCCGGCAGGGTGACGTCGATCATCGGCATGGTTGCACTCCCCGCCCGATCAGCACCCGGAGCGGACGCTGCTGCCCCCGCAGGTTGCTGGTTCATAGCGGCAGAGTGCCGGAAGGACCTTCCGGGCTCCTTACAACGCCGCCCAGATCGGCTGCAAGGTGATCGCAAGGAGTACCGGCGACTGTATGGCCGGCCGTGGACGCATGCGCCGGTGCGGTCCCCCCGAAGGACCCACCCCCGACGGCGGCGAGCCACCGCCCGCCTGTCGACGCACCGCCGGAGGGGACCCCTGAATGAGCTCGACCACTAGACGCGTGTTGCCCATCGCGACCGCGGTGGCCCTTGCGCTGTCTGTCAGCGCGTGTGCCTCGCCGTGGGCGAAGGGCGGCCAGGTGGCCTCGACCAGTTCCTCGTCGGTCAGCGCGTCGGACAGCGCGGCCGAGAACGCCGCCGCCAACTCGACATCGGGGAACGGCCAGGCCGCGCGGCCCGATCTGCCGCCGGTCAATGCGCTCTCGCCCAGCGACCAGGCCGAGTACTGCAAGCGCACCGGTCCACTCGAGGTGGCGCTGCCCTCCGAGGACGGCCGACGCCAGCCGCCGGCCGACCTGAAACGCCAGGCGGAGATCTGGACCGAGCTGACCAACTACAGCCCCGGTGCGCTGCGCACCGACGTCGCGCTGCTGGCGAACGACTACCAGGCGCTGTCCGACGGCAGCCGCACGCTGCCGTCGGTGGAGGACGAGCTCGAGGTCGCCTTCGGTCGGGTCACCGAGTACCGCAACCTGATCTGCCTGACCCAGGAAGAGCGCGACAAGGCAGCGGGGAACTGAGACATCCCGTTCTTCCAAGACAGCGCGGCGGCGGCTGCCCGAGGATGTCCTCCAGGAACCGGGGAAGTAGCGACTGGGAGGGCAGGTGCACCATGCCGAGCTGGGCAGAGGTGGTGGCGATGGCCAGCGAACTGCCGGAGGTCGAGGAGTCCACCTGGTTCCGGACGCCGTCGCTGAAGGTTGCCGGGAAGGGCTTCGCCCGGCTGCGCGCGGAGGCCGAGGGTGGCCTGGTGCTGATGTGCGCGCTGGAGGAGAAAGAGGCAATGCTCGCCTCCGGGGATCCAGCCTTCTACACCACCCCGCACTACGACGGGTACGGCGCGATCCTGGTCGACCTGGCCGCGGTGGACCCCGACCAACTGCGCGAACTCATCGAAGAGTCCTGGCGCCGCAAGGCCCCCGCCAAGCTCCGCAAAGCCCACGACGCCGCAGCTCAGAACCCGTGAGTGGCAATGGTCGCTATAGCGACCATTGCCACTCACGGGGTTAGACCTCGTCGAACACCGTGCCCATGTCCGCCCACACCGCCGGGCGGCTCCGCCGGATCCAGCTGGCCACCAGCACGCCGACCAGCGCGATACCCAGGCACACCCACGGCACCACCTGGGTGACCAGCGGGATCGGTGCGCCCGGCGCGGCGGGGACGAACGAGTAGTACAGGCTGCCGAACAGGGCCAATGCGCCGACCAGCGCGGCCAGCACGGCCACTAGCTGGAACCCGCGCCGCCCAGCGCGCCGACCTTGCCGGGTACCGGCGAGGCCCAGCAGCAGGTACACGAACATCACCAGCGGGGTGCCCAGCCCGGCCAGGAAGGTGAATACGAACAGCCCGCCGGTCATCCCGTTGTCCAGCCCACCGGCCACGGTGACCTGGGTGGCCCTGCTGGTCGCCAGCACCGAGCCGCCGGCCAGCAGCACCCAGACCACGATGTCCAGCCCGATCGCCCGCCACGGCGTGTTCCACCTCGGGTGCAGCTGCCCCAGCCAGTGCGGCAGCACCCGCTCCCGGCCCATCGCAAAGATCACCCGGGACACCGCGAGGTGCACACCCAGCGCGCAGAACAGGCTGGCCAGCGCCGCGCAGCCGAGCACGATCGCGGCGAACACCTGGTTCGGCGCCACCGCGGCCAGCCCAGCCACCGACGCCGGCCAGTCGGTCGCCGCCTGGCGCACACCGAAGCCGATCGCGGTGGCGTAGGTGAGCACCAGGTAGAACAGCCCGGCCAGCACGATCGAGCCGAGCACCGCGATCGGGATGACCCGGCGCGGATTCCGGGTCTCCTCGGCGAGCACCGCGCTGGCCTCCGCCCCGGTGAACGAAAGCATGGCGAAGCTGAGCCCGAACAGGATCCCGGTCCAGGACACCCCGGCGGCGCTCGGCCAGAACGCGCCGAGGTCCAGGCTGCCGCCCGGGTCGGCGACCGGGGTGGCGTGGTCGAGCACGCTCACCGTCGGCGACCCGATGGCGATCACCACCACCGACACCACCAGCAACGCCGCCATGCTGAGCACCAGGATGCCCAGCTGGATCCGGGTCGAGGCCTGCACGTCGAACAGGCTCATCACGGTGATCAGCACCAGGCCGGCCAGGGAGAACCAGATCCAGGACGGCTCCGCGCCGGTGAGCAGGCTGACCAGGTTCGCGGTGAAGAAGCCGAAACCGCACAGCACCGCGCCACCCAGGATCAGGAACGCCGCCGCGTAGCACCAGCCACCCAGGAATCCGGCGCCTCGGTTCGCACCCCGGGTGATGTAGGTGTACATCGAGCCGGCCGAGGAAAGCGACCGGGCGAACTGCGCCACCGTGCCGCCCACGCAGAGCATGGCCAGGGTGCCCAGCAGGTACGCCAGCGGCGTGGCCCCGCCCGCCTTGGTGGAGGCCAGGTAGGTCAGGAACGCGCCGGACATCGCCGGGGCGATCACCGACAGGCTCTGCGCGATCACATCCGGCAGACCCAGTGACTTGCGGAACCGCTCGTCCGGGGCGGCCGCTACCTGGCCCGGCGCGCCCGGGGGCCCCAGTTCAGTCGACATGCCGCTCACCCCGGTTGGAGCAGCGCGCGCCGCCGGTGGCCGGCACGTCCAGGGTTGGGTTGCGGTCGAAGAAGCCGGACGGCTTGAGGGTGAACCCGGCATGGTCGACCGGCATCACCGGCCAGTCCTCCGGGCGCGGGAAGTGCGTCGGGCCGAAGGTGTGCCAGACCACGATGTCCTCGCCGTCCACGTTCCGGTCGGCCGCGGTCCAGCGCGGCAGCCCGTCGCCGCCCGGGTTCTGGTTGACGAAGTCGCCGGCCGGGTAGCGCTGCGCCGGGTCGTACTTGGTCACCCAGAGGTGCCGGGTGGCGAAGGTGGCCCTGGCCCGGATCGAGGAGGACTCGTCGGCCAGCAGCGCCGGCTGGCCCTCCGGGCGCAGCGCGTAGCCGACCGGGTTGCCGTACCGGTTGAGCTTGTCCGGGTTCACGATGTGCCAGGTGCGGCCCACGCTGTTGTCGGCCAGCCGCTGCGCGTTCGACTCGCTGGTCAACCTGGTCCGGGCGCGGCGGAACGCGTTGCCGTGCGGGTTCTCCTCACTCATCGGGACCCGCTGCGCCTCGATCTCGTCAACCGCGTTGCGGGTGCCGTCCACGGTCATGTCCAGCCGGGCGGAGAACAGGTGCTGGTGGAACGGCGCGCCCAGCCCGGGCGCGACCTCGGAGGCGTACTCGCTGCCCTCCTCCGGGTAGGCCGAGGTGAACAGGATGCCGGTGGCCTTGACCTCGCACTGGATGGTGCCGTCCAGGTAGAGGTACCAGTAGAACCCGTAGTCGTAGTTGCCGATCGGGGTGAAGAAGGAGAACACCATCCGCCGCTGCCGGCGGGTCTCGCTGGACTCGGTGAACAGGTCGCTGTGCTTCCACAGCACCCCGTGGTCCTCCTCGTGCAGGCAGATGGCGTTGCGGATGGACTTCGGCTGGCCCAGGTCGTCGGCGATCACCGCGTCCAGGTAGTGGATCTCGCCGAGGCAGTCGCAGCCCAGCTCCAGCGAGTTGGCGTAGCGGGCGAACATGTACTCGCCGCAGTCGAAGTAGTTCTGCCAGAACCGCACCGGGGACGGGTCGGCGTAGGGCACCACCATCTCCGCGATCGAGGCCCGGTACACGATCGGCCGACCGTCGAAGCTGATCTGGTGCAGGGTCAGCCCCTCCCGCTCGTTGAAGCCGATGCGCAGGTCCCACTTCTCCCACTGCACCCGGTTCCCCTCGACGGTGAAGCTGGGCCCCTCCGGCTGGGTGATCTCGATCGGCTTCAGCGTGGTGCGGGTCGGGCCCACCTGGGCGGGGTCATCGAAGTTGCCCGGCTCCTCGGGCACCGGTAGCAGCCCGTGGTCGATCACCTCGAGCACCTCGCGGCGGGTCAGGTCCACGTAGGCGACCAGGCCGTCCACCGGATGCGCCCAGGCGTGGTCCTTCGGGTGGTTCTGGTGGAAGCCGAAGGAACGGACGATCCGCCGGCCTTCCTCGCCGGGCAGGTCGTAGGCGCCGGCGGACAGCGGCACCGAGCGCACCATCGCCGGGTCCAGCCCGCGCCGGCGCAGCGCCTGAGTCCACTCCGGGTTGGCGTTGACGATCTCCTCGATCATCTCGAACTCGGTGTCGATGATCGGCGGCTGGCCGGTGGTGGCCGGATCCAGGTCGCGGACCGAGTCGACCCGCCGGTGCGTCACCGAGACCACCACGTCCCTGGACGCACCGGTATCCAACTCCAGCAGCACCACCCGGAACCGGCGGTCCACGGCGGCGCCCAGCTGGTGGGCCAGCACGTCGTCCTTGGCGGGTTCCTCGGGGGCGAAGAACGCCCACCGGGTGTGCTCGGTGAGCAGGCCGGCCTCGGCCAGTACGTCCCTGGTCGAGGCGACCTCGGCCTCGGCGGCCAGATCTAGTGGGTGGGTGGTTCGGGTGTCGCTGGCCGCGTCGATGATCGTCATCTCGCTCCTGGAATCGAGCCGGGCAGATGTGGTCGGTCGACCGTCCGCTGGATGGCGCCGACCGGCAAGGCATGCTCCCACCAGCGGGGAGGACGATCTGTTCGCTGTCTCACAACCCGGGACACCTGGTTGTTGCCCGGGATCGGGTCGCGGTGAACTCGTCCGCCCCTGTCCTGTCCGTGCTTTATTGACGCTCATCAGCCGGAGTCGCGGGTGAACTATTCGACCCGGATCGCCGACCAGGTTCGCGGTCAGTCCCCGATGGCCGGGCTGGACCGGCGCAACCTGGGCCCGATGCAGGTGTTCGCCCAGTCGGTGTCCGGGGCGGCGCCGGCGGCGGCGATGGCGGTCGTGCCGGCGATCGTGGCGGCCAGCGCCGGGGCGGCGACCATCTGGTCGGTGCTGATCGCCACTGGGCTGGCGCTGCTGGTGGCCGGTTGCATCGGCCGCTTCACCCGCCGAATGGCCGCCGCCGGCTCGCTCTACAGCCTGACCGCGAAGGGGCTCGGTGCCGGGCCCGCGCTGCTCGCCGGCGCCGGGCTGCTGGTCGGCTACAGCCTGCTCGGGATGGCCTCACTCACCGGGGCGGCCATGCAGATCACCGCCCTGATCGGCCTCGCTCCGGCCACCAGCCCGGTGGTGGCGGCGGTACTGGTGGTCGTACTTGCCGGGCTGGTCGCCGCGTGCACGATACGCGGGGTACGGCTGTCCGCCGCGGTGGTCTTGCTGGTCGAGGCGCTGTCGATCACCCTGATGCTCGTGGTGTTCGGGGTCCTGCTGGTCAGTCAGGGGATCGGGGTGGACAGCCGGCAACTGGTGCCCTCCGGTACCGGAGTCGGCGCCGTGGTGGCCGGGGTGCTGCCCGCGCTGGGCGCGTTCATCGGCTTCGAGGCGGCCGCCGCGATGGGAGTGGAGGCGCGCCGGCCGTTCCGGACCATTCCGCGCGCGGTGGGCGCCACCGCCGCGCTCACCGGGGTGCTCGTCCTGTTCGCCGCGTATACCCAGGCGGCCGGCTTTGCCGGAGTTCCCGGTGGGTTGGCCGGGCAGCAGCAGCCGGTTCGCGCGCTGGCCGCGGCCGAGCACCTGCCGTGGCTGCCCACCCTGCTGGACGCCGGAGTGGCCACCTCGTTCCTGGCCTGCTCGGTGGCCACCACGACGGCGCTGGCCAGACTGCTGTTCTCGATGGGCCGGGAAGGGGTGCTGCCGGCTCGGCTGGGCAGGGCGCACCGCCGGTTCCGCACCCCGCACGTGGCCATCGCGGTCGCGCTGCCGGTCCTGGCCGCGGTGCCGGTGGTGCTGATCAGTCTCGGGGTATCGCCGGCGCGCGCGCTGGTGCCGCTGCTCACCACGGCGGCGTTGGGTTACCTGGTGGCGTACCTGCTGGTGTGCCTGGCGGCGCCGGTGTTCCTGCACCGGATCGGCGAGCTGACCGTTCCCTCGGTGGCCGCCACGTCGGTCATCGTCCCGGTGCTGTTGGTGGTGCTGGTCGCGTTCGTATCCACCGCGCCGGTATCGGTGGCGGCGCTGGTGACCGGGGCGGTCCTGCCGCTGATCGGCGCCCGGTACCTCTGGATGCGCGCGCGACACCCCGAGCGGGTGGCCGCCATTGGCCTGTACGACGAGACCTCCACCGCCGACTTGCTCGGGCCGCCGCTGCCGCCTCGGCATCCCCCGCCGGGGTCCGAGCCGTCGCCGCGGTCCGAGCCGCCGCCGGGGCGCGAGCGGTGAGTCCGCAGCCACCGCCCAGCGTGCCCGGTCGGCAGCCCAGGGCGGTGCGCAATGCGCTTGCCGTGCTGGCCGAGGTGGTCGCCGCCGGGCCCGGAGTGACCGCCAAAGAGATCTCCACCGCGCTCCGACTGCCCAGGGCCACCACCTACCGGCTGCTCAACCTGCTGGTCGCCGAGGAGTACCTGGTCCGGCTGCCGGACCTGCGTGGTTTCGCCCTCGGCGCGCGCGCCGGGCGGCTCGCCGTGCCGATCGTGCCGCCGCCGAGCACCGCGGCCCGCGCGGTGGTGGCGCACCTGCGCGGCCGGGTGCGCTGGGGCGTACACCTGGCCTCGTACGCCGGTGGCCAGGTGACCCTGGTGGACCGCGACCCCGATCACCCGAGCAGCCAGCCCCACCTGCTGGCCCGGCACCCGCACGTCTCGGCGCTGGGAAAACTGCTGCTCGCCGAGACCCCGGACCGGCCGTTGGAGGGTGGGCTGCGCCGGTTCACCGAACACACCGTGAGCGACCCCGCGCGGTTGGCCGCGCAGCTGCGCGAAGTGGCCGACTCCGGGCTGGCCAGGCAGTGCGGCGAGCTGCACACCGAGCGCGGCTGCCTGGCCGTTGGGGTGCGCAGTCCGACCGACGGCTCACTGGTCGCCGGTCTGGCCCTGAGCGGACCGGCGCACCGGGTCGCCGAGCCGAACACCGAGCTGGTCGACCTGCTCCGCACCCACGCCGACCGCCTCGCCCCCCTACTCGCCTAGCGCCCCTTTGCTCTGCGCACACATACGCAACGCCAGCGCCGCCACCCCGACTGGCCGCCGCTCCGACCACTGCTCGCGCCCCGCCGCACACCCTCTTCGGGCTCGGCACACCCGCTGCAGTGGGTGTGTGGCGCCCAGAGAGGGTGTGCGGTGGGCCAGGACGACGGCCGCCGACAGCCGCGCCCCGGACGAGCGGTCAGCTGGGGACCGCGCTGCGCTGCCGGCCGCATTCCAGGGCGAGCAGCACGGTGGCGGCTTCGGTGGGCACGGTGACGTCCCGCCCGGTGAGCTCACCGAACCGGCGCAAACGGTTGAGCACGGTGTTGCGGTGGCAGTACAGCCGGGCGGCCACGTCGCCCACCGCGCCGTTCACCGCGTAGCAGCGCACCGTCTCCAGCAGCCGCTCCCGCTCCCCGGGCGGCGCGTCAGCCAGTCCGCCGAGCACCGAGTCGACCAACTCGGGCGCGGCGTCCGCCAGCCGGGCACCGGCCAGCGGCAGCCAGGCGTCAAGCAGCTCGGCGGGCCCGGTGGCCGCCGGGAGCACGTCGACGATCTCACCGGCCAACCGGGCACTGCGCGGCACGTTGGCCAGCCCGTGGGCCAGCGGACCCACCCCGCACGGCACCCCGGCCAGCGCGGCGCGCACCGGGGCCCCGGCGCCGCCGTCCCACCGCGCGATCAGCACGCTGTGCCGCCCGGTCGACTGCACGTGCGCGGTGCGCCCATCGGCGCCCAATCGCTCGGCGGCCCGGCGCAGCGCCCGCCCGGCCGCCGGGCTCGCCGCGGCCACCAGCAGATCGTCATCCACGTCCACCCCGAGCGCCAGCGCCACCCTGGCCACCTCGTCCGGGTCCGGGTCCTCGGTGCTCAGCAGCGCGGCGACCAGCATGGTCCGTTCGCCCTGCCGATCCCTGGCCAGCAGCGCGGCCTCGGCCTGGTAGGCGACCTGGATCTGCGCGGTGTACTCCTCGACCACGCTCCACACGTCCTCGACGTGGGCCACCAGTATCGCCTCGTCGGTCGGTTCGGCCCGTTCCCGCAACGCCTCCCAGAGCACCCGGAAGTCCAGCCGGACGGCGGTCAGCAGGTCGTTCAACGGCACCCCCCGGCGTGCCCGGTCCCGCCCGATGGACGGCCCCACGTCGGCCAACCGGGCCGGCACAGCGAGCCCGGCCAGCCGGCGCAGCAGGCATTCGAAGGTGAGCTCGGCGTCGGTCTCCAGCCGGTCGGTGGGCACCACGCCCCGGCCGTACGGCGGGATGGCCCGCACCCGGGAGACAAACGATGCGACCAGCGTCTCCGCCTCGTCCCGCAGCCGACCGACCAGCACCGTCCAGCGTTCCGCGTCGGAAACCGGGACATGTCGCACACTGTGCATATGCACAATCTATAGCAGAATCCCGTGGTGGATACGCCTTACCACCAGGGGTATTGGCGGCGAATACTGTGCCAATGCCACGAGGGAGTGCTCGATGCATCTGACCCCGAGAGAGCGGGAGCGGCTGCTGCTGCACAGCGGCGCCGAGCTGGCCAGGCGCCGGCTGGCCCGGGGGGCCCGGTTGGGAGCCCCGGAGGCGATCGCGCTGGTCTGCGACGAGATCTGCGAGCTGGCCTGGGACGACGTGCCCTACGAGCAGGTGGTGGCCGCCGCGCGCACCGTGCTGCGGCCCGACCAGCTGGTCGACGGGGTACCGGCCGCGGTGCCGACGTTGCAGGTGGAGGCGCTGTTCCCGTACGGCACCGTGCTGGTGCACGTGGATGCCCCGTTCGGTGCCGCCCCAGCGGACGGGCCCGGCGCGGTGCGCCCCGGCGAGGGCGAGATCGAGCTGGCCCCCGGCCGGGAGCGGGCCACCGCCGTGCTGCGCAACACTGGCGCGCTGCCGATCTGGGTGTCCTCGCACGTCCCGCTGGACCGGCTGAACAGCGCGCTGCGGGTGGAGCTGGACGCGCCGGGCCGCTACCGGCTGGACCTGCCGGCCGGCACCGCGCTGCGGGTCGAGGTATCCGACGCACGCGAAGTGCCCGTGGTCAAGATCGGCGGCACCGGGTGAGCACGATGCCCCGCGCTGAGTACGCCCGGCTGTACGGGCCGACCACCGGGGACCGGGTGCGGCTGGCCGACACCGACCTGTGGGTGCAGGTGGAGGCGGACGACACCGAGCCCGGCGAGGAGCTGCTCGGCGGCTGCGGCAAGACCGCCCGGCACGGCGCGCTGGTGTCCTCGAGCGCCGGCCGGGATTCCCAGCTGGACATGATCGTGCTCGGGGTGCTGCTGCTGGACCCGATCCTGGGCGTGCGCAAGACCAACATCGGCATCAAGGACGGCCGGGTGGTCGGCGTGGGCCGGGCCGGCAACCCGGAGATGCAGGATGGCGTCCAGCTCGAGGTGGACGCGCACACCGCGATGATCACCGGCGAGGGGCTGATCGCCACCCCGGGCATCGTGGATTCGCACGTGCACCTGTCCAACGCCGAGCTGGTGCCGGCCGCGCTGTCCGCCGGGGTCACCACGGTGGTCGGGATGGGCATCGGCGGGGTGTGGGACGTCGGCGCCAACCCCCGGTACAACCTGCACACGCTGATCGAGTCGTGGGCGCACGTGCCGGTGAACGCCGCGTTCCTGGCCAGGGGCTCGTCCACCTCGGCCGAGCTGCTGGAGCAGTCGGTGCTGGCCGGCTGCGGCGGCTTCAAGATCCACGAGGACTGGGGCGCCACGCCGAGGGTGATCGACACCTGCCTCACCGTCGCGGAGCAGACCGACCTGCCGGTGGCCCTGCACACCGACACGCTCAACGAGTCCGGCTACCTGGCCGACACCCTCGACGCGGTCGGCGGACGGACCGTGCACGCCTACCACGTGGAGGGCGGCGGCGGGCATCCCGACCTGCTGGGCATCGTCAGCCAGGACAACGTGCTGACCTCCTCCACCACGCCGACCCTGCCGCTCACCCCGGCCACCGTGGCCGAGCTGAAGCCGATGACGCTGACCGTGCACCGAGGCCACGCCCACCTGCCCAGCGATTCGGCGATCGCGGCCAGCCGGATCCGCGAGCACGCCATCTCGGCGGAGAACTGGCTGCACGACCAGGGCGCGATCAGCATCGTCAACTCCGACTCGCTGGGCATGGGCCGGATCGGCGAGACCGCCCGACGCACCTGGCAACTGGCCCACGTGCAGGCCACCCTGGCCGGCGAAACCGGGCCGGAGGTCAACAACAACGCGCGCGTGCTGCGCTACCTGGCCAAGCTGACCCACAACCCGGCGGTGGCGCACGGCCTGGCCGCACACGTGGGCAGCATCCAGACCGGCAAACTGGCCGACCTGGTGCTCTGGCAGCCGGCCTGGTTCGGCGCCCAGCCGGAGATGGTGATCAAATCCGGATTCGTGGCCTGGGGCAACGTCGGCTCCGGCTCCGGCTCCACCCGGCTCACCCAGCCGCGCCGGATGATGCCGTTCTACGGCGGGA
>DATHIT010000750.1:0-5663 GCA_035489915.1 Pseudonocardia sp. | reverse complement strand
ACGCTGAACGACCGGGTGATGGTGGTCTGCAGCGCGCCGATCATCTCGGCGGCCGCCACGATCGGATCCCTGGCCCGGTGCGGGAGCGCGCCGTGGCCGCCGGCGCCTCGCACGGTGACGTCCAGCTCGTAGGCGGCGGCGAGCAGCACGCCCGCTCGCCCGGCCACCACCCCCGGGGGCAGCCCGCCGGCGGAGACGTGCAGCGCGTACGCATGGTCGGCGCGCCGGCCGGCGGCGTCCAGCACGCCCTCGCGGATCATCGCGGCGGCGCCGTCCCAGCCCTCCTCGCCGGGTTGGAACATGAACACCACGTCCCCGGCCAGCCGGTCCCGGTGCGCGCAGAGCAGCCGTGCCGCGCCAACCAGCGCCGTGCTGTGCAGGTCGTGGCCGCAGGCGTGCATCGCGCCGTTGGTGGCCGCGAAGTCCTCGCCGGAGCGCTCGTCCACCGGGAGCGCGTCCATATCGCCACGCAGCAGCACCGTGGTCGGCCCGCCGCCGGGCGCGCTGGCCGCCGCTCCCCCGCGCAGAACCGCGGTGACCGAGGTGGTCTCGGTGCCGGTGGCTATCTCCAGTGGCAGCCCGCGCAGCGCTTCCAGCAGCCGTTCCTGGGTACGCGGGAGATGCAGCCCCACCTCGGGCTCCCGGTGCAGCGCCTGGCGCAGCTCGATCAGTTCGGGCCGCATCGCTTGGGCATCAGCCAGCAGGTCCACCCCACGCCCCCTCCCCGGCTCCCCGGAGGACGGGCGCCGAGTACCAGCAGGCTAACCGAGCGGGTCGGCGGATCGGGAGGTCGAATTTCGCTACTAGCGGGCGCCTTCGGCGTTCAGGTCGACCCGGACGGCAATCCTGGCCAGCTCCAGGTGCATCTTGTCCGCGGCGGCCTGCGCCTTGGTGAGCGCGTTCTGCAGGGCCGAGCCGTGATAGCCGATCGTGGCCATCACCTCCTCGGCGTCACGGCCGTCATCACTGCGCAGAATGCGGTCGTCGCTGTAGTGCGCGATCTGCGCGGCGAGGTTGGTGTTCAGCGTGTACAGGCTTTGCAGGACCTCGCTCATCTGGCTGGCGATGGCCGCGAAGTCGGCGTGGTCGTGTGGGGCGGTCGCCTGCGTGTGCGCGGCGCGAGTCAGCGCGCGGGCGGCCAGTGACACCGCTTTGGCCGGGTTCTCCGGAATCGCGGGGGTGCCCATTGGTCCTCCAAGGAATAGCAGCCAGAAGGCACCGAGACGCGCTCCCGCCTGACCGCGCGAGCTGGCGGAGCGCTCCATCCGTCGATCGAGGACTCACTCGCCGGGGCTGGACTGAACCTGATCCCTCGCGAGGGTAACGACACTTCGGGGAGCCGGGTATCACCAGGGAGGCGAAGAATCGGCGACGAACCAGCTGTCCTCAGCGTAGGATCCGACTGTCTTGCTCCGAGAGCACCTCTTCGACGTGCCGGAGCGGGAGATGGATGTTGTCGCCGGGCGCACCTGGCGGAGTCAGGTCGCCGCCATGGCCATCGAATTTCACCAGAAGCTATCGGGCGGGTTTGCTAGCGATAGGGCGGCGGCGGTGTCCTATGCCGACCTCGCGGAGCAAGTTTTCCGGGAGTTCGAGCCGACGCACTCCCTGGCGGTGATCTCGGCGGTGGTGCGTCGATGCCACGCGGATCTGTCCGGCTCGGCGGGGGAAGAGCAGCTGGAGCTGCTCGGGGCCATGGCCCGCCGACAGCTGACCGCCCTTCCCTCGATCGCCGTTGCCCTCCGGCGGAAGACTCCCGGCGGTGCTCCACGGCAGCCGCTAGGGTGGGCAGGTCGAGAGCACCTCGTACGTCAGCGTTCAGGCTTGCGTCGTTCTTGATTGAAGGCTGAATCGGACAGCGTGAGCGTCCGAGGACGGAATGGTAGCCGGATGTCACACGCTCTTGAACTGCCTGTTTGCCCGCCGCGAGCGCACCGCGACCGTCAACGCCCCGCCGGGCCGCGGTCACCGGTGACGACCCCGGGTGCGTCGAGTAGATGAGCGTGACGTTGGTGAACGGGAAAGCCCAGCAGGACGCTCCCGAACCTGGAGCCGCCGGCAACTCGTCCGCCGAGTTCGACTGGGATGAGCAGGAGTCGGCCGCGCTGCGGCAGGCGCGCAAGGACGCGGAGCTCACGCTTTCCGCGGATTCGGTGCGGGCATACCTGAACAAGATCGGCAAAGTTGCCCTGCTCAAGGCCGAGGACGAGGTCGCGCTGGCCAAGCGGATCGAGGCCGGGTTGTACGCCCTGGAGCGCCTCGACCAGATCAACGGCAACGGCGACCAGGGCCTCGGGCAGATGAGCCGGGACCTCCGCTGGATCGTCCGCGACGGCGACCGGGCCAAGAACCACCTGCTGGAGGCCAACCTCCGGCTGGTGGTGTCGGTGGCCAAGCGCTACACCGGGCGCGGCATGCCGTATCTGGATCTCATCCAGGAGGGCAACCTGGGGCTGATCCGCGCGGTGGAGAAGTTCGACTACACGAAGGGCTACAAGTTCTCCACCTACGCCACCTGGTGGATCCGCCAAGCCATCAGCCGCGCCATGGCCGACCAGGCCCGCACCATCCGCATCCCGGTGCACATGATCGAGATCATCAACCGGCTGGGCAGCATCCAACGCGAGCTGCAGCGCAGCTTGTCCCGCGAGCCGACCCTGGAAGAGCTCGCCAGGGAAATGGACATGACCCCCGAGAAGATCGTCGAGATCCAGAACTTCGCTCGGGAACCGGTCTCGCTGGACCAGACCTTCGGCGACGAGGGCGACAGCCACCTCGGCGACTTCATCGAGGACGCCGGGGCTGTGGTGGCCGTGGACGCGGTGTCCTTCTCCCTGCTGCGCGACCAACTGCGCTCGGTGCTGGCCACGCTGTCCGAGCGGGAGGCCGGCATCGTCTCGCTGCGCTACGGGCTCACCGACGGCAAGCCCCGCACGCTGGACGAGATCGGCCAGGTCTACGGCGTCACCCGGGAGCGAATCCGGCAGATCGAATCCAAGACCATGTCCAAGCTGCGCCACCCGTCCCGGTGCCAACCGCTGCGCGACTACCTCGAGGACTAGGAGCGCCCTGAACAATGCATGCTCTGCTGCGCGGTGCCCAGTCGGCGCCTCGCGGCGTTGTCGTCGCGGCCGATACAACAGCGGTATCGGCCACTCCTCCGCCTTGCGAGCCATCCAACTGGATCACCGCTCGCGACGAGCAGCATTGCTCAGGACCCTCCTAGGAGTCCCGGTGTGGTGTCGACTCGGGGGCGGCGGCGCGTAGGGCGAGTTCCAGCGCGAACCGACGGTCCGGGTCGACCAGCGCCTCGCCGAACAACTGGCGCAGCTTGGTGAGCCGGTAGGCGATCGTCTGCGGGTGCACGTGCAGCGCGGCGGCCACCCGGTTCCGCTCGCCCCGGTAGCTCAGCCAGGCCAGCAGCGTCTCGGTCAGGCGTTGCCGCGCGCCCGCGGTCAGCCCGGCCAACGGGGCAAGCTCCCGCTCGGCCAACGCCGCGACCAGTGCCGGGTCCCTACGCAGCACCAGGTCGACCAGCCGATCGGCGACCAGGACGGGTTCGGAGCCGGCCGAGGGCGCCGAGTCGAGCAACCGGAGCGCCAGCGCGCCGACCCGGAGGCTGGCGGCGAGGTCACGACACGCGGTGGGCAAGCTGATCATGCAGCGGCGACCGCGCAGCTGCCGGTGCAGCGAGCGCCGCGCCTGCTCGCTGGTCGGGGTGGCCACCAACGCCACGACGAACTCCCCGGACCTGGCCACCAGCGCGGCCGGCCCGAGGCGCAGGGCGAGACCGTGGCTCTGCTCGCGCGGCACCACGATGGGCACCACGCTGTCCGGAATCGGCCAGCCCGCCTCGGCGGCCGCCTCCTCGATCGCGGTGTCGTCGGCGACGCCGCTGATCAGCAGCTCGAGCAGTCGGCCGCGCAACCGGTCGCGCTCGCCGGCCCGGTGGGACTGTTCGGTGGCGAAGCCCTCGACGCTGGCCGCGGACAGCTCGTCGATGTAGGCGAAGATCGCCTCGGCCAGCGCCACCACCGCGTCCGGGTCCATCCCGGATTCCCGCGCCAGCCCGGCGAACCGGCGGAACGCCACCCGCGCCCCGACCCGGTACGCCGCCAGCAGCACCTCCAGGGTGCGGCCCTGGCGCAGCTCGCCCCGGCCGAGCGCGAGGTACACGTCCCGATCCCTGGACTGCAGGGCCGGCTGGGTCGAACCGGGCAGGTCCAGGAACCGGTTCAGCGCCACCTCGACGCCGCGGCGGACACCCGCGCCGAACGTCCCCTCCAGCGGCCGGGAGTACGACGGCACCTCCCGGGCGATCGTGTCGATGATCTCCACCGCCACGGAGGGCAGCGCGGGGCGCAGTCGATGGCCGATGTCCACCGGCAAATCCGTCCACGGCGCCGCACCGGAAACCAGAGGTTTCATTCCCGCAGTATGAAGGTTGCCACCAACCGCGTGCCCGGCAGAATGAAGCCTTATCCCCGAAAACCGGGAACAGTCATTACATGACGTCCGCCGCCCCATCACGCCCCCGGCCGCTCGGTGCCCGGGTGCTGCACGCGGCCGCCGTGCTCACCACACCGCTGCTGCCCGACGATTACCTGACCCTGCTCAACCCGCTGTGGAGTACCCGCCAACCCCGCGGCCGGGTGGAACAGGTCGTCCGGGAGACCGAGGACGCGGCGACCCTGGTGATCCGGCCCGGCTGGGGCTGGCCGTCACACCGCGCTGGCCAGTGGGTATCGGTCAGCACCCGGATCGAGGGGACGTGGCACACCCGCTCCTACTCGATCACCTCGCCGGCCGGCGATGGCGCCGGTGACGGGGATGGCCTGCTGCGCATCACGGTGAAGGCGGTCCAGGAGGGACGGGTCTCCGGTCACTTCGTCCGTGGGATCAGACCAGGCGCGGTGCTGCGATTGGCGTCCCCGGAGGGCGAGTTCGTGTTGCCCGACCCGGTTCCGCCGCGCATCCTGTTCCTTACCGCCGGCTCCGGCATCACGCCGGTGATGGGCATGCTGCGCACCCTGCGTGGCGCAGGGGCGACGCCGGACGTGCTGCACGTGCACTCCGCGCGGCATGCCGACGACGTCATCTTCGGCGCTGAGCTGCGCGAGATGGCCCGGCGGCTGCCGACCTACCGGCTGCTCGAGCGGCACACCGCGCGCCGAGGCCGGTTCACCCTCGCCGATCTCGACGCGGTGTGCCCGGACTGGCCGGACCGGACCACCCTGGCCTGTGGCCCGGCCGGCCTGCTCGCCGACCTCGAGGCACACTGGCGGCGGGCCGGGCTGTCCGATCGGCTGCTCATCGAACGGTTCCAACCGATCTCATTCGCCGCGCCGGACACCGACGGCGGCACGGTCAGCTTCGCCAAGACCGGCCGGGACGCCCCCGCACCGGGTGGCACACCGCTACTCGCGGTCGGCGAGCAAGCCGGGGTGGTGATGCCAAGTGGCTGCCGGATGGGCATCTGCTTGAGCTGCGTGGCCCCGCTGCGCTCCGGGCAGGTGCGCGACCTGCGTACCGGCGAGGTACACGGCGAGCCCGGCGCCCTCATCCAGACCTGCGTCTCCGCCGCTGCCGGCGCATGCACGATCGACCTCTGACCTCCACGAGAGCGAGAAGACGTGACTGCCCAGATCCTCGACGAGCCCACC
>DATHIT010000749.1:0-2369 GCA_035489915.1 Pseudonocardia sp. | reverse complement strand
GTTCACCCAGGACGGCGGCGAGATCAACGTCGTGGTCACCGGCATCAACGTGGGCGCCCAGCCGTACTGGAACGCCGAGGCCACCATGTTGATGCACACCAAGGGCATCCTGGTGATGACCCCGGACTCGGCCATGGTGCTTACCGGGAAGCAGTCGCTGGACTACTCCGGCGGGGTGTCCGCCGAGGACAACTTCGGCATCGGCGGCTACGACCGGATCATGGGCCCGAACGGGCAGGCTCAGTACTGGGCGCCGGACCTGTCCGCCGCGGTGGACGTGCTGCTCGCCCACTACGAGCACACCTACCTCGCCCCGGGGGAGCGGTTCCCCCGGCAGGCGCCCAGCACCGATCCGGTGGACCGGGACATCGCCGATTCGCCGCATGCCGGGCCGGACACCGACTTCACCCACCTCGGCCAGATCTTCTCCGCCAAGACCAACGCCGAGCGCAAGAAGCCGTTCGACGTCCGCTCGCTGATGCGCGGGGTGGCCGACTCCGACCACCCGCCGCTGGAGCGCTGGGTGGACATGCACGACGCCGACTCGGTGGTGGTGTTCGACGCGCACCTGGGTGGGCAGCCGGTGGCGCTGCTCGGCATCGAGTCCCGCCCGCTGCCCCGGCACGGTCGGCCGCCGGTGGACGGCCCGTCCCAGTGGACCGCCGGCACCTTGTTCCCGCGTTCGTCGAAGAAGACCGCCAGGGCGATCAACGCGGCGAGCGGGAACCGGCCGCTGGTGGTGCTGGCCAACCTCTCCGGGTTCGACGGCTCCCCGGAGTCGCTGCGCGGCCTGCAGCTGGAGTACGGCGCGGAGATCGGCCGGGCGGTGGTCAACTTCGCCGGGCCGATCGTGTTCTGTGTGGTCTCCCGCTACCACGGCGGCGCGTTCGTGGTCTTCTCCAGCACGCTCAACGACAACATGGAGATCGCCGCGGTGGAGGGCTCGTACGCCTCGGTGATCGGTGGGGCGCCGGCGGCGGCGGTGGTGTTCGCCGGTGAGGTCAACCGGCGTACCGCCGCCGATCCCCGGGTCGCCGATGTCGAGGCCCACCTGGTCCAGGCCGTGGAGTCGCGCGCGGAGGCGGACGCTGCCCGGTTGCGGGGCGAGCTGGCCGCGGTGCGCGCCGCGGTGCGCTCGGAGAAGCTCGGTGAGGTCGCCGACGAATTCGACACCAAGCACAGCATCGAGCGGGCCCAACGGGTCGGTTCGGTGGACACCATCGTGCCGGCGTCCCAACTGCGCCCCTACCTGGTCGACGCGGTGCGCCGCGGCATGGCCCGAGCCCTCGCCTCGGACACCCCAAAAGGAGGCTGAGTTTCTCGGCGAATCTCACCCGGTCGCATGAGTTGCGTTGAGAGACTCAGGCGGTAGGGTCGGCTCAACCGCGCCCCGGAATTCCCGTACCCGGGATGAGAACCGGCGCTAGGAGGAGTCGTTATGTCCCTGGTGAAGTTCGATGTCGACGGAGATCTCGGGTTCCTCACGGTGGACAATCCGCCGCTGAATCTGATGTCCCAGGGTGTGATCGATGGATTCGAAGAAGCGGTCAACGAAATCAGTCAGACCGACATCCGCGCCCTGCTGATCCGCGCCGAGGGGCCGCACTTCATGGGCGGCGCGGACGTGCATATCTTCGAAGGCAAGTCGGCGGCGCAGGCCCGGGCGATGTTCGCCAGGGCGCTGCCGGTGTTCGCCCGGCTCGAGGAACTGCCGCTGCCCACCGTGGTGGCGGTGCAGGGGCTGTGCCTGGCCGCCGGCCTGGAGGTGGCGCTGACCGCGGACATCGTGGTCGCCGCCGAGTCCGCGCGTTTCGCCCAGGTGGAGCGGCACATCGGCACCAGCACCCTGCTCGGCGGGGCACAGCGGCTGGCGGAGCGCGCCGGATCGGCCAGGGCGAAGCAGATCGTGTTCGACGGCGACCAGTACAGCGCCCAGCAGTTCGCCGAATGGAACATCATCAACCACGTCGTCCCGGACGACGAGCTGCGCCCCTTCGCCGAGCGGCTGGCCCGCCGGTACGCGGCCGGCCCCACCCGCGCCCTGGCCGCGGGCAAGGCTCTCATTCGCGGGTATGCCGACGGCGGGATCCGCAATGCCGACCGGGCGATCCTGGAAAGCGCCGCGCCGCTGTTCGACACCGAGGACATGCGAGCCGGGGTCCGGACCCTGCTCGAGCTGGGTGGCCGCAACTTCCTGGGGAAGGTCAAGTTCACCGGTCGCTGACTCATCGTGACCGAATAGAGTCATTTCTTGCCGCTTCGAGATGACGCTGTGATGTGTGGCTGTTAACGTCCTTTTGTCGTCGCCAGTCCCCGTCTGATCTGGTAATCCAGCCTCCTGGGTTGGGCGGGGCCTGGCGACGCGGAGG
>DATHIT010000748.1:0-2013 GCA_035489915.1 Pseudonocardia sp. | reverse complement strand
GCACCGAGGAACGCGACGTCGTTCACTTTCTGCTTTGCGGCCATCGCGCAGCAGCCGGTCCGGGCGTTCCACGACTCGCCCACACCGGCCGGGTAGGCGAGCACCGCCTGGCCGTTCGCGGCGAGGTCGGCGAAACCGGTGCGGACCAACTCCTCAGCAGGCGTGCTGTCCCGGCCATGCAGGACGACGACCAGTGGAACCGGCCTGGTCGTCCGCGGCGTCAGCACGATCGCGGTCCGCTGCCGGCCGCCAGAGGTCAAACGGATCGTCCCCGTGGTACTGCCGGCCGAGGCGGCGACTGCAGGCGCCGGCAGCGCAGCAGGACCCCAAGCCGGTACTGCGGTAGCTGCCGCCACGCCGGCCCGTGGGCTGGCGTGCACTGCAGCAAGTGAGGCCGGAACAGCAGCAACGCCTGCCAGCACAGCGCACGCCACCAGGCCGCGCAGAAGCCGGCTACGGCGACTACGGCGGAGCTTGGCGCGGGTGGGCTGGGGCTTCATGGTCGGGTCGCGATCAGCTGGGAGTGGCCGATGGTGGTGTCGGATCTGGGTCCAGAGGGCGTGGGTCCACTCGCAGCGACAACAGCGTGCCGGCTGCCAGCAGGGCGACCGACAGGGCGAAGGGAAGTTGCCAGTTGCCGGTCTGGTCGATCAGGAAGCCGAAGACGATCGGGGACACGATGCCCGCGACGCCGAAGCCGGTGTTCATCAACCCGCTCGCCACCCCGGCGTGGTCGGGAGCGATGTCCATCGGGATGGCCCAGAGCACGGAGTTCGTCAACTCCAGGAAGAAGAACGACAGCGTCAGGCTGATCGTCACCAAGACAAGGTTGTGCACCAGCAGCGAGGGGATCAGCGCCAGCATCGACCCGGCCAGGCCGATCACCAGGTTCGTCCGCCGGGCCGTCCGCAGGCTCCTGGTCCGCGCCAGCAGCCGGTCCGAGAGCATCCCGCCCAGGGTGTCCGACAGCACCCCGGCGGACAGCACCAGGGACGTGAACAGCGCGAACCCGGCCAGCGCCAGGCCGTACTCGTCCTGGAAAAAGGACGGCAACCAGGTGAGGTAGACCCACAACATCCATCCGTAGCAGAAATCGACGAGCGTGACGGGTGCGATCCGTCGGACCAGCCGACGCCACGGTACCTTGCGCCGTTCGACGGTCGAGGTCGTTCCGGGCGCCTCGTCCGCGTGCTGGGTGCCCAGTTCACCGAGTTCGGTCGCGGAGACCCGCTTGTCGTCCTGCGGCCGATCACGGAACCGCCGAGCCCAGGCGATCGACCAGATCACGGACAGTACGCCGAGGGCGACGAAGCCGACCCGCCAGCCCAGGGTCGCGATCAGGCCCGCCATGATCAGCGGGGCGATCGCGGCACCCAGCCGGGCCGCCGAATGCACCACGCCCTGGCCGTAGCCGCGGCGGTCGCTGGGCAGCCAGGTCGACATCGCCCGAGTCGCGGTCGGGAAGGCCGCGCCCTCGCTCAGTCCGAGCATCAGCCTGGCCGCGCCGAGCGCGAGTAGACCGGTGGCGAGCCCTGTCCAGAGGGTGGAGAGGCCCCAGGCCACGGCGAGGATGCTGAGTACCTTGCGGGGACCGAACCGGTCGCCGATCCAGCCTCCGAAGACCTGCAGCAGCGCGTAGGGAAGCGAGTACGCCGCCAGGGCGAGGCCGAACTGGGTATCGCTGAGATGCAGGTCGGCGCGGATGGACGGGGCGGCCGTGGAGATCGCGGTGCGGTCGAGGTACGAGACGGCGTACAGGATGCACAGCAGCATCAGGATCCGCCCACGGACGCGGTGCCGCAGCGGGGAGCGGGTCGGCACCTTGGGCTCAGCGAGAGTCATGTCACGCCTCGCAGTCGTGCTGCTTTGGGCCGCCGGCGGGACCGGCCGGTCAGGGGGAGGCTGGCAGGTGTCCGGCGGGCCACCTCGGCGACTAGCAGGGAGCCGGCCAGTGCGAGCGCTGTGGCCATCGCGGCGGTCACCGCGGCAGGTGGTGCAGACACCCAGGACATG
>DATHIT010000747.1:0-4691 GCA_035489915.1 Pseudonocardia sp. | reverse complement strand
GCAGCGGCTGGTGCTGTGGCAGATCAAGGCGCAGACCCCCAAGGTGGTCGCCGAGATCATGGACGACTTCGCCGCCAACATGGACAACTACCTGGACGTCCGGGACATGGCGGTGACCAACCTGGTCAAGGACAAGGCCGTACTGAACCGGCTGATCCGGGAGATCTCCCGCCCGGAGATGCGGTTCATCGCGCGCAGCGGCCTGTACTTCGGCTTCATCATCGGGATCCTGCAGGCCATCGTCTGGGCGCTCACCCACGAGCCGTTGATCATGCCGTTGTTCGGCGCCCTGGTCGGGCTGAGCACGGACTGGATCGCGCTCAAGATGATCTTCTACCCGCGCGAGCCGCGCCGGATCCTCGGGGTGCCCTGGCAGGGCATGTTCCAGAAGCGCCGCAAGCAGGTGGCCGCCGACTACGGCAAGCTGATCGCCGAAGAGGTGCTCACCGTCCCGAAGCTGCTGGACGCCATGCTCACCGGCCCCAAGGCGGACCGGCTGATCAACCTGGTGCAGCGGCACATCGCCAGGGTGGTGGACCGCCAGGTGGGGCTGGCCAAGCCGCTGGTGGTGCTCACCGTGGGCAGCGAGCGGTACCGGGCGCTCAAGGCCGACGCGGCGCAGCGCGCGATCGCCGAGGTCAGCTACACCATCCAACCCGCGATGGACTACGCCACCGACGCGCTGGCCGTGGAGAAGACCATCGTCGACGCGATGCTCGCGCTCACCCCGATCGAGTTCGAGAAGGTGCTGCGGCCGGCGTTCCAGCAGGACGAGTGGAAACTGATCCTGGTCGGCGGCATCCTCGGCGCGATCGTCGGCGAGCTCCAGGTACACCTGCTCATCGGCCCCCTGGCCGGCGGCTAGGAGGGTCCGTTCAGGGCCCTCCTAGAGGTCGAGGGCGGCGCGCAGCGCGGAGTCCAGGTCGTCCATGGCCTGCCGCTCGAGCGTGCCGACGTGCTCGCGCAACCAGCCGCGGTAGTAACGGCTGAGGTTGCCGGCGGAGACCCATCCGTGGCCGTCCACGGGTACGGCCAGGATGTCGCCGGGGTCCCCGTCCGCCAGCGGCGCGCCGAGCAGCCAGGCTCGGGATGACTGATTGATGCCGTCGCTGGAGACGATCACGACCATGGGTTGCCGGGGTGAGCCCTGCGGGACGTAGGTCCAGAGCTCACCCCGATGCACGCAGGTGCCTCTCCGCCTCGGCCAACTCGGCTTCGTCGGCCATCGCTTCGGGCAGCTGGTCGACGGGCGGACCGACACCGGTGCGCACCGCCTCGCGACGGGCGGCCCGGGACAGCCACGCGGATACCGACTGCCCCGTCTGGGCGGCCGCGCGCTCGGCGAGCGCGAGCGCGACAGTGTCCAGCGAGAGGGTCACCTTCCGCGTTGCCATACCGATTACCGTACCGCTGGTGCGGCAACCGGTGGACCGTCGTCCCCCAGCCGTGGCGGCGCTCAGCACCGGCCGTAGCCAGGCGGCGCTCAGCGCCGGCGGTAGCCGCCGGTCCCGCCGCCCATCATCCCGAGCATCGAGTCCAGCCAGTCCTCCAGCGCGGCGCGCTGCGCCTGCTCCGGATGTGCCCGCACGTAGCCGAGCACCTCATCGGAGGCCATCAACCGGAAGACCAGGGTCAGCTGGGCGGCGGCCACCCGGGGTTGCGGGGCGTGCCGGCCCTCGCCCGCCTCGTCCGACAGCAGCGCCGCCAACGCGTCCTCGAGCCGCTCCCAGTGCAGCCGCATGCGGGACTGCAGGACCCCGCTGTCGCCCATCATCCGGCGCCACCGCTGCAGGTCGAGCACCACCTGGTCGCCCGACTCGGCCATCAGCTCGCGCATCAGCGAACCCATCGCGGCCAGCGGCGTCTCGCCGGGCGCGCGGCCCCGGATCCGGGCCAGCACCCGTTCCCGCATCTCCTCCTCGCCGCAGAAGACCAGGTCTTCCTTCGACGGGAAGTAGACGAACACCGTCTTCGCGGCGATGTTCACCGCGTCGGCGATCTCGGCCACCGTCACGTTGTCGTAGCCGCGCTCGCCGAACATCTCATGGGCAGTGTCCAAGATGGCCTGCCGCGTCATCAGCTTCTTGCGCTCCCGCAGGCCCAACCGTGGCTCATCGACCTCCACCCGGGTCATTAGATCAGCTTACAAGTGCCCGGCGGGCGATTCGCGGATCAGCGGCCGGTCCACTTCGGCGGGCGCTTCTCCAGGAACGCCGCGATGCCCTCCCGGTGGTCCGCCGAGGCGCGCACCGCGCTGACCGCCTCGCCGGTCGCCCGCCAGCCCAACTCGTCGGACCCGGTGAGCCAGGCGTCCATCGCCGCCAGGCTGGCCCGCACCGCCACCGGCGCGTTGCCACAGATGCGCTGCGCCAGCGCCACCGCGGCGGCCAGCGCACCGCCGGCCTCGGTGACCACGTTGACCAGGCCGGCCGCGTAGCCGCGCTGGGCGTCGAACGGGTCGCCGACCAGGGCCAGCTCGCGGGCCAGGTTCACCGGCAGCGCGCGGGGGCCCCGGAACAACCCGGCGCACGCCGGCACCAGTCCGCGCTTCACCTCGGGCAGCCCGAGCCGGGCGGTGTCCGACGCGACCACCAGGTCACAGGCCAGCACCAGCTCAAGGCCGCCGCCCAGCGCGGGCCCCTCGACCGCCGCGACCAGCGGCGTGCGCCGGGTCCGCCGGATCAAGCCGTACTCGCCGCCCCGGTCGGTCCAGTAGTCGCCGTCGGCGGTGAGGTCGCTGCCCGCCGAGAAGACCCCCTCGGAGCCGGTGAGTACCCCGGCCCACAGCTCGGGGTCGTCCTCGAGCAGGTTGAACGCCTCGTCGAGCTGGTCGGCCAGCTCCCGGTTGACCGCGTTGCGCTTGTTCGCCCTACACATCTGGATGACCAGGACGCGCCCGTCCCGCTCGGTACGTACCAGCGGCTGCATACCCCGATCGTGCACCACCTCAGTCATCTATCGCGGACAGACCCAGGTCGACCAGATCGTCGAAGCTCACCGTGGTCCGGTCCACCAGCAGCAGCCGGCTGAACCGCAGCATCACCGCGCCGGCGATCCCGTACTCGCGATCGTCCAGCGACTCCAGATCGCTCACCTTGGCCAGGCCGATGGTCCGCCGGGCCGCCTCGCACCCCGCGAAACCGAAGGCGTCCCGCTTGATCTCCGGCAGCCAGCGGGCCAGGAACGCGTCGGGGTACCTGGCCGGCGCAAGCCGCCCTGGCCAGCGCTGCCACATCCGGGCGGCGAACCGCGTCCAGCCGCATTCGACGGTGCGCAGCAGCGACCGCGCCCGGTCCGGCTGCCCGAGCGCCGCCGCCCGGACGCCGGCGAAGAGCATGTTCGCCCAGAGCAGCCCGAGGTCGAAGCCCACCGGGCCGTACCAGGCGAACTCCGGGTCGAACGCCTTGACCGAGAGCCCCGCGCCGCTCCCCCGGACGAACACGCTGCCGGTGTGCAGGTCGCCGTGCAGCAGCACCTCCTGGCAGCTCAGGTATCGGTGCTTCATCTCCATCGCGGCCGCCACCCAGTCTGCGTCCGCCTGCAGCGCCGCCAGCTGGGGTTCCAGCGCGGGCCGCACCGAGTTGCGCGCCGCCCCCAGGTACGGCTCGGTGAGGATGAGGTTTTCGGTGATCGCGCACAGCTCCGGGTTGATCGCGGCGGCTGCCCGGCGCCTGAACTCCTCCTCGCCCAGCGCCAGGAACGAGGTGCCGAACGCCACGTCGGCCACGTACTCGGTGAGCCGCTCCACCACGTCGGCGTGCGGCCCGGCCTCGTTCAACCGGGTGCGGAACACCTCGTGGTCGGACAGGTCCTGCAGCGCCAGTACGTGCCGCGCCTCGTCGAAGTCGATCAGCCGGAGCACGTCGTCGGAGAGCGCCGAATGTGCCCGGATCGCGTTGGCCTCCCTGGCGGCCCGTGCCACGGTCATCGGCCACTCCGGCCCGACCAGCCGCACGTACGGCAACGCCTGCTTGAGCACCAGCCGCCGCCCGGCCGCGTCCGCGCACCGGAACACCAGGTTCAGGTTCCCATCGCCGACCTCGCTGGCCACCACCGTCTCCGGATCAACCAGCCCCCGCAGCGCCGCCCGCCCAGCCACATACCCCGGCACGCTGTCCGCGGTCAGCACGTCGGCCGTCAACAGGTCCTCGCTCATCCCTCGCCTCCGTTTCCGCTGGTCAAGTGCCGTGAGTGGTATTGGTCGCTATAGCGACCAATACCACTCACGGGTTTTGTCTCCGGGTCCGGCGGGATCGGCGGAGTGAGAAGGACATGAGCAGGGCGAAGATCAGGACCAGGCCCTTGATCAGGTCCTGGGTGTAGTAGGGCAGGCCGAGTTGGGTGAGCCCCTGCAGGATCAGGCCGAGGAATACCGCGCCGACCACGGTGCCGAGTGCGTTCGGCTTCTTGGCGCCCAGCACCGCGTAGCCGACCAGGGTCATCGCCACCGCGTCCAGCAGCGCGGAGTCACCGGCGGTGACGTCGCCCTGGCGCAGCCGGGAGGCCAGGATGATGCCGGCGACCGCGGCGAGCACCCCGGAGATCGCGTACGCGGCGAACTGGTAGCGGCGCACCCGGGCGCCGGCCAGCCTCGCGGCCTCGGCGTTGCCGCCCACCGCGTAGAACACCCGCCCGTACCGGGTGCGCTCCAGGAACAGCCAGACCAGCACGGCGAGCAGCGCGAACAGGCA
>DATHIT010000746.1:0-8217 GCA_035489915.1 Pseudonocardia sp. | reverse complement strand
GGCCTTCACCCGCCGGTCGATCGCGGCCACCACCAGCACGTGCCCGCCGGAGTAGCTGGATCCCCACACGCCGATCCGGGACGGGTCCACGTCCGGGCGGGTGCCCGCGTAGGTGATCGCGTGCCGGTAGTCGCGGACCTGTGCCCACGGGTCGATCTCCTGGCGCGGTTCGCCGTCGCTGGCGCCGAAGTTGCGGTTGTCGAACACCAGCGCGTTCAGCCCGGCGGCGGCGAAGACCTCGGCGAACGAGTCCAGGTACATCTCCTTGACCGCGGAGAATCCGTGCGCCAGCACCACCGTGGGCGCCCGCCCGGACGCGCCCTCAGCCCGGTAGAACCAGCCGCGCAGCGTGACGCCCTCGGCATTGAACTCAATGTCCTGTCGGGCCATCCTGGCCTCCTCCTGATCGCCGTGACCGGCCCCAGGAGTGCCTCGGACGCGCCTCGGCTCAGCTCCGGACCGGTGTGACCCCAGTCTCACCGGCCGGCCTACCGTGGCTTGAACCCGAGCGACTGCTCGATGTACTGGCGCGCCACGTCCGGCGCCGACGGCTTCCCGGTAGTCCCTGGGCGACGAGCCGTAGTGCGCCTTGAACGCCCGGCTGAAGTGGCTGCTGTCGGCGAAGCCCCACCGGGTGGCGATGGTCGCGATCGGCGTGCCGCCGGCGGCCACCTCGTCCCGTGCGCGGGCCAGCCGGCGCACCCGCACCACCTCGTGGACGGTCTGCCCGGTGGCGTTGAACACCCGGTTCACCGGCGCACCGAGACCCCGTGCGCGCTGGCCAGCGCCGCGGCGCTGATCGGCTGGTCGAGCAGGTGCCGCTCGATGTAGCGGTCCATCGCGGCGCGCAGCGCGGGCCCGGTGCCGCCCGCCGTGGCCAACTCGGCGTCCCCGCGCACCGCCCCGATAAACAGCTCCAGGGTCGCGTTGCGGGCCGCGGTCACCGCCGCCGGACCGAGCCGGTCCAGCGAGCGGCTGAGCACATCCAGGTAGCTGGCCAGCAGCTCGGTCGCCGGCGCCCAGCCGTCCAGGGTCACGCCGGCGCGCACCCAGGCTCGCCCGCCGACCTCGTCCAGCGCGGCGCGGGGGATCAACAAACTGCGCTCGGCCAGCGGCTCCCACACGGCGAACCGGGCGCGCAGGGTGCTGTCCCAGGCCACCGCGTCGCCGGGGCGCAGCTCGGCGTCCATCCCAGCCTGGCTAACCGTCTCCCGCCCGGCCCGGGTGATCAGCACGACCACGAACTCGTCGTCGGTGTTGGCCAGTTGGTGGCGCTGCCGGGTACCCGAGCACGGCCCGCACTCGCAATCCACCAGCGCCAGGTCATCGATCCACCAGCGGCGAGCACTGGCCTCGAAGACGCCGCCGGGCACGGTCGCGGTGATCGAAGTGGCCCATGGCAGGTGCGTGTCGGAGAGCATCCGCTGCCACTGGCCAGGCACATCGCCAGCGCCCTGGTCGATGCTCCAGGACTCCGTCGAGCTCGCCACCATCTCCGCACCTCCGGCTCGACCCCGGCGTCGAACAGCTCCCGACGACCATACTGGCCAGGGCCACCCGGCGGCGGCGTTCCGCCGATTCAAAGATCTACTCGGTCGGGCACGGGATGGAGCTGGACCGATGGTTCGCCTTCTCCGAGGAACGTCAGCGAGGCCGGGCCCGGGCCTCACTTGCCGACGCCGGCCACACCCCGTCGCCCCGCCCACCCTCGAGCTTTCACTGATCGCGAACCGCGTGTCGCTAGGGTCATCGGCATGCCCAGATTCGCCTCGTTCGACACCTCGAGCTTGCGCAGCGCCAGCAGCGCGGGGCGGTTGCCGTGGTTGGGGCGCTCGGTCACGCTGCTGCGCGTGGATACCACCGGAGTCGTCCATCAGGCCAAAACCGAGTCGGAGAAACGGTCCTCACTGGCCTCCGCAACGAGCAAGGATCTTGTGCTGGCCGCCTGGCCGGGACAATGGAGTCAGGACATCTACGTCGTGGATGACCTCAGAGCAGCACGCGCCGCAGTCCGAGGCTGAGCGCCACCGAGCGCTCGTCAACCGCTCACGACGAGTGTTCGTCCGCTCAACCTGTTCCACGCCGGCGCGGTGGGTCATGAAACCGCACCATGACTGCACCCCTAATGGCCGCGTGGGGATCGAAACTGAGTGTGCCGTGGCCATTCGTCCCGGCCTGCCTGCCGCGCCCGGTGAAGTAGCGACACCACCGTGGCTACCGTCGGGGTGTCCCGGGCGGCCAGCCACTCGACGATCTCGCGGTCGAAGGCGCCCAAGTCTACACCCAGCAACGCCTCCTCAAGGACAACCCGAGCCGGCGGGGGTTGCTCGCCCTCGGGGCAGGGCTGGTCGTAGGGCGGGTACAGCCGACGTGGGGACGACTCGATCGGCGGCCAGGGTCCGTTCACTGGGCCACCATCCCACTCCGGTCAGCAGCCGTGGCCGTTGGCCGCCCTGGCAAAGCACGAACACAGAGATGATCTCGAATGTCCCATGCCCGCGCACCCGAGACACCAGCCCCTCAGCGACCAGCTCCTGCAGCGCTCGGCGCACCGTCTGTCTACTGACGCCATAATCGGCGACCAGCTCGGCTTCGGTCGGGAGCTGGCGACCGTTCGCGAAACTCCCTTGGTTGATCGCATCCCTGAGTAGCTGGGCGAGTGATTGGTACGCAACGCCCGGCCCGAGCCCTCGCGCCGCGGTCATCGCACACCGCCCCTCCGTCACAGCGACATCGGGCCCCAGGAGACTCCGCGAAGACACCTATCGTACGGCTAACTTGCCCTATTCGGCCGAAGCATCGGCTCCCTAGCCCGCGTTACGATTATCGATTCCGGCTCTATGCCACTTTTGGCCGTACTAATGCTGCCATTGATTGCCGCCCAGCCAGTGCCCTCGGGCCTGGCTGACGGGCCGGGCGCCAACCGGCCCGCAGCCAGGCGCGCGGCCATGGGTCATCGACCTCAGTCGAACCCGGCGGCCACGACTCCCGCGCCCCATGCCGCGAAGACGCATCCGGATCGACTGTCGCCAGTCGATCGTGGCCACGTACCCAACCTCAGCCGCAGCTGGCGATCCGCCGTGCCGCAACCACATTCCTACCCGCGATAGACCAGGTCGCGGGCGAGAGGAGATTCCAATGACAAGGTTCAACTCGCAATGGATGAACGCCTGGCAGGACACCGTTAATGCGGACCCTACGTTGAAGATCATCGGGCGATACTTCACGGCCGACTTTCTCGTCGGCTTCGACGACCAGGAATATGTCGTGTCGGTACGCAACGGGGTCATCCAGCGCGTGACGGACTCGCTCAGCATTGAAACGCCGTGGAGCTTTGCGCTGCGCGCGCCCACAGAGTCGTGGGAGAAGTTTACACAGAAGCTTCCACCGCCCATGTTCAACGATTTGTGGGCTATGGCGCACCCATTGCATGGCCGGCTCCGAATGGACGGCGACGTCAAGGTGCTATGGCAGAACGTACGCGCGTTGACCTGGATGCTCGAACGGATGCGCGAGGTCGCCGACCAGGTCGTGGTGGAGGAACGCGCGACCCGCGTCTGAAACGAAAAGAGGAAATTCGATGACCGCAGTCCACGAACCTATCACCGGCCGGTACGTCTATATCCCATACGCCGGCTATAACTACCGAGTGTATTACGAGGAGACTGGCCACGGAATCCCGTTGGTCTGCTTGCACACGGCCGGAACGGATGCTCGCGAATGGCGGCACCAGCTGACCGATCCGGACATCACCGAGAACTTCCGGGTGATCGCTTTTGACATGCCGTGGCACGGCAAGTCTATTCCGCCCAACGGATTCGAAAAGCAAGAGTACCGGCTCACCGCGAAGTTCTACTCCGAGTTCGTGATGACCTTCTGCAAGGCACTCGAGCTCGACCTACCCGTGATCATGGGGAGCTCGATGGGCGGAAACATCTGCCTGCATCTCGCCGTCAACTTCGAGGAGAGCGTGCGGGCGCTCATCGCGATCGAAGCGTGCGACTACTCGCCGGGTTGGTACATCAACTGGCTGGCACACCCACACGTGCATGGTGGCGAGGCCTGCGCAACCTCGGTGTTCGGACTCATGGCGCCGCAAAGCCCCGCTGACTACCGCTGGGAGACCTGGTGGTACTACAGCCAAGGCGGCCCGGGCATCTTCAAGGGTGACCTGTACTTCTACAGCGTCGATCACGACTTTCGAGACCGATGCGGCGAGATTTCCGGCAACGTACCGATCTACCTCATGACCGGCGTCTACGACTTTGCCTGCACGCCGGAAATGACCGAACAGACCGGGCAGAAGATCAGAGGGTCGGAAACGATTATCATGGACGGCATCGGCCACTTCCCGATGTCGGAGAACCCGGCCACATTCAAGAGATACCTGATGCCGGTGTTGACGAAGATTACCGAGAAGACACCAGCTGGCGTCGGCTGAGAATACGCAGTCAGCCGAACCATCTCGACTGACCGGCCACAGGGCGCGAACTTTGCGGGGCGGTCCTGCACCGCCCCGTAAAGCTCCCCTAATTGGCTCCGGCACGAACGGCCCAGCGGGGGTCTGGAGCGGGTCACGGGGCCCGTCGGCGCTCCGGCCTCGGCGCGGCTGCCCGCGGGAGGCGCCGGCGCGGCTCGGCGAGCCCGTCTCAGGTACCGCAGTACGTGTGGGGCTCGAATTTCCGATTTCGCCGCTGGCTGCGCGTTCGTGTCCTGGCGCGGTCGGTTACGCGGCACACCGGTACTTGCTGGTGAGCCCGTCGAGGATCGGTCTGCGGCGGATCCGGTAGAGCGCGAGGTCGATCGGTTCTGTGGCTCGTCTCGGATTGGGATGGGGTGAGTTGCTCGAGGGAACGGTGCGGGCGCGCGCGCGGCGTTGAAGTGCGCCAGGTACACAGTGATGACCCGGTGCAGATGCCGCTGGTTGACGACCATCACCCGATCCAGCAACTCTGGGCGCAGCGTGGCGATCATCCGCTCGCAGATCGCGTTGGGCCGCGGTGGCTGGGGTGGGCTCAGCAGTGTCTGGATACCCTCGGAAGCGAACACCGCATCGAATGCGGCGATGAACCGAGAGTCCCGGTCACACAGCAGGAACTTCACCGGGGCAATCCGGTCACCAAGGTCCATGACCAACTTGCGCGCAGCCTGAACGGTCCAGCTACCGGTCGGGTGGGCGGTGATCCCACCCAGGTGCACGCGGCGCGAGCCGTGGTCAACCACGATCAACGCGTAGATGCGCCGCGGGGCCAGCGGGACCACCGTGTCGACATGCTGGAAATCCGCGGAACGGGCTTGACGGTGCTCAACATGGGTGCCAGAGAATGCGCCGTCACGGAGAGACGACGAATATGAAAGCGCTCACACAAGGCGGCGCCAGTAGGTGCCCAAAGGATCGCAGGAGGTTGAGGAACGGTCTCGAAGGAGGTGGTAGCCGCGGATCCACGCGGCGGCCCCAAGATTCAAGACAGTTATTCCCCCTGAGTGGGCCGGCCCGGCCATTTCGCTGGGCCTGCCCCCTTTCCTTATCTAGTCGCGCAATCCGACCTCATAAACTGCTACGGATTCGTGGAAACCCTGTCGTGGCGGGGTACATCGGTTGGGCGGATCCGGTACACCTGCAGGGTGTGCTCGTAGTACTTGGTGGTCTCGCCGACCCATTCCATGCCCAGCCGCTGGATGGTGGCGATCGCTCGGGTGTTGTTCGGCAGGACCACCGCGAACAGCTCGGCGACATCCTGCGTGAATGCCCACCCGATAAGCGCCCCGGCGGCCTCGGTGGCGTATCCCTTGCCCCGCTCCTCGAGCCGCAGCTGAAAGCTGACCTCCAGGTCCACCTGGTAGGGGGGCAGCAGCCGGATCGCAAGCCCGCCGACCACCACCTGGTCGGCGATCCGTTCGATCGCCCATCGACCGCGCGGTGGCAGCAGGTTCGGTTGCATCTCCACCCACGCGTGCAGCACCGCCCCCATCGCCGGCAGGTCCCCGATCCGGGCGGTAGCGGGGGTGATCCACCCGGTGACACCGGGGATCCCGTAGATGGCCAGTGCGGCCTCCGCGTCCTCAATCCGCCAAGGCCGCACCCGCAGTCGTTCGGTGGTGAGCCGACAGTCCACGACTTCGGACGGTAGTCGCGCTGTCGCCGAATCGCAGCACCCTCTCCGAGGTGGCCGATCCCGTCGAGTCGGGCCGTGGTGCCGATCTTGGCCTCAGGCACAGCGGCATGCGCGTCCTCGCGCGGCTGCCATAAAACGGTGCATGACGTCCGCAACCAGATACTCCGAATCCGAAGATAAGACGCCGGCTCATCCCGGATCCTCGGCTCGGTCATCCGATGTTAGGAGTCCTCGAGACAGGCGCTCGTGGCAGCGGGTTCCGGTGGCGCCGGTGTGACCAGCTGCGCCCACATCAAGGCATGCTCGACGCCCTCGGCGTAAGCCCAAGCTGGTTCCGCGAGGGTGTATCGCCGCCTCGGCGGCGCCTAGCTCGTGCACGATCGCCGCGCACGGCACCGGGACCTCGCTCGGGGTGCCGGTCAGCGGAGCCGGGCCGCCCCGAATCAGCCAGCGCAACGCATCGCGGACACCAAAGCACAACCGCGGGCCGCTTCGAGCGCATTCCGCCGATGAGATCGCAAGCTGGGCCGCCAGCACTTCAGTTTCCCGCAACCTCACCGGACTGATCACGCCGTCACCTCCCGGCAGCCATCCCGAAGGAGCAGTCACGATAACTCCCCCGCACCCCAGCGGCCTGCGCCAAAGAAACGACTGCACTCAACTGGACCAAACCGACATCAGCCTTGCCCTCCGCTGTGTGCGGTGGTTGATCGGCGGCGGGGCGGGCAACCCCCGGGCGGAGCACACGAGGGCGAGCCCTGGCTGGCCGAGATCATCAGCCGGAGGTGATGGGCCGACCCGCTGGCCGGCTAGTCATCGCCCACTACGGCATCGGCAAAGCCGCGCGCCTCTCACCTCGGCAATCGCCGGAATCGTCGAGCGGTGTTGCAGCTAGCAGGTAGGCCAATACTCCTGCCAGCCGGAAGTGCGGAGTCGCGCTGCCACTGACGACACCCGGGCCATCCGCGGCGAGGCTTGGGCGCCCGCTCCCCGGCGACAGCGCCGCCCCCGCGCCCCGGCCCAAGGGGGCGGTGCTGGCCACGGCCCGGCTGGTGATCGCGCTCGACTATTCGATCGTCAACGTGGCGCTGCCGACATCGGCCGTGATCTCGGCTTCGCCGCCGGGAGCACCACCGGTGTGCCAACGGGCCGTGCGCCAGCACTACCAGCTCACGACCGGCGGCGACCTGCTCGGTGGTGCGCGAGCGACGACTCGGGCGGTAGTCGCGGAGGCCTTCGGCTGACCAACATTCCAGCGGCACACAGCGCCGGGGCTTCGGTGTCCCGGTCTCCCATCCCCGCGCACCTTCCGCTTCGTGCGGCGGACGGCCGGGCGCCCACGAGGCTGAGTGCTACATCGGCGCCGAGCCCGCCTCCTCCGAGCCATGGAGCCTGTAACCGACAACCTCGGTGGCAAGAATCACGGCGTTCTCGCCGAGCGCCAGATGCTTGAACCCGATGGCATCGGGAGACGCCCAGGCCTCGTGCAGGGCGTTTGCGAACACTCGGTCCTCACCATCCTGCAGCGCCAGATCGATGGTGTGTCCGCTGCGGACGAAGACTTCGATGCGGCAGGTCATCGGAAAAGCGTAGAACTCACAGCGGGCCAGATGATTGCGCGACGTCCGTCAATCGGATCCGGCACCCGCCGGATGAGCCCGTCACGTTCCATCCGGTTCAGAGTGTGGGCCATGGAAACGGAGCCGGGAAACCCGACCACCGCGCCCCAGGCCGACTCACCATCCAGGGCGAGTTGCTCAAACTTGGCCATCGTGTCGGCGCTTCGACGATCCGCAGAGTGCTCCAGCGCCGGCGGATACCGCCGGCGCTGTCTCGGCATACCGATACGAGCTGGCGGCGGTTCCTGCGTACCCAAGCCTCGAGCATGTTGGCGGTGGATTTCTTCCATGTGGACTGCGCGGTCACGCTGCGGCGGATCTACGTGCTGTTCGCCCTGGAAGTCGGCAACCGCTACGTGCACATCCTTGGCCTGACCAGACACCCGGACGGGCCATGGACGACTCAGCAGGCCCGTAACCTCATGATGGAGCTGGGGGAGCGGGTTGGCGAGTTCAGATTCCTCGTCCGCGATCGGGCCGGT
>DATHIT010000745.1:0-3292 GCA_035489915.1 Pseudonocardia sp. | reverse complement strand
GCGACCGGATCAGTGCCCTGCGCCGCGCCCAGCCACCTCGGCCCTGACTGCACAGCCTCGCCGCGACCGGCCCCGGCAGACACGGTGATTACCGTTAGCCCGGGCGGAGCGGGGAAGGGCGGTGGGGTGAGCGGGGACCGGGAGCTGCAGGCCGCGGGGATCACCGACCCGGCGTTGCGCGCGGCATATCTGCGGTGTCGGGAACTCAACGGGCGGCACGGCAAGACCTACTACCTGGCGGCGCGCCTACTGACCGCGGCGCAGCGCCCACCGGTGCACGCCCTGTACGGCTTCGCGCGGATGGCTGATGACGTGGTGGACACCGGCGCCGGGGTGCCGGTGTCCGAACGGGAGCGCCGGCTGGCCGAGCTGGAGAGGCAGCTGTTCGCCGGGCTGACCGACGGCGGGTGTGATCACCCGGTGATCGCCGCTGTGGTGGACACGGTGGGCCGGTACGGCATCGCGCACAGCTACTTCCACGACTTCCTGGCCTCGATGCGGATGGACCTGTCCGTCACCGGCTACTCCAGCATGGCCGACCTGGCCGTCTACATGAAGGGGTCCGCCGAGGTCATCGGCCTGCAGATGCTGCCGGTGCTGGGTACCTGCGTGCCTCGGGCCGAGGCGGAGCCGGCCGCCATGGCGCTGGGCAGGGCCTTCCAACTCACCAATTTCCTGCGTGACGTCGGAGAGGACCTGGACCGGGGCCGGGTGTACCTGCCCGAGGACACCCTCGCCGCGCACGGCGTGGACCGCGAGCTGCTGATCCGGTCCCGGGCGGAGGGCAGGACCCCTCGGCGGATCAGGGCCGCGCTGGCCGAGCTGGTCGCGCAGACCCGCCAGGTGTACCGGTCGGCGGCGCCGGGGATCCCGTTGCTCGCCGCCCGGTCCCGGCCCTGCGTGTGCACCGCGTTCCGGCTCTACAGCGGGATCCTGGATCTCATCGAACGCTCTGATCACGACGTGCTCGCCCGCCGGGTGGTGGTCTCCCGGCCGCGTCGGCTGGCGGTGGCGCTGCCCGGGTTGGCCCGGGCGACCGTGGCCGGTTGGGCGGACCGGGGACACTGATGCGCATGGTCGCTCCACGCTTCCCGCTGCGGGTGTTCCGCACGCCGCCGTGGGCACGCCAGCAACCCACCTACGCCGACGCGGATCCGGCGGTGATCGGCGCGGCGTACCGGCGGGCCCGTCGGCGGCCGTCCGGGAATTGGTACGTGGTCGGCGCCAGCCGGGAGGTCACCCCGGGCCGGCCGGTGGGGCGTTCGGTGGACGGCGCGGAGCTGGTGTTGTGGCGCGACGGGCTGGGCCGGCTGCTCGCCGGGCCAGGTGCCTGTCCGCACCTGGGCGCGCCGCTGCGCACCGCCCGGGTGGACGCGGGTCGGCTGGTCTGCCGGTGGCACGGCTTGGCGCTGGGTGAGGAGTCGGTCGGGAACTGGTGCCCGGTGCCCGCGCACGACGACGGCGTGCTGGCCTGGGTGCGGCTGGACCGGCTCGGCGGCGAGCGGCCGAGTCCACTGCCCACGGTCCCGACCCGGCCGGAGGGCGGGGTGCTGGACGCGGTGGCCACGGTGATCGGCCGCTGTCAGCCTCGTGATGTGCTGACCAACCGGCTGGATCCATGGCACGGCGCCTGGTACCACCCGTACTCGTTCGCCAACCTGCGGGTGGTCAGCGCACCGCCGGTGGACGTCGAGCTGCCCGAGCATCGGGACGTGTTCACCGTCGAGGTGACCTTCCGGTTGGCCGGGCGGGTCGGCGTACCGGTGATCGCGGAGTTCTCCTGCCCCGGGCCGCGCACCGTGGTGATGCGCATCGTGGACGGGGAGGGCAGCGGCAGCGTGGTGGAAACCCACGCCACCCCGGTCGGCCTCGGCCCGGACGGGGCACCCCGCACCGCCGTGGTCGAGGCGGTGGTGGCCAGCTCGCCGCGTCCCGGGTTCGCGCTGTCGAGGGTCGTGGCGCCGGTGGTCCGGCCGGCGATGGCGTGGGCGGCGCGGCGGCTGTGGCGCGACGACATCGCCTACGCCGAGCGCAGCTACTGGTTGCGCACCAAGGGCACCGGGAGCTGATCGGCCGACGGCGGCCGGCCCCAGCGTCGGGCCACCCGGCGCAGCACCGGGTTGCGGCCCGAGGTGGGCACGGTGCACAGCGGCTCACCGGCCACCCCCCACCGCCGCAGCAGGGCGTTCGCGGCCAGGAACCCGGTGGTCGCGGCGCGCTCCATCAGCGCAACCGGCAGATCCGCCCGGACGAAGTCCCCGGCCAGCACCAGGTGCTCGTCGGGCGTGGTCACCTCCGGCCGGTCGGCGAAACCGCCGGGCGGGAACAGCGGGCAGTCGGCACGCAGCTCACCCCGGCGGTCGATCACCGTCGCGGCCGCGGTCTCCGGGTACACCCGGTGCAGCTGGGTCAGCAGCCGGTCGTGTGCCTGGCTCTCGGTCAGCTCGCCGGGCACCGCGTAGCCGTGCAGCTCGACCACCGCGCCGCCGGTGCGGGTGGCCCAACGGCCGGCCTCGTCCTCGTAGCGGTCCAGCACACTGATGTTGTCCAACAGGTCGTAGCCGCTGGTGCCCAGGAACGGCGGTCGATCCGGGCGCACCGGGCGGTCCAGCCACAGCCGGGACACCTGGAACGGCTCGGCCGTCCGCAGCCGGGCGATCCGCTCCCGCCACGGCTGGTCGCCCAGCTCCGGTGAGGCGGCGACGATCCGCCGCGCTCCGGGGATGTCCGCGGCCAGCACCACCGCGTCCACCGAAAGGTCCCCGCCGGTGAGGCCGACCGCGAAGCCGCCGCCCGGCACCGGGGCCACACCGGTCACCTCGACGCCGGTGCGCACCTCGCCGCCGAGTCCCCGCAGGCGGTCCACCAGCGGCGCCCAGAGCTCGGGGAAGGTGGTCGTGGGCACGTCGAACAGCAGTCCCTCGGCGGAACCCAGGAAGTAGATGTGGAACATGGTCGCCAGCTCGGCGGCCGACAGCCGTTCCGGATGGCAGAAGAAGCTGCGGGAGAACACCTCCAGCGCCAGGGCGTGCGCGGCCGGTGGGAAGCGGATGTCGCGCAGGTAGCTGGCCGCGTCGAAGCCGTCCAGTTGTCGGTAGGTGCCGGGCACCGACACGTCCAGCAGGCTCAGCGCCGGCCGCGCGTTCACCCTGGCCAGGTCCGACCAGCGGAAGGTGGGGCTGCGCAGCAGGTAACCCAGCGCGTTGAAGGGCAGCGTGCGCGGGATGGCGGCGAAGCTCTCCCGGTGCCCGCTCGCGTGCCACAGCGGGTAGTCGGCCAGCGCGCGCAGCCT
>DATHIT010000744.1:0-15108 GCA_035489915.1 Pseudonocardia sp. | reverse complement strand
GAGACGGTGTTCGTCTCCGGCGCGGCGGGCGGGATCGGCTCGCTGGCCGGCCAAATCGCCCGGCTGTCGGGAGCCAGGGTGATCGGCAGCGCGGGCACCGACGCCAAGGTTCGCTGGCTCACCGAGGAGGTCGGCTTCGACGCCGCCTTCAACTACCGGGAGGAGCGCCCGGCCGCGGCGCTGACCCGGCTCGCCCCGGACGGCATCGATGTCTACTTCGACAACACCGGCGGACCGCAGCTGGAGGCCGCGCTCGGCCACCTGCGCCGCCTGGGGCGGGCGGTGCTGTGCGGCGCGGTGTCCGGGTACGACCACGGCGGCAGCCCGCTACACATCGCCAACGTGTCCGACCTGGTCCGCGGCGGCCTCACCGTCCGAGGGTACGTGGGCACCGACCACCGCGACACCTGGCCGAGCGCCACCGCGCAACTACAGGATTGGCTGCGGCGCGACCTGCTGCGCGCCCGGTACACCGTGCTGGACGGGCTCGATCGCGTCCCCGAGGCACTCAGCCAGATCCTGCGCCCCGGCTCCAGCCACACCGGCAAGTTGCTAGTGCGGCCCAGCGGCGGGGATCACGAGTCGTAGTCGACCGCTTCGCTGAGCCGAGGGTCGGTGTGCAGCTCCCAGTACCGGTCGCGGATCTTCGAGGTGACCGGCCCCGGCGCACCCGTTCCGACCGGCGCGCCGTCCAGGTGCGCCACCGGTATCACGCCCCCAGCGGTGCTGGTGAGGAAGATTTCCGTGGCGCGGTAGAGCGAGCCGACCGGGAGATCCTCCACCCGCATTTCGACACCGGACTCCTCGGCGATCTCGATGGCCGTCTTGCGGGTGATGCCGTGCAGCACCCCGCGCGCGGGCGTGCGCAGGACGCCGTCCACCAGGGCGAAGACATTGAATCCGGGGCCTTCGGTGACCAGCCCGTCCCCGTCCGGCAGGATCGGCAGCAAGCTGTCCCGGTCGTAGGCTTCGAACAGCCCCCGGACCAGGTCGCCCCAGTGGAAGTTCTTCACCGTGGGATCCACCGACCCCGGCGGGATCCGGCGGGTGTCCCGCGCGACGATCACGTCGGTGCCGCGCTCCTGCAGCTCCGGGCGCACGATCCACACGTAGGGAATCGCGTAGGCGTAGAGCCGCGCCGACAATTTCCGGGGATCACGCTCGCCCTGGCCGGGCACCCCACGGGTGACCACCACCTCCACGTACGCATCGCGCAGGCCGGAGCGGCGCACCGTCTCGATCATGATGGCCCGAATTTCTTCCCGCGAGCGGGGCGGGATGAGCCGGATGCGCTGACACCCGGCCAGCAGCCGGTCCAGATGGTCCTCGAGCCGGAAGAACCGCCCCTGCCAGACGCCGACGACGTCGTAGGTCAGGTCCGACCGCACGAACCCGGTGTCCAGGATCGGGATCCGAGCCTCGTGGATCGGTACGTACTCCCCCTCGATCCAGGCGCAGCCCTCGGCGAACGGATCGGTTGTCGGATCGGTCATCCTGGGGCTCCCCTTTCGGTCCGCTACCCGCCAATCCTGCCCTGACCGGCGACCGTGAGGTGTTGGATGTTGTGCGGTGGGAACCCTGAGGTATGCCCGCACGTGAAGAAATGCCCAGCACAATCCGGCGCTCGGACAAGAAGGCCCAGCGTACCTGGGCCAAGGCGCACGACTCGGCGGTGGAGACCTACGGCGAGGGAGAGCGGTCGCACCGCACCGCGTTCTCCGCGTTGAAGCACACCCACGAGAAGGTCGGCGACCACTGGGAGCCCAAGGAGAAGGCCGGTCCCTCGGACCGCCAGGCCGAGCGCGGGGCGTCCAGCCGCCGGGGGCCCACCAAGGGCGGGGTGGACGCCAACGCCAGCAAGGACCACCTCCTGAAGGTGGCGCGCAAGCTGGACATCCGCGGCCGCTCGTCGATGAAGAAGAAAGAGCTGGTCGACGCGATCCAGAAGGCCAGCAACCGGGAGACCCGGAAGGCCCGGAGCAAGTCCTGAGCGAGCTCCCGGGTGAGCCGGCACCGCCACGGCCCTGGCCAGCTCCGGTGGTGGGCGCCGGGTGCACGATGGGCGCCATGCGGTTGTTCGTCGCGCTGACCCCGTCAGCGGCTGTGGTCCAGGAGCTGCGCGCGGCAACTATGCCGCTGCGCTGCCCGGAACCAACGCCTCGCCCGGAGCCTTCGGCTCTGCGCTGGACCAGACCCGAGCAATGGCATCTCACCCTGGCATTCCTGGGTGAGGTGGACGACAAATCGGCGGCCGAGTTGGCGCGGCGGCTGGCCCGGGTCGCGGCGCGAGCGCATCCGCTGGCGCTCTCGCTGGGCCCGGCGGGCCGATTCGGCAACCGCGTGCTGTGGACCCGGGTGCGCGGTGACACGGACGCGTTGCACCGGTTAGCCGAGGCGGTACGGGCCGCGGCCGGTCGGGCCCGACTCGCTGTCGAGGACCGGCCCTACCGGCCGCACCTCACCCTGGCCCGCGCGCGCAACGAGGTCGACCTGCGCCCCTTGGTCACGTCCCTGGCCGAATTCGCCAGCTCGCCGTGGACCGCCGAGCACCTGCACCTGGTGCGCAGCCAACTCGGCGGCGGCCCGGAGGGCACCGCCGAGTACGTCCGCCAGGCCTCCTGGCCGCTGGGCCGGAATCCGGACGGCGACAGCGATTCGCCGCGCGACCCCGCCTGAGACGGCATCCCGCGGTGAGCGGTTGTGTCAAACCCCCCGGCCGACGCCGCCGCTTTGGCTCCCGTGAACAGGCGCCGTGTGTCCGAACACCGCGATAGGGCACCTCGTTGGGCCCTCGGTCAGAACGTCAGGCGGCCTCGCACGCTGTCCGCGAAGATCCGGTAGGTCTTACCCACCCGAACATGCTCGAGCTCCCCCGCGTGGACCATGCGGTAGATGGTCATCTTTGACACTCGGAAGATGGCAGACACCTCGGACACGCTCAACAGCTCCGCATGCACGGGGGGGCCGAGTTCAGAAACCTGCTGGGCCATTCCCATGCCATACAGTATCCCGTAGGCGGTGATCGATTTCCAGTGGCGGTTGGGTAAAAAGTACACTCAATCCCTTAACCGTCAGAGATTGCACCCGCGACCAAACTGGTCAGAGGCGTTGCGTGGCGGCCTTCAGGGCGGCCTTCGCGGCGTCCGGCGAGCCCAGGGTGTCCAGGCCGAACAACGCCGCGCCGACCACCGGGTTGACGTCCACCACCCGCACGACCGCCCTGGGCGCCACCTTCAGGCACCGCCGCTCGATATCCCCGATCACCAACGGTCCCACCCCGGTCAGCACACCGCCGCCGAGGATCACCTCTGGGGCTGCGGCGGTGAGCTCCAGCCGCCGCAGGATCACCGCCACCAGCGTGCTCACCTCCTCGGCGAACCGGGTGACCACCTCCTGCGCGACCTGGTCCCCGGCGGCGGCCACCCCGAACAGCAGCGGACACAGCCCGTGGATCGACGCCCGCTCGATCTCCCCGAAGTGCAGCCCCTGGATGACCTCGAACAGCGTCTCGGCGCCGAAGTGGTCGGCCACCGCCGCCCGCAACGCGGTGCCCGGCCCGCGCCCATCCTCGGCGCGGGCCGCCCACCACAGCGCTTCCTCGCCGAGCCGGAAGCCACCGCCCCAGTCGCCGGAAATCCTGCCCAGCGCGGGGAACCTGTGGGTTCGCCCGTCCGGGCCGACACCCGCGCCGTTGATCCCCGCGCCGCACACCACCGCGACACCCGTGCCGTCCGAGGTGCCCGCGCGCAGCAGCGCCAGGGTGTCGTTGCCGACGGCCAGCGTGTCACTCCAACCGCGTGCGACCAGGGCCGCGTACAGCGCCTCCTCCTCGCGCGGGAAGTCCAGACCGGCCAGGTACGCCGAGGTGTGCACAGCGAACGGCCTGCCACGCGCCGCGCGCGGGCCGGGGAGCGCCTGGAGCACCAGATCCTCGAGCGCGGCAACACACGCGGCCACCCCGACGTTCTGCGGCGAGGCACCCGGCCCCCGGGACTGCCCGAGCACCTGGCCGCCCCGGGACACCACCAGTACCTCGGTCTTGCTGTTGCCGCCATCGATGGCGATCACGTCCGGCACCGGCGTCATCCGCGCGCCCAGGGCAGGAACTGCCGGTTGATCCGCACCAGGTCGTCGGCCAGCCGGTCGGCCTTGGTGTACTGGCCGACCAGCGGATGCGCGAGCAGGGCGTCGGCCACCCGGTCCCGCCCGCCGAGGCGCGCCGCCTCCAGCGCCAGGTGTTCGTACGCCGTCACCGCCGCGATGAGCCCGGCGTAGGACGGTTCCACCGGTTGCTGTGGGATCGGCGTGGCCCCGTTGGCGTCGACCAGGCACGGCGCCTCGATGACGGCGTCCTCCGGGAGGAACGGGAAGGTGGCGCCGTTGCGCACGTTGACCACGTGTTCCTCGGCCGGCCCGGACGAGGTCAGCGCGTGCACCAGCTGCACCGCGGCCTCGGAGTAGTAGGCGCCGCCGCGTTTGGCCAGCTGCTCCGGCTTGGTCACCTGCTCCGGGTCGAGGTAGACCTTGAGCAGCTCCTCCTCCACGTCGCTGACCACGTCGGCGCGCGGCGGCTCGGTGCGCTGCCGGGCCAGCTGCTCGTCGTGGGCGTAGTAGTACTTCAGGTAGTAGGAGGGCACCACGTTCCGACGGCGCATCCAGTCCACCGGCGCGCCGACCTGCTCGCCGAGGAACTCCGCGTGGCGGGCCAGCAGTTCCGGCAGCCGGTCCACGCCGTTCACCAGCACACCGCGCTCCCAGCTCAGGTGGTTCAGCCCGGTGTGCACCAGGCGCACCTCGTCCACCTCGGCACCGAGCAGCCCGGCGAACGTGCGCTGCAGGTTGATCGCCACGTTGCACAGCCCGACGGCGCGGTGGCCCTCGCCGAGCAGTGCCCTGGTCACGATGCCGACCGGGTTGGTGAAGTTGACGATCCAGGTGTGCTCGCCGGCCACCTTGCGCACCCGCTCGGCGATGTCCAGCACCACGGGCACGGTGCGCAGCGCCTTGGCCAGCCCGCCGGCGCCGGTGGTTTCCTGCCCGAGGCACCCGCAGACGTGCGGAAACGTCTCGTCGGAGCGCCGCGCCCGCTGCCCGCCGACCCGCAGCTGGATCAGCACCGCGGCCGCGCCGTCCACGCCCTCCTCCAGGTCGGCGGTGGTGTGCACCCGGGCGGGATGACCGGCGTGCTCGAGCAGCCGTTGGCTGAACGCGCCGACCGTCTCCACCCGGTACGCGTCCGGGTCGACCAGCACGATCTCGTCCACCTCCAGGGTGGACCGGCGCCCGGCGATCCCGTCGATCAACTCCGGCGTATAGGTGGAACCACCGCCGACGACGGCCAGCTTCATCCCTTGACTCCCGTGAACGTGATGCCCCTGACGAACGTTCTCTGCGCGACGACAAAAAGTACGATCACCGGCGCCATGATCAACGCGGTGGCCGCCATGGTGAGGTTCCACTCCACGTGGTGCATGCCCCGGAACGAGGCGATGGCCAGCGACAGCGGCCAGTGGTCCTGGTTCTCCCCGGTGTAGAGCAGCGGGCCGAAGTAGTCGTTCCAGGTGAACAGGAAGCAGAACATCGCGGTGGCCGCGATCCCCGGCTTGGCCATCGGCAGCAGCACCCGGACCATCGCCTGGAACTCCGAGCAGCCGTCGATCTTCGCCGCCTCCAGGTAGTCCCTGGGGATGGTGAGGAAGAACTGCCGCAGCAGGAAGATCGAGAAGGCGTCGAACATGAAGTACGGCGCGATCAGCGGCACCAGGGTGCCGGTCAGGCCGAGCCGTACCCACAGGTCGTAGAGCGGCACGATGGTCACCTGCGGCGGCAGCATCATCGCCGAGACGATGAGCATGAAGCACACGTTCTGGCCCCGCCAACGCAGCTTGGACAGCGCGTACGCCGCCGGGATCGCCGAGAGCAGCGCACCGACCGTGGCCAGCACCGAGTAGATCATGCTGTTGGCGAAATACTCCAGCAGCGGCGACCGATCGAACACCGCGACGAAGTTCTCGAAGTGCCACTCGGTCGGCCACAGGCTCGCGGACATCGCCTGGTCACTCTTCATCACCGCGGTGAGCAGCACGAACAGCATCGGCAGGGTGAAGATGATGCCGAGCGCCAGCCCGATGGCGTGCGTCGCGACCCAGTGCAGCCGCCGGTTCCAGGACTGCCGGACCCGCACTCGGGGCGGCACGGAGGCGGGACGGTGGGTGGCCACCTCGGACAGCGTGGTCATACCGTCTCCTCCTGGTGGGAGGACCTGCGCAGTTGGCGCACCAGGACCCAGGTGAAGCCGGCCGAGACGACGAACAGCAGGACCGCCATCGCCGCCGCGTATCCCATGTTGAAGTAGCGGAAGCCCTGCACGTAGAGCCAGACCGGGTAGGTCAGGGTGGAGTTCAGCGGCGCGCCGATGTACTTGCTGTTGCCCGCGACGTCGGCCGAGCCGGCCGCGGCGGAGCCCGCGACGATCGCCTGGGTGAAGAACTGCAGCGCGTAGATGATCGAGTTGATCACGCCGAAGGTCAGCACCGGCGAGATCGACGGCAGGGTGACGTGCCAGAACCGCCGGATCGGGCCGGCGCCGTCCAGCTGGGCCGCCTCGTACTGCTCCGGTGGCACGTCCAGCAGTGCCGCCAGGATGATGATCATCAGCTCGCCGGAGCCCCACAGCGCGAGCAGGGTCAGCGCGGGTTTGGACATCGTTGGCGAGTTGAACCACAGCCCGCCGTCGATGCCGACCAGCTTCAGGAACCGGTTCACCGGCCCGAACTCGGAGTTGAACAGGAACACGAACGCGAGCGTCGCGGCGGCCGGCGGGGCCAGCGACGGCAGGTAGCACAGGGTCCGGACCAGCCCCACGCCCGCCTTGAGCCGGGAGATCACCGACGCCACCCCGAGAGCGAACGCCACCCGGCACAGGGTGAGCACGACGACCAGCCACAGCGTGTTGTACGCCGCCGTGCGGATCAGCGGCTCGCTGGTGAACATCCGCAAGTAGTTGTCGAACCCGATGAACTGGGGCGGGTTGATCAGGTCGTACCTGGTGAACGAGTAGTAGACGGTGGCGACCAGCGGATAGGCGAAGAAGACCAGGAAACCCAGGCCGGCCGGCGCCATGAACATCGCGGCCGTCCGGTAGCGCCTCGCCCCGGTGCGCGCCGCGGCGGGCGCGGGCGGCGGTGCCGCCCGCGCCGACAGCGTGGTCGCCATGCCGCTCAACCGCCCGTGGGCTTCTGCGCGAGCGCGTCGTTGATCTGTGCGTCGACCTGCTTCAGGCCGGCGGTCAGGTCCGGCACCCCGCCGGCCTGCCACCGCTCGGCGAAGTCGTTGACCGCCTTGAGGTGGGCGTCACCGATCGGCGACGGCGGGTTCGCCACCAGCTTGCCACTGGAGTAGATGTCCAGGAACGTCTTGAACTGGGGGTCGGCCACGAGCTTCGGATCGGTGAGCGACGCGGTCGTGCTCGGCACGTTCTTGAGTCCGTTGGCCAGCTCGACCAGGGTCCCGGTGTCCAGGGTGACCTGCTTGATCAACTCCCAGGCCGCGCCAGGGTTCTTCGCCCCCTTCGGGATGGCGATGATGGTGCCGGTGGTGAACCCGCCGCCGTACTGGGCGGACAGGCTGTCCAGCACGGGTGCCGGCGCGGTGGCGAACTTGAGCGTCGGCGCCTGGTCCTTGATGAACGCGTCGCGGTACTCGCCGTCGTAGGCCATGGCCAGCTTGCCGGCCTGGAAGCCCTGGTCGGCCGAGTACTCGTCGCCGAGGCCGGACTTGAACTGCTCCACCTTCTCGTGCCCGCCGTAGAAGTCGACGAGCTGCTTCTGGAACTGGAACATCGCCTGCCACGCCGGGCTGTCGGCCAGGTGGGACTTGCCGTCCGGCCCGAAGTAGCTGGCGCCGAAGTTGGGTGCCCAGTACTGGGCCTGGTTGGCGTAGAACGGCATGGACGGGAGGAAGCCGGCGACCTTGATCGACCCGTCAGGGTTGAACTGGGTCAGCTTCTTGGTGTCCTCGAGCAGCTCGGTGGTGTTCTTCGGCGGCGCGGTGATGCCGGCCTTGGCGAACATGTCGGTGTTGTAGTAGAGGCCGAAGACGTCCGCGAGCATCGGCATGGCGCAGCGTTTGCCCTGGTAGACCGTGTAGTCGCGGACCGCTTTCGGGATCTGGTTGAGGTCGATCCGGTCCCGCTCGATGTAGGGCTGCAGGTCCTGGAAGCTGCCGTTCGAGCACCACACGCCGAGGTTGTCGGTGTAGAAGGAGATCGCCACGTCCGGCGGGTTGCCGCCCCGGATCGACTGGGTGATCTTGTCGTCGTCCTGGTTGCCCTCGTGCTTGACCTCGATGTTCGGATACTTCACCCGGAGGTTGTTCAGCGCCTTGGTGACCACGTCGTACTCGCGCGAGGTGAACTTGCTGTAGACGGTGACGGTGAGCTTGTCGTCGCGGCCCGGCGGCGCCGCGGCCTGCCCGCTGCCGCTGCCACTGGGCGCGGCGGCGCCGGAACAGGCGGTGGCCAGCATGGCCACGACCGCGGCGGCGAGCAGCAGAAGACGGCGTCCTCGGGCGGTTCTCCGGGCGTAGGTCAGGGTGCGCATGACCCTCCTCCTATACGGTGCGGGCAGGGACGGCTGTGAGCGGAAGTTCACTGGTGGCTAGGCCGTCTGCGACCAAGCCGAAGACGTCCGCGCGCGCGGTGGCCAGTGCGGACTGCAGCGCACCCGCCCGCACGGCGTTGCCCTGTACCGAGGCGACGGTCACCGGGGTACGTGGCAGGACCAGCTCATGCAGCCGCCCGGCCACCCGCGCGGCGAACTCCTCGCCGCCGGCCCGGCTGGTGTCCCCGCACAGCAGCACGAGTTGCGGGTCGGCCACCGCGACCAGGTTGGCCACGCCACCGGCGACCCGGCGGGCGAGGTCGTCCAGGAACCCGTCGGCACCGTCCCGGCGGGCCAGCGCGACGGCGTCCCAGGCGGTCTCGGCGGTCAGCCCGTGCGCGGCGGCCAGCCGGACGACGGCCGGTGAGTCGACCAGGTTGCCGAAGCGGGCGCCGGCCTCCGGCCACTGGTCACCGGTGTCGACGGACACCGGGTCGGGCACCCGCATCCAGTCGATCTCGCCACCGCCGCCGGTGGTGCCGCGCAACAGCCGGCGGCCGATGACCACCGCCCCGCCGACCCCTTCGCTGAGCCACACCAGCACGAAGTCGTCGAGCCCGACCGCCTTGCCCTCGGACATCTCCTCGACCGCGACCAGGTTCACGTCGTTCTCGATGGTGACCTCGATGCCGAGTTCCTCGCTGAGCCGGGCGGGCACGTCGAAGCCGAGCCAGCCGGGGATGTGCGGCGCCGAGGAGAGCAGACCGGTCCGCGGATCGAACGCGCCCTGGGCGCCGATCACCACGTTGGCCAGCTCGGGCAGGCTGAGCCCGGCCGCGCTGGCGACATGTCCGAGCGCCTCGCCGAAGGTGCCCACCACGTCCGCGCCCTGGTGCACCGGAAGCGGCACCTGGTACTCGGCGAGGACGGCGCCGGCGATGTCGGCGACCACGAAGTCGGCGATCCTCGGGGTCAGATCGACCGCCGCCACGTAGCCGAGAGCGCCGTTGACCGCCCAGCGCTGCGCCCGGGGGCCGCGCGCGCCGCTGCGCAGCCCGGCCTTGCCGACCACGTCCTCCTGCTCGAGGCGGGTGAGCAGCTGGGCGGTGGCGGGTTTGGACAGCCCGATGGCCACCTCGAGCTCCGAGCGGGTCAGCGGCCCTTCGCGGAGCAGGACATCGATGGCGGCGCGATCGTTGATCTCGCGCAGCATCCGAGGGCTGCCAGCTCGCACGGGGGTGCTCCCGAGTTAGTTAGGGAACTTTACAGACGGTTTCGAGGACTGTAAGTGACCCAGTCCGGGACCGTCAACGCCGTCCCCCGCTCAGAGCAGCGGCAGCCGCCTGGCTCGAGCCCTTACCCGGCGTACGGCTGTTCCCGCAGGTTGCTGAAGGTGACCAGGGCCCCGTCGTGTTCGTTGCAGGTGGTGCCCTGCTGGTAGTTGCCCGCCTGGAAGCGGACGGTCGCGTTCCGGAACGGCTCCGGAATGGGCACGGTGACCTGACGGGTGTCCGAGCCGTACCTGGCGGAGAAGGTCATGTTGCCGTCCCCGGTGTCGCTGATCGTGTAGTCGAACCACGCCCCGAGCGGCACGTTGGACAGCAGCGCGTACTTGTCCGAGGCCGTGCCGCCCTGTTGCTTCTTGACCACGACCCGGATCGCGCCCGCCGTGTAGTGCAGCATCACGAACGCCACCGAGTTGATGTCACCGGCACCGTGGATCTGCCCCAGGATGATGTCCTGATTTTCCGCCGGAGCCTGGCTCACCGCGACCGAGGCGGTGAGCGTGTGTGGGCTGGTGCCCGCCTGGAAGTTGTTCAGGCTGACCAGCTCGGTGCGCGGGTGCTTGGAGTTCGGCGTGGTCACCCCGGACACCGGCGCCCAGAAGGTCAGTCGCCCGTCGTTCTCCCTGGTCAGCCAGGGAGGAACGCTGGCGGCGGGGGTGCGGGTCGCGGCGGTGCCCTTGGCCCCGGCCTCGGGAAGGGTCAGCTTCCAGCCGGCGAGATCCACCTCGCCGCCGGTAGTCGTGTCGGGCGCGGCCAGGTCGACGCCGGCCGGCCGGGGCGAGGCGACGGAGAGGTCGCATTTCTTCGGCCTGGACAGGCCCCACCAGAGCCCGCCGCCGATCAGCGCGAGCACCACAACGACGGCGATGATCAAGTGGCTGGGCCTCCGGAAGAACGCCGGCACCTTGCTACGTTCGGGGAGCTGGTCCACCCCCGAACGGTAGCGTCCAGCCGCGCCCGGGCGGTGTCCCGGCCGCTCACGCGACGATGATGTACAGACCGTACAAAACGATGGCCGCCGCGGCCGCCAGGCAGATTGCCGCGACCGCGGTACCGGCACCCGCCGACATCGCGCCCGGCCGGCCTCCCGAGGCAACCGGAGCCCGGGCGGACAGCCCTACCAGCGCAAAGGTGACCAGCGCTACCACCGCAACGGCGGAACCGAAGGACACCACGAAGACGATGAGCAAATTGCCCCAGTGGATGTTCATGGTCGTGTCCTTCCAGCTCAGGCGGCGACCGGGAGCGGCTCGGCCGAGGGGACATCGTTGACGTTCGACGAGGTCACCGGCTTACGCCGGGACAGGGCGTAGATTCCGGCGGCTACGGCCAGCCCGACCACCGCGACCAGGATTGTCCCCACGGTTCCGCTGCCCGCGACCCACGCGGCCAGCGCGCCCACGATCGCGGCGCACGGCAGGGTCAGCAGCCAGGCCAACGCCATCCGGCCGGCGACGCCCCACTGCACGGTGGCCAGCCGGCGGCCGGCCCCCGCACCGAAGATCGAGCCGGTGCAGACCTGGGTGGTGGACAGCGCGAAGCCCAGATGCGCCGAGGTGAGGATGACCGCCGCGCTGCTGGTCTCGGCGGCGAAACCCTGTGGGCTCTGGATCTCGCTGATCCGCTTGCCGAGGGTCTGGATGATCCGCCAGCCGCCCAGCGAGGTGCCCAGCGCGATGGCGATGCCGCAGGCCACGATGACCCAGAGCGGGGGGCCCGCGTCGACCGGCAGGCTGCCCACCGTGATCAGGGTCAGGGTGATCACGCCCATGGTCTTCTGGGCGTCGTTGGTGCCGTGCGCCAGCGCGACCATTGAGGCAGACACGATCTGGGAGAGCCGGAAGCCTCGGGTGATGGTGCCGTCCTCACCCCGTGTGGCGATTTTGTAGGCGATGAAGGTGGCGGCCAGTGCCACGAGTCCCGCCACGATCGGCGAGAGGACCAGCGGCAGCAGCACATTGCTGACCACGCTGGCGAACTTGATCGCGCCGGTGCCCGCGGCGACCCAGGTGGCGCCGATGAGGCCGCCGAACAGGGCGTGGGTGGAGCTGGAAGGTAGCCCCAGCAACCAGGTCGCCAGGTTCCACAGGACCGCGCCGACCAGGCCACCGAAGATCACCACCGGGGTGATCTTTGCTTCGTCGACCAGTCCGCTGGAGATCGTCTTCGCCACCGCGACGGACAGGAACGCGCCGACCAGGTTGAGCACACCGGCCAGGATCACCGCCACCTTCGGGCGCAGCGCCCCGGTAGCGATCGAGGTGGCCATCGCGTTAGCGGTGTCGTGAAAGCCATTGGTGAAATCGAAGAAGAGCGCAGTCACCACGACCGCGATGACGATGACCGACATACGTACGTCCTTCATTGACAGGCCCGGGGACGCATCGCCCCTGCGACGCACCAACGCCGCACGGTAAAGTCCCAGCCCAAACGCTACGTAAACTGATCCAGATTTCCCTCAGCCCTCTCTCAGCAAAGCCTGGCGTTTCGCCCGCACTCCCCCGGTGCGCGCCATCCTCGCTCCTCAGGAATGTGGCAAGGCACTCGTCCAGCGCGCCGAGCAAGCAGCCGTAGGCACCGCTCACACAGCCGGCCAGCGCGCGGTGGGCTCCTCACCGGGCGGACCGCGGCCAGCGATCGTAGGGTCACCTCGTCGTCCGGAGGGCGGGAGAGGATGACCGAGGAGATGGAGAACCCGACAGAGCCGCAGGGTGTGCTCACGCCGCTCACCAACACGGCGATCTTCCTGGTTCTCACCGTCGACCCGGGCGCCGAGGACGAGGTCAGGGACCTGTTGACGGATGTGGCCGGGCTGACCAGGTCGGTCGGCTTCCGCGTCCCCGAGGGTGCGCTGACCTGCGTGGTGGGCATCGGCTCGGGGCTGTGGGACCGGTTGTTCGACGGACCGCGCCCGGCCGACCTGCATCCGTTCAAGAAGGTGGTCGGCGCCCGGCGCGTCGCCGTGGCCACCCCGGGTGACCTGCTGTTCCACCTCCGTGCCCGTCGCATGGACCTGTGCTTCGAGCTGGCCGGGCAGCTGATGGACCGACTCGCCGGAAAGGTCACCCTGGCCGACGAGGTGCAGGGCTTCAAGTACTTCGACGAACGCGACCTGCTGGGCTTTGTCGACGGCACCGAGAACCCCACCGGGTTGGCTGCCCAGCACGCCGTCCTGATCGGCGAGGAGGACCCCGACTTCGCCGGCGGAAGCTACGTGATCGTGCAGAAATACCTGCACGACCTGCCCGCCTGGAACGCCCTGCCGGTGGAGGAACAGGAACGCGCCGTCGGCCGCACCAAACTCAGCGACATCGAGCTGGCCGACGACGTGAAACCAGCGAACTCACACGTCGCGCTCACTACGATCGTCGACGACGGCACCGAGCGGCAGATCATCCGGGACAACATGCCATTCGGCCGTCCCGGCGCTCAGGAGTTCGGCACCTACTTCATCGGCTACGCCCGTACTCCTGAGGTGATCGAGCGGATGCTGAACAACATGTTTCTGGGCGACCCACCGGGGAATTACGACCGGATCCTGGACTTTTCCACCGCGGTGACCGGCAGCCTGTTCTTCGTGCCCACCGCTGACTTCTTGGATGACCCGCCCGGCCCGCCCGTGGCGTCCTCGTCCGAGGAGTCCCGACCTGATCAGTCCCTGCGTATCGGCGGTTTGAAAGGGAGCCCGGCACGATGAACAACCTGCACCGCGAGCTCGCGCCCATCTCGGATGCGGCCTGGGCCGACATCGAGGCCGAGGCGCGCCGCACGTTCACCCAGTACGTCGCGGCCCGCCGAGTGGTCGACGTGGTCGGCCCGTCGGGCGACGCGCTCTCCGCCGTGGGCACCGGACACCTGCGGGAGCTCGAACCGCCGGCCAAGGGGGTGCTCGCCCGCAGCCGGACCGTCCTGCCACTGGTCGAGCTGCGGGTGCCCTTCGTGGTCAGCCGGGAGGCCGTGGACGATGTCGAGCGGGGCGCCAAGGACTCCGACTGGCAGCCGGTCAAGGACGCCGCCCAAGAGATCGCGTTCGCCGAGGACCGGGCGGTGTTCGACGGGTTTCCGGCCGCCGACATCACCGGCATCCGCGCGGCCAGCAGCAACGCGCCGATCGCGCTGCCGGCCGAGGTCCGCGACTACCCGGACGCGGTGGCGCAGGCGCTGACCGCGTTGCGGCTGGCCGGGGTGGCCGGCCCGTACCGTCTGCTGCTGTCCGCGGACGCCTACACCGAGGTGGCCGAGACCACCGACCACGGATACCCCATCCGCGAGCACATCGCCCGGGTGATCCAGGGCGGGGACATCATCTGGGCGCCGGCGATCGACGGCGCATTCCTGCTCTCCGCGCGGGGCGGCGACTACGAGCTGCACCTCGGCCAGGACCTGTCCATCGGCTACCAGTCACACAGCGCTCACCAGATCGAGCTGTACTTCCAGGAGTCCTTCACCTTCATCGTGCAGACCGCCGAGGCAGGCGTCCCCCTGACCGCCGGCTGACTCTCAGCCGTTGGTCACCGCCGCCCGGGTGCCGGCGAGGTGCTCGGCGAGTGCACCGGCCACCCCGTCCGCATCGCCGGCCTCGATGAGGTCGGCCAGGGCGGCGTGTTCGGCGAGGATGGCGGTGCGGCGGTCGGGTTCGCGCAGCAGCGCGGCGGTGCCCATCCGCAGTTGCCGGTCACGCAGGGTCATGTAGAAACCGGCCAGGAGTACGTTGCCGGCGGCCTCGACCAGGGTGCTGTGGAACTGCCGGTCCAGCTCGGTGAACCGCTCCGCGTCCATCGGCCCGGTGGGACCGCGCTGTTGCTCCAGGATGGCGCGCATGGCCGCGCCCACTTCGCGGTGGCGGCCGGCGCGGATCACCGTGTCCACCGCGTGGCGCTCGATCAACAACCGCGCGTCGAGCACGTCGTGCACCTCGGCGGAGGACACCGGCACCACCAGCGCACCCCGCTTGGGGTAGAGCCGCAGCAACCCCTCCGCCGCCAGCCGCAGAAACGCCTCCCGCACCGGAGTACGGGAGATGCGCACCGCCGAGGAGACCTCCCCTTCCGAGATCAGCGTCCCGCCGGCGTACACACCGCTGACGATCTGATCCTTGACGAAGGCATAGGCCCGGTCGCCAGCGCTCTCCCTCGGCTGTCCGTCCGGCCGGCTCTCAGTCCGCGCTGACACGCAACCATGATAGATACCTGACCTTGCCGCCGAACTGACAAGGAGCCTGA
>DATHIT010000743.1:0-11429 GCA_035489915.1 Pseudonocardia sp. | reverse complement strand
GCCCAGGCCGGGGATCATCCGGCGGGCCGGCGGACCGCCGAAGGTCACCGAGCCGACGGCGTCCACCGCGACGACCCGCACCGACGGGCGCCGTTGCTTGAACCAGCGCGCGCAGCCCATGAGGGTTCCGGTGGTGCCAGCCCCGACGAACAGCACGTCCAATCCCGGGAACTGGCGAGCGATCGCCGGCGCCGTGGTGCGGTAGTGCGCCTTCCAGGCGTCCGGGTTGCCGTACTGGTTGAGCCAGACGTACCGGTCGTCGGAGGCGCCCAGCGCGCGGACGTAGTCGAGCCGCGCGCCCAGGAAGCCGCCCTCGGCAGTCGGCTCGGTGATGACGTGAACCTGGCTGCCCAACGCTTCCATCAACCGCCTGGTCGCGAGGTTGCAGCGGGTGTCAGTCACGCACACGAACTGGTAGCCCTTGCTCGCCGCGATCATGCTCAGCGCCACGCCCAGGTTGCCGGACGAGGACTCGACCAGGACCGATCCCTGCTTAAGGACTCCGGCCCGCTCGGCGCCCTCAACCATTTCGATCGCGGCCTTGAGCTTGACTGAGCCGGCGAAGTTGAAGCCCTCACACTTCAAGAAGAGCGAGTGCCCGAACATCGACTGCAGGTCGACGTAGAGCTCCTCCTCGTTGAAGTCATGGGGAAGGGATATGACTGGCAATTTATGGCCTCCTCATTCGCAGCAGAGCACTCGGCCGCTCATCCGTATTTGCGCGGCTCGCGGAAGAAGCAACTCGACCGCGCTGGCCTAGATGGTCCCGCCGCCCTTTTTGTGCTACCGCTGCGAGGGCGTGGCCATTTCGCATCTCTCGGGCCGGGTTTCCCCCCCACTCGGCACGCTGCGGCATTTCTTCGCCCTTCATAAGAAAAGAATCGGGCGCAAGTACCGAGCGGTCGCCGATCGTGGTGCCGTAGTGGACCAGTGCGCCAACCCCGAGGGTGCATCCGGCACCGATCGTGATCCGGTCGGACTTGAAGGCGCCGTCCTCCTGCGAGTGGCACTGGATGATGCTCCCCGCATTGAACGTGCAATCGTCACCGATGCGGACCAGCGTCTTCTCCATGATGATGCAGCCATCATCGAAGACCCTCCTGCCCAGCCGCACACCCAGCATCCGCCAGGTGAGGCCTTTGAAGGGTGTCCCGTTGAGGAGATTCGGCTGCGTGCTGAGCTTCCAGTAGCGCTCGTGCCACCAGAAATGAGGCTCATAGATCGAGCAATACTGGGGCCGCAGAGCCCGAAACGCTGTGGCGGCGCGTTCAACCAGCGTGAAGTAGACCACAACGAACAGGACGCTGACGACACCAAACAGCGCGATCGGCAATGCACCGAACGAGCGGTAGAGGTCCACGGCGCTCAGAGCGAGCAGCGCGACCACGAAGAAGGAGATCCACCACACCAGGAGGTACAACCCCATGGTGACGGCATTGTGCTTGTTCTTGGCGGCGAGGCGGCGGCGCAGCATGTCCCCGCTCTTGAGATGGTCGAACCTGCTGTCGCGCTCGACCGATCGGGGAATTTCGAAGCTGGGCGAGCCCAGAAGCCCGACACCCTCCCGGACCTCTCCGTCGACAGGAACCATGACCTTCGTCGCGAGCAGGCAGTTGTCGCCCGTTCTCGCCTGCGAGGGATAAGCAACGTAGTTCCCAATAAAATTGCGCGGCCCGATCGACACTCGGGACACACGGAAGGAGGTGCTCGAGAAGTCTGCATTAATCATCGAGAGGCCGTCGGCGACCATCGTTCCCGTTCCGACAGTGCTCAGATACGGCATCTCGTGCTTCACATCCAGGCCAAAGTTCGATCCGGTCTGCTCGACCTGGGAGAGGTCGTACCCGAGGCACCGCAAGAAGTGGACGATGTAGGAGCTGTCGCCGAAGAGATACGCGAAGAACCTGATATTGGTCATGCCGACGATGGATTGGTGGATCCAGTAGCGGAGGCCATACAGGCAATAGACCCTCTCCGGCTTGATGGCGAGGCTGAGCACGCGAGGAACAGCGACCACCACAAGGAGGCCGACGAACACAAGGCCGAAGAAGAGCACCACGGAGGCGACTAGGGCGTCGCGGTAGAACGTCCACGTCGCGAGAGCCAGATGCCCTGGGTCCAGCAGCCGGGCAAGCTGCGGGACGTCAGCGAGCAGGATGACCACGCCGCCGATCGCGAGAGGCACGAAGAGAACCATCATGGTCAGCAGCTGCAGGACGCTGTAGATGACCTTTCTCAGGATGCCGCAGTGGGTTGAGTCGACCGTCCGGTAATCCACCTCGCTCCGCAGTGCTGGGGACCCGTGCCAGCGCTCGCCGTTGGGCACGGCCTGTCCGCGGTGCAGAGACGACGCGTGCCCGAGTTGTGCCCCGTCACCCATTGAAGTCTCGATGTCGAGCACGGTCGCTTCGCTGACCAGGACATCCTTCCCGAGGATGACCGCGCCGGTCTGAATCATGCCGGCGTGGGCTCGGTAGCAGGAGAAGGACGAGTCCTTGCGGATGACCGTGCCGTCACCGATGGTGAGCAGGTCGGTGCACACCGGCATGCTCTGGGAAAAGATCGCAACGCCTCGCCCGACTTTCGCGCCCAACGCTCGCAGATACAGCACGTAGAGCGGTGAACCAACGAACAGGACCAGCGGGTTCAACCGGATCAGCGTCTTGACCGTCCAGAAGCGGACGTACGCCACGCTCCAGATGCGGATCTGCTGGGGCTTCCACCGGCCAACAAGCAGCCACTTCGCCAGAATCGGAAGAAGGCACAGGCCGAGGAATGCCGCACCACCGAACAGAGCCGATCGCAGGTAGATGTCGAACAAATTCGAGGCGATGGAGATCCACTCGTAGCCTCGTTCCAGGATGACTCCGGCGAGGTAGGCATACCCGAGGAAAATCAGGAACTGCAGCGCCCCGCAGAGGACGTACTGCAGCGTGCTGGCCGGTTTCGCCGCCTCGACCGGCGCCGGAGCCAGCGACTCGATAGGGATGGGCGAGGAGACCGCGAGCGCTGTGGCCAGGCTTTTGATCGTTGGGTTGCGGTAGATGTCCTTCATCGACACCGATGGCAGATCGGGGCGCTTTCTGACCCGTGCGCAGAATCGGGCCATCACCATCGAGTCGGCGCCGAGGTCGTCGAAGAAGTGGCTGTCCACCGACACGCGTTCGACATGCACGATCTCAGCCAGCACCTCGGCGAGGTTCCCCTCGGTGCCGGTCGTCGGGCCGGCGTGGCTGTCCAGGGTGGTCGCGGATCGGGACACATCGACTGTCAGGACCTCGACAGATTCTCCCACTACGTGAGCTCCTTGAACCAGAAGTTGGCAATTTCGCGAGATGTTCGGAGAGGTGCACGAAAACCGTGGACGAACTGCAGAGGAACGTTCATGGATTTTGACCAGCGTCGCCGGAATAGTGGTCAATTTGGATAGGGGTCAATGGCAAAAACTCATCGACCATAGCTTCGTCTTATGTTTTCTTTATGTTGTCATCATTACCGGGGCTGGTCCCGCTGTCAGTGGTGTCAACACTCATCCGCGCCACCAACTGGCATGACTCTTGGCATACCGGCTAGCTGCAACACCGGTCGACGGCGAGGATTCCGGCGTACTGGTTAACGCGCCGGACGCAACCGCCGGTGTGTACGTGCACGGCGCAATATCTCGCCTCTCGGGTAGCCGCCAACCGTGAGGATCAGAAATCGACGATCCGGTCGACGCCGGATGTCAACGATCGACTCATGGTTGAGGAGCAAGCCTAAGTGCCGCACGAACTCGCGGACAGGCCAATCAACGGTTGGCCGCCGCTAGTCACCATGTCCTTTGTAGACAGGCCGTCGCGGCTTCAAAACCGAACGTCGTATGAGATCGGTCTGCCCGGCCTCGGAAGGGCGCCCGCCGGCGGACAACACAGAGCCCGGACCGCCCGGATTGCTGTCACGCCGGCACGGAGCCGGCGAGTGGGGCGAAGCGTCCCAGGTGCGGGCGGATCACGGCGTCCACGCTCCAGGTAGCGCCGGCTGCCGCGTAGAACAGCGCGAGCGCGGCCAAGACGTAGCCGATCGACGGTCCGAGGTCCGTCATCCCGGGCGTGCCCCACGGGAGGTGCATGTGCTCGGGCGCCGTCCAGATGCCGAAGGACCACGCGGCGGTGACGATGAAGGTGAGGTTGGACAGGATCCCGAAGATCAGGGCCACCGCGAGCAGGGTCTCGATCACCGCGGTGCCCATGGCGAACATGCCCGGGTTCATCCCGGCGACGTCGTGCCAGAGCTGGACCCAGCCGTGCACCACCGGCGTCGAGACAGCCTGGGGATTGAGCTCGTGCATGATGGTCTGGCCATGGATGAAGCCGGGGAGCCACTTCAACCAAGCGTCGATGGCCCACAGCAGGCCGAAGAGGATCCGTACTACGGCTGCGCCGTGCAGTCGGCGCAGCGACCGATCCACGGGAACGGACGAGCGCGTGGTTGTTTGGGGCGTGACGGCATCCATGACAGCGAGAATTGCTTACTGACGGGCACATGTCGTCGCGGCCACCGCCCATCTGCGACTCTGGTCGGCCGGAAGATGTTCGTACCTGCCAGCCGTAAAAGCCCCGCTCCGACTACCGGAGCTGTCCGATGCTCAGCACGTCAGCGGCCAGCGAACGCGTGTCGTGGCCCTGAGCGGCGGTAGTGAGGGGCGTCACGCTGATCCAGAGCACCGCGCCGGGCAGGTGAGGGTTGGACGCCTCAAACAGCGCCGAGGCGCTCCGGCTTGTGGGGTGCCAAAAGTCGTGTACCGCTTCAAAATCGATTTGGCGCGTGCGAATAGAAGAAGCCTCTGCGCTGGGACGGAAACGTATGCTCGGTTCGAATAACAAAGCCGGCAGCGTGCGCCTCCAGTCGCACCTTTTTTGCCCTGCCCCAGCGCGTCTCGGCCGAGGTGGTGATCCCACCTCTGTCGGCTATGCGACGTTCCGAGCAGGGACGATCCGCATTGCGGTGTCCCCGGTAGCGGTCTTGGTAGCCAGCACCATGACCGACTCGTTGGGTTGCAGCCCGGCTGCCCCAATCTGGGACGGTTGTCCACTCTGGGGCGTTTGCTCGGGCGCGCCGAAGGACGCGCGCCTACCCTCGTGGTGCCTGCCCTCGTGGTGCCAGCCCTCGGGATGCCTGATGGTGGTGCTCGGGGTGATCGTGTAGGTGGCGGTGTAGCCGGCGGTGGAGCGCACCGTCAGCGAGTTGGCGTCCACGGCGGTGATCACGCCGCGCTGGACGTCCAGGGTCTGGGTGCCGCCCGTCGCGGCGGCGGTGGTGAACTCGCCGTATTCGGCGTGGGCGAGCAGCCTCCTGAGCGGGACGGCGGGCGCCGGGCTGGCGGGCGCCGGCGTCGCCGCGTTGGACGCGGCGGCCGGCGCGGTCGCGGTGCTGTGCGGGGTCGCCGCGTAGGCCACCCCACCCGCGATCGCGGCCACGACCACCGCGGCGGCGGCGGTCATCATTACTCGCGTGGGCCGTGCCATGAAACAACTCCTTTACAGAATTCTTTTCCAGCAATACTCGTCCCGCGCAGCTGAGGAGGACTCAAAAAAGTGCCAACTCGACAGGGATCCTTCAGTTAGTTTTCAGCGGCGCCCGGCCGATAAGGGCGGTCCTGAAGATAGTCTGAAGATAGTCAGGTATTCCTGGCGGAATCCGCGAGTGCCGATTAACATCCCGGAGCGTGAGCGGCTGTTCACCCGACCGGCGCACGCCGGGGCCGGCATCGTGAGGCAGTCGGCTGCTGCTCGGTCGACGGCCTCGCTGCACCCCGATCCAGAACAGCCCTCGGAAGGGATTCGATGATCGACCAGCCGGAAACCGCCCAGCCCGACACCGACCAGCCGGGCTTCGCCCCAGTGCGGCCGGTGGATCGGGCGAAGTTCGCGGCGCTGGCGCCGGACGAGCGGTACTCGCAGATGCTGCTCGGCCATGACAACGGCGCGCGGCACTGCTCCATCGCCTACATCCAGACGCCCCCCGGAGGCGGATCACCGCAAGGTCTGCACACCCACGAGGGCGACCAGATCTTCTTCGTGCTCCAGGGCACGATGAGCATCGAGGTCGACGGTACCGAGCACTCCGTCGAAGCGGGCAATCTGATCGTCTTCCCTGCCGGCGTGCCGCACCGGAACTGGAACGGCGGCACCGAGCCCACCGTGCACCTGGCCGTCAACGCCCCGCTGCCCGACCCGGCCAAACCGTTCGCGCGCCGGGTCAATCCAGCGTCAGGCTGACCCGCAGGACCTCGCGCACGCGTGTCGATATTCGTCGATCAGACCGCCAAGTACTGTACGACGCTCGATTGGTCTCACCACTAACGTGGCGATCGGTTGGCCCTTGTCGTTGGGTGCACGTTGGCCTCGCGACTGGTGTGGCCGCAATTTCATCGCCGCCGAGTGGGGACTGGCTGGTGGTCGTCGGGTTCGGTGCCGCGGCGGTGACGCAGTAGGTGCCGCGCGGTGAGCGCGACGACCACGATGATCAGCGTGGCGAGGAGGTAGAGCTCGTAGCGTTGTGCGTTGTTGTAGATCGCTTCGAGGTGGTTTCCGGCGAAGTATCCGACCGCGCTCCAGAGCCCGACCCAGATCGCGGCGCCGAGAACGTTGAAGGCCAGGAATCGGCGCCATTTCATGCCGGCGATGCCGGCGACGAGGCCGTTGGCTTGGCGTAGGCCCTCGATGAAGCGGGCGATGGCGACGACTTTGCCGCCGTGGCGGGTGAAGAAACCTTCGGCCTTGGCCGCTCGAGCCTCGGTGAGCAACACGTAGCGGCCGAAGCGCAGCATCAGCGCCCGACCGCCGAAATGGCCGATGGCGAATCCGACGTTGTCGCCGAGCACGGCGGCGAGGAATCCGATCAGAACGACGACCACGATGTTGATCTGTCCGGCGCCGGCGTAGACCGCGGCGGTGATCAGGATCGCCTCGCCCGGGGCGGGCACACCGAAATCCTCGAGGAACACCAGTCCACCCACGGCGAGGTAGCCGTAGGAGTTCAGGATCGGAGCCAGCGCGGCGAAGATCCCAGGCAACGGCGGTGTCATCGGGAACGCGGTTCCCCGCAGGTGCTGAATGCGCTCGACCTGCCCAACGCGGTGATGGTCGTGGTGGCGGAGATCGCGCTGCCTTCGCTTACTGGCAGTGTCATCTCGCCTTCCTTAATGGCTCGGTCCACCGCGTTGGGGCACGCGGCGATTCGGTAACCAGACTGCCGCCCGCGCCGCGCTGAGTCGTCGTGGCCAACAGCCATTTCCGCTACCGGCTGGCCGGTATCCGCGATGCCGGTAGAAGGATCAACAAAGTTCCGAATCAGTCAGAAAGCGCGGCTCCACGCCCAGTGCTTGAACTCGAGGAGTTATTGCCCGACGTCGCCCCTGAGCGCCACGCCGCTCGGTCAACCCGCGACGAGCCCGACAAACGGGTCGGCGCCCGGCGCGCGCCACAGCGCGGCACCCAATCCGCGCCCGGATACTCGCAGGGCACGGCAACCACCTACCTCGGAGTGTCTGGGCTCAGCCCCAGCGTCGCGCACGCCCCGCGTGGCCCTCCCCAGCGTCGCGATCAGGCGCCGCCCCCACGCCGTCACGACCCGCCAAGGGGCGGACATCGATCACGAGGCGTGCCGGATGGAGTACTAGACGCCGCGGTTTGGTGCGTGCAGCGCCAAGTCGGCGGCGCCGAGCCGGTCGGACGCGGTACGGGCCTGGTGCCAGTGCGGGTAGATCATCTCAGGCGCGCTGACCTGGTCCAGCTCGTCGATCTCGTCCTGCCCGAGGCGCAGCTCGGCGGCCTCGAGGTTGTCCGCCAACTGTGCGTCGCGACGCGCTCCGATCACCAGGGTGCTCACCGAGGGCTTGGCCAGCAGGTAGGCCAGCGACACCTGTGCGGCGGAGACGCCGTGCCCCTCGGCGATCTTGACGATGACCTCGATGGTGTCGTAGAGCTTCTCCCGGTCCCGCAGCGGCGGCTCGTCCCACTCGCCGAGGTGCCGGCCCTCGGTGGGCTGTTGACCGCGCCGGTACTTGCCGGACAGCAGCCCGCCGGCCAGCGGGCTCCACACCATCACCCCAAGGCCCTGGTCGAGCGAGAGCGGCACCTGTTCGTACTCCGCGTCCCTACTCTCCAGGGAGTAGTAGATCTGGTTGCTGACAAAGCGCTGGTAACCGCGCGCGTCAGACACAGCGAGCGCCTTCATCAGCTGCCAGCCGGAGTAATTCGACACCCCGAGGTAGCGCACCTTGCCGCTGCGGACCAGGGTGTCCAGCGCTTCGAGGGTCTCCTCGAGCGGCGTCTGCCCGTCCCACTCGTGCACGTGGTAGATGTCGATGTGCTCCACGCCGAGCCGACGCAGGCTCGCCTCGACCTGAGTCCGAATGTGGTGGCGGGACAGGCCCGCGTCGTTCGGACCTGGGCCCATCGGCATGCGGACCTTGGTGGACAGCAGCAGCTGGTCACGCCGGCCCTCGATGGCCTTGCCGACGATCTCCTCGGACAGCCCGGTGGAATACACATTCGCTGTGTCCAGCAGGTTCACCCCGGCGTCCAGGCACATGTCGATCTGCCGACGCGCCCCGGCCACGTCGGTATCGCCCCAGACGGCGAGCGCCCCGCTGCCGCCGAACGTGGCGGTGCCCATGGTCAACGTGGACACCCGGAGCCCGGATCGACCGAGCTGGCGGTACTCCATGAAGTCCCCTCGCTAAGTGTTGGCCTACCCGTCCACCCTGGCACACCATCGCCGGCCGGGCCCGGGGCCCGCTGAGACCGCCGACGACACCCGCGGGGTGGACAGGCGCTTCGCCGAGCGGCTCTGACCTGCCGTCCGCTGAACCCGCCGCGCGCGACCAGTTGCCCCGGCCGCCGGCCGGACCTGACGAGACCTCAGTTCCTGTTATCTGGACTCAGTCCAGACGAGTAAGAATGGACAGAGTCCAGACAAGCGGTACACATGAGGAGGTCGTCATGGACATCGAGCGCATCGGTATCGACCTGCAAGACACCCTGATCGAGCTGACCGACCTGTCCCTGCAGACCAAGCAGCTGCACTGGAACGTGACCGGCCGGCACTTCCTGTCCCTGCACGAGCAGCTCGACGGGTTGACCGCCGAGGCCCGCGCCTCCGCCGACGTCGTCGCCGAGCGGGCCGTCACCATCGGGTACGCGCCGGACGGCCGGGTGGCCACGGTGGCCAAGGAGAGCCCGCTGTCCGAGGTGCCGGCGGCCCAGGTCAGCGACAGCCGCGTCGTCGAGCTGGTGGTCAACTCACTCACCACGATCACCGAGCGGGTGCGGCCCCGGGTGGAGCGCCTCGGCGAGCTTGACCTGGTCACCCAGGACCTGCTGATCAGCGTCCTGGCCGGCCTGGAGAAGCAGCGATGGATGTTCAGCGCACAGCAGAGCTGAGCCGGCGGCTGCGCGAGCACGGGCTGCGGGCCACCGGGCCGAGGATCGATGTCCTCGCCGCCCTGGAGGACCTCGGTGACCACCGCTTCGCCGACGAGGTGCGCGACCGGCTGGCCGCCGAGGGGCGCCGGTTGCCCCGGTCCAGCGTCTACAACGTGCTCACCTCGCTGGTTGGGGCCGGGCTCGCGCTGACCGCCGACGCCGGGCCGGGACCGGTGCTCTACGAGGCCGGGCGGGAGTGGCACCACCACTTCGTGTGCCGCTCCTGCCACCAGGTCTTCGACGTGGAGTGCCTGGTCGGATCCCGCCCCTGCCTGACTCCCGGCACCGAGGTGGGCGTGGTCGAAGAAGCCCAGGTGATCTTCCGAGGCATCTGCACGTCCTGCACCGCCCCGGCACCGTAGCGAGCGATCGGTGCCGCGCCGACCACGTCCTGTTGGCGCCCCGTACGTCGTCGAACGCGAGCACGAGCGCCCGCCCGTGGTGTCGCTGAGAGCACAAAACCAATCTTCGCTGTCGTGATCGGTCGGCCGCGTCCAGGTGACGCCCGAGCGGAAGAGTCGTAGGAGGACAAGTTAAATGAGTACCACCAGGGGGAACGCGGCCAGCGGGGACAGCGGGAAGCCGCTGACGTTGGTGAAAAGCTCGATCCCGCCGCTGGTGTGGAAGTTCGGCGGGACGTCCGTCGCGGATCACGAGCGGCTGCGCGTGGTCGCCGGGCGGATGGTGGCCGCGAGCCGGTCCGGTCGGGGCGTCGTCGCGGTGCTGTCCGCGATGGGCAAGTCGACCGATGAGCTGTCCGCGATGGCCTACCAGATGTCCGCGCGGCCGCCGCTGCGTGAGCTGGACGCCCTGTTGTCGGTCGGCGAGTCGATCTCGGTCGCGCTCGCCTCGATGGCGATCGCCGAGCTCGGCGGGCACGCGGTGTCGCTGACCGGGCCGCAGGCCGGCATCTACACCGACGACCGTCACGGCAACGCACGGTTGCGGGAGATCCGCCCGTGCCGCATCCACCAGGCGCTTGCCCAGGGCTCGATCGTGCTGGTCACCGGCTTCCAAGGAGTATCGGCCGAGGGCGACGTGACCACCCTGGGCCGGGGTGGCTCTGATGCCTCGGCGGTCGCGATGGCCGCGGCACTGGGCGCCTCCGAGTGCGAGATCTTCACCGATGTCCCGGCGGTGTTCACCGCCGATCCACGGGTGGTTCCGGACGCGCGCCCGCTTGCCACGATCCGGCACGAGGAGATGCTGGAGATGGCCGAGGCCGGATCCGGCGTGATGCAGTCCCGGTCGGTGGAGCTGGCGGTGGCCCACGGCATCGACATCCACCTGCGATCCAGCTTCAGCGACGAGCCGGGCACCTGGATCCGCCGCCGCGAGCACGCCGGCTTCGAGGGAAACGCCACCCGCGACGTGGCCGGGATCGCGCACCGCCGCCAGGAGAGCCTCTACGCGGTCAAGGACATCGACATGACGTCGGTGGCCACGGCACTGGCCGGGCGGGGCATCGCGATGGGCTCGGTGGTGCCCGATATCGCCGGTTTCCGGTTCACCGCGCCGGGTGTGGAGTGCGGCGAGGTCGCCGCCGCGCTGGACGGCGTCGGCGCCGCGGTGAAGGTCGACGAGGAGCTGGGCTCGGTGAGCTTGGTGAGCCTGGGCATCGCTCGCCGCCCGGACATCGTGGTCCGCGCGCTGGCCGCGCTGGACGAGGCCGGCATCCAGACGCGCCTGGTCACCACCACACCCGCGCGGGTGTCCGTGCTGGTCGAGTCGACGCTGGTGGACGACGCCGTCCAATTGCTGCACTCGACCTTCATCCCGGCCAGCGCCCCGTCCACAAAGGCGCTCGTGTCCGTGGCCGGGTGAGCCCCGCCCCGCGGCTCGCCCCGCGTCATGCCCGTCACCACTCGCTCGCCGCAGAGCCATAACACCTTCAGACAACCCCGAGATGTCGCTGTCGTTCGAGGAGCCGTTGTGTCCACGTTGCTGCAGGAACCGAATCAG
>DATHIT010000742.1:0-2627 GCA_035489915.1 Pseudonocardia sp. | reverse complement strand
GTTGGCGCGTCCGCGGCGCGGGCAGCCAGCCAACCGGTCACATCGTCGAGTTCGGACAGCAGCCTCCCGCGCTCGTCACCGTCGGTCACGCGCGCCTGCAGCGCGAGGGCCAGACCGCGCAGCAGGTGGACCACGGCGGTCACGTAGTGACCCGAGACCGCGGGCAGAAGCGGCATCGCTGCCGCGGTGTGCCGGCCCAGGCCGCACGGATCCTCGAAGATGGCGGCCGCGATGGCGCGGGTGATGTGCGCGAAGAGAAGGCCAAGCGGGTTGGCGGCGTGCGTGTCTATGGGGACCGCATCACCGGCTGCGCACTCGCCACGCATCACGCCGGCCAGCCACCGGTAGGTTTCGAGCCACTGGCCGCTCTGTTCGCTGCCGGTGCGGCGCGCGAAGGTCAGCCCCGCCTCCACCTCGGCGACGAAGGAATCCAGCGACGGCGCGCAGTCCAGCAGGGCTGCCACGATCGACTGCCAGGTGTATCCCGCGTTTGCCAGGTCGCCACCCGCGATCAGTCCGTCCCGGGCTTGCCGACCTGCCTGGAGAGTCATTTCGGCGGGCTCGAACCAGCAACACAGGACCGAGAAAAGGAACCGGGCCTGGCAGGTGTCCGGCTCGTAGCCGCGGGCCTCGCCCAGCTCCAGGATCCGCCGCACCGCCCGGTACCCAGCAACGTAGTCACCGCGCATCGTCACCGTGGCGAAGGCGGCGGCGCTGGCCGGTCCCATCAAGGTGGGGTCGGGGCCGTGCTCGAGCCAGATCCTCAGCGCTTCCAGACTCAGCCAGGCGTGCGTCGCGTGGTCGGCGACGAAGTAGGTTGCCGGTAGCACCGCGTTGATCAGACGGGCCGCGGCGATCAGCCGGGGTTCGGTGATGTCGCTGCGGGCCAGATCGTCCGCGGCTTGGGTCGCCAACCACCGGTACAGGTGGCCGAACTGGTCGTCGAGCTCCATCGGAAGCCGGTCCGCGGCAGGGACGGTGATGCCGAGCTCACGAAGCGAGTCCAGGCCAAGGCCGATCGCGTCGGCGAGGCGGCTGCGCTGGGTCAGGCTTTGCACCTGCACCACGGTCGCGTTCGCGCGCTGGGTCGCCGTGGTGCTTAGCCCCTCGATGGTCCGGTACACCTCGTCCGCCTCGTCGAGACGCCCTATGCCGTACAGGGCGGCGTGGCGGCCTGTGTGCACTTCGACGAGCAAGGCCGGCTCGCCGTCCGGGCCGATCAGCCGCAGCGCGGCGCCCAGCAGCGCGTTCACCAGGGAGTAGTCGCCGGTCAACGTGGCCTGCCCGGCGGCGCGGCGTAGCAGGCCCACCACGCGACGCTGCTCGGCGTCATCGTGGACCGCGTCGACCACCGGCAGGTACTGTTCCGCAGCGGCCGCGAACAATTCCGGCACCGCGCCGAGGCGGCGCGCCATGGTCAGCTGCAGGGTGTGGCGCCGGCCGGGGTCCAGCCGGTCAAGGATCACCTCTCGGGTGCGGTCGTGGCGAAACCGGACCGCCTGGTGCGCACCGGGTTCCACGACCAGGAGGCCCTCGTCCAGGGCGGGGGCCAGCATCTGTTCCACGCCGCTCGCCGGCTCAGCGGTCGCCGTCTGCAGCAGGCTCAGCTCGGCGCGCCCGCCAAGACTCGCCATCGCCTCCACCATCCCCCGCGACATTGGCGGCATGGCATCAACACGCGCGGCCAGCATCCCTGCGACGTCGCTCTGGTCCAGGTGAGAGCGCACGGCCGACTCGTCCGATCTCCACCCGGCGGACGTTGCGGTCAGCAGGCCATCGCGGCGCAGCGCATTGAGCAACTCCACCGTCTCGTAGGGATTGCCGGACGTGTACGGGTTGATCACCTCGGCCAGGCCCGCCGCCGTGGCCCGGTCCACGCGGAGCATCTCGGCAACCATGGCGACCGAGCCGGATATCGGCAGGTTCTCCAGGCGAAGCTGTTGGAGGCCCGCCTGCTGTCGCCACCGCGACACCATCGATGCCAGTGGATGCGCTGCGTTGAGCCCTTCGTCACGGTAGGCGCCCGCCAGTAGCAGTCCTTGCACCTGCTGCTCGCTCAGCACGAGGTCGACGACGGCGAGCGGCGTGCGTCCAGCCCACTGCAGGTCGTCGACGAACAACACCACCGGCCGCTCCCGCGAAGCGATCGCGCGCAGCAGATCCACCGTCGCTCGCTGTGTCCGCACCTGCGCGGTCAGTGGATCGCCCGGATCGGGTGGCACCGCCAGGAGCGCCGCGAACTCCGGCAGCATCGCGGTCAGGAGACCTGCGTTGGGGCCGACCGCGCGCAAGATCCGCTCGCGTAGCTGCGCCAGCGCATCCTCCGGCTCGGCCAGCAACAGTCGGCCCAACCCGCGAAGCGCCTGATGGACCGCGTCGAACTCCAGGTCCCGCCGATACTGGTCGAACTTGCCCGCGACGAACCACCCGTCACTGCCGGTCACCACCGGCCTAAGCTCGTCGACCAACGCCGTCTTACCGACCCCGGGCGCCCCGCTGACCAGCACCCCACGACGCCGGCCCGCCAGCGCGTCATCGAACGCCGCCTGCAGCGCCGCCACCTCGTCGTCGCGTTCGACCAACCGCGACGGCGGTAGCAGCCGGACAGGAAAATCGTGCTCGCCGAC
>DATHIT010000741.1:0-3229 GCA_035489915.1 Pseudonocardia sp. | reverse complement strand
GGTATAGCGTTGCCCGGTGCGACTTGTCATCGCTCGCTGCCAGGTGGACTACGTGGGGCGGCTCACCGCTCACCTGCCCATGGCGCCCCGGTTACTGCTGGTCAAGGCGGACGGCTCGGTCAGCGTGCACGCCGACGACCGGGCCTACAAGCCGTTGAACTGGATGAGCCCGCCCTGCTGGCTGGAGGAGCAGCCGGGTGTGTGGACCGTCCGGAACAAGGCCGACGAGTCACTGGTGATCACCATCGAGGAGCTGCTGCACGACTCGTCGCACCAGCTCGGGGTGGATCCCGGCCTGGTCAAGGACGGTGTGGAAGCACACCTGCAGGAGCTGCTCGCCGAGCACCCCGGGACCATCGGCGAGGGGTTCACGCTGATCCGCCGCGAGTACCCGACCGCCATCGGGCCGGTCGACCTGCTCTGCCGGGATCCGGCCGGCGGCACGGTGGCCGTCGAGGTGAAGCGGCGCGGCGAGATCGACGGGGTCGAGCAGCTGACCCGGTACCTGGAGCTGCTCGGCCGCGATCCGCTGCTCTCTCCGGTCACCGGGGTGTTCGCCGCGCAGCAGATCAAGCCACAGGCCCGCACCCTGGCGGTGGACCGGGGAATCCGCTGCGTGGTGGTCGACTACGACGCGCTGCGCGGCGCCGAACGCCACGACCTCCGCCTCTTCTGACCCGCCGGCCCGGGTTCGGCGAGCGTGCCAGCGTCGCTGTCACGTAGGCTCGCCGGAACCGCTATCGCCGCGCGCCCATGGAGGTCGACGATGACGCAGACCGGGACATCCGCCGAGCCTGGAGCCACCGGTGGTTCGGACGCCGTCGGCGGCACCCCCGGCGCCGAGTTCACCTCGCTCGACCCGCGCACCGGAGCGGTGGTCGGGACCTACCCGGTGCACGACGCCGGCCAGGTGAACGCGGCGGTCGCCCGGGCGGCGGCGGCCGCGCACTGGTGGGCCGGGCTGGGCTTTGCCGGGCGCCGCACGCTGCTGGGTGCCTGGCGGAAGATGCTGGTCGAGCGGATCGACCGGATCGCCGAGGTGGTCACCGCCGAGACCGGGAAGCCGGCCGACGACGCCCGCCTGGAGCTCGTGCTGGCGGTGGACCACCTGGCCTGGGCGGCACGTCATGCGCAAGGCGTGCTGGGCCGGCGGAAGGTGAGCGCGGGGCTGCTGATGAGCAACCAGAGCGCCACCCTGGCGTACCCGCCGTTCGGCGTGGTCGGGGTGATCGGGCCGTGGAACTACCCGGTGTTCACCCCGATGGGCTCGATCGCCTACGCGCTGGCCGCCGGCAACGCCGTGGTGTTCAAGCCCAGCGAGTTCACCCCGGGCGTCGGGCACGCGCTGGCCGAGACGTTCGTCGAGGTGCTCGCCGCCGCCGGACACGACCAGCCGGTACTGCAGGTGGTGACCGGGTTCGGCGAGACCGGGGCCGCGCTGTGCCGCTCCGGCGTGGGCAAGCTCGCCTTCACCGGCTCCACCGCGACCGGTAAGCGGGTGATGGCGGCGTGCGCGGAGAACCTGACCCCGGTGCTGATCGAGTGCGGCGGCAAGGACCCGCTGATCGTGGACGCCGACGCCGACCTGGACGCGGCGGCGGACGCGGCGGTCTGGGGCGGCATGTCCAACGCCGGCCAGACCTGCGTGGGCGTGGAGCGGGTGTACGTGGTGGAGCCGGTGGCCGAGGAGTTCCTGCGTCGGGTGGTGGCCAAGGCGCACGCGGTCCGCACCGGCGGCGAACCCACCGCCGACTTCGGCCCGATGACCATGCCGGCGCAGATCGATGTAGTGGCCGGCCAGCTGCGTGATGCACTGGACAAAGGGGCGCGAGCCCTGGTCGGCGGCACCGCCTCGGTGCGACCGCCGTACATCGACCCGATCGTGCTCACCGACGTGCCGGAGGACTCCACCGCGATCACCCAGGAGACCTTCGGCCCGCTACTCACGGTGAATCGGGTGGCCGACACCGAAGAGGCGATCACTCGGGCGAACGCCACCGCGTACGGGCTGGGTGCCTCGGTGTTCTCCGCCAAACGCGGCGAGGAGATCGCCGCCCGGCTGCGCTGCGGCATGGTCGCGGTCAACGGTGTGATCACCTTCGCCGGCGTACCCGCGCTGCCGTTCGGTGGGGTTGGCGATTCCGGCTTCGGGCGGATCCACGGCGAGGACGGGTTGCGCGAGTTCACCCGGGCTCAGGCGGTGACCCGGCAGCGGTTCGCCCCGCCGCTCGCGGTGATGACGTTCTCCCGGGGCGCCCGGACGATGGGCCGGATGATGAAGCTGGTCCGGGCGCTGTACGGGCGTTAGCGGCCGGCTGGCTGGTACGCACGGCTCCCGGTGGTGAACCACACACAGATCACCGCCCCGGGCTGGTCCGGGGATGGCAGGATCGCGGCATTGACCCGTGGGCGCGCGTGCGGCGCAGCCCCGGAATCAGGGAGGTAGCGGCGTGGCACGTGAGTTCGAGGCCGTCGGCGTGGTCGGCCTGGGCACGATGGGTGCCGGCATAGCGGAGGTCTTCGCCCGTAGCGGCCTGCGCGTATTCGGCGTCGAGCAGGACGAGGCCGGTCTGGTCCGAGCGCGCGGGCACCTGGAGAGCTCCACCTCCCGGGCGCTGGCGCGGGGCAAGCTCACGGAGGACGAAGCCAAGGCGCTGCTGGACCGGATTACCTTGACCACCGACCTGCACGACCTCGCGGATGTCGACCTGGTGATCGAGGCGGTCCCCGAGCGGCTGGACCTCAAGGCGGGGATTTTCGCCCAGGTGGACAAGATCTGCCGGCCGGACGTGGTGCTGGCCTCCAACACCTCGTCGCTCTCGGTTACCGAGCTGGCCGTGCGCACCGGCCGTCCCGGCCGCGTGGTCGGCATGCACTTCTTCAACCCGGCGCCGGTGCAGCAGCTGGTCGAGCTGGTGCGCACCGTGGTCACTGAGCAGGATGCGCTCGACGACATGGCCGCGTTCGCCCGCAAGGTCGGCAAGGTCCCGGTGGTGATCGGGGACCGGGCCGGGTTCATTGCCAACGCGCTGCTGTTCGGCTACCTCAACCACGCGGCGAAAATGTTCGAGGAGCGCTACGCCAGCCGGGAGGACATCGACGCGTCCATGCGGTTCGGCTGCGGCTACCCGATGGGCCCGCTCGCGCTGCTCGACCTGATCGGGCTGGACACCGCGTACGAGATCCTGATGACCATGTACCACCAGTCCCGCAACCTGCTGCACGTGCC
>DATHIT010000740.1:0-17679 GCA_035489915.1 Pseudonocardia sp. | reverse complement strand
GGACACGCAGTCGCCTGCGCTGCACGTTGCCGACAGCCACGATCTGATCCGCGTGCACGGCGCGCGCGTGAACAACCTCAAGGACGTCAGCGTCGAGCTCCCGAAGCGCCGGCTGACGGTGTTCACCGGCGTCTCCGGCTCGGGCAAGAGCTCGCTGGTTTTCCACACGATCGCCGCGGAGTCGCAGCGGATGATCAACGAGACCTACAGCGCCTTCGTGCAGGGTTTCATGCCGACGCTGGCGCGACCCGAGGTCGACGTCCTCGACGGGCTGACGACCGCGATCATCGTCGACCAGCAGCGGATGGGCGCCGATCCCCGCTCCACGGTCGGCACCGCCACCGACGCAAACGCGATGCTGCGCATCCTCTTCAGCCGGCTCGGGCAGCCGCACATCGGCTCGCCCCAGGCGTTCTCCTTCAACGTCGCCTCGATCAGTGGAGCGGGCGCGGTGACGATCGAGCGCGGCGGGACGACCGTGAAGGAGCGGCGCAGCTTCAGCATCACCGGCGGCATGTGTCCGCGCTGCGAGGGCCGGGGCTCGGTCAACGACATCGACGTGTCCGCGCTCTACGACGGGAGCAAGTCGCTCAACGAGGGCGCAATCACGATCCCCGGCTACAGCATGGAGGGCTGGTACGGCCGCATCTACCGCGGCTGCGGCTGGTTCGACCCGGACAAACCGATCGCGAAGTTCACCAAGAAGGAGCTCAACGACCTCCTCCACAAGGAAGCAACCAAGATCAAGGTCGACGGGGTCAACCTGACTTACCTGGGCCTGATCCCGCAGATCCAGAAGTCGTACCTGTCCAAGGATGTCGACGCGCTGCAGCCGCACATCCGCGCCTTCGTCGAGCGGGCGGCCACCTTCACCACCTGCCCCGAGTGCGGCGGCACCCGGCTGTCCGAGGCGGCCCGGTCGTCGAAGATCAACGGGATCAACATCGCCGACGCCTGCGCGATGCAGATCAGCGACCTCGCCGCCTGGGTGAGCGACCTCGATGAGCCGCCGGTGGCGCCGCTGCTCACGACCCTGCGACACACCCTCGACTCGTTCGTGGAGATCGGACTGGGCTACCTTTCGCTCGCCCGGCCGGCGGGCACGCTGTCGGGCGGCGAAGCACAGCGCGTCAAGATGATCCGTCACCTCGGCTCCTCGCTCACCGACACCACCTACGTCTTCGACGAGCCCACCATCGGCCTGCACCCCCATGACATCCAGCGGATGAACGATCTGCTGCTGCGGCTGCGGGACAAGGGCAACACGGTGCTCGTCGTGGAGCACAAGCCGGAGACGATCACGATCGCCGACCACGTCGTCGACCTCGGCCCAGGCGCCGGCACGGCGGGCGGCACAGTCTGCTTCGAGGGCACCGTCGAGGGACTGCGGGCCAGTGGCACTATCACCGGCCGCCATTTCGACGACCGGGCTGCCCTCAAGGAGACGGTGCGGACGCCCACCGGCACGCTAGAGATCCGCGGCGCGACGGCGAACAACCTGCGCGACGTCGATGTCGACATCCCGCTCGGGTTGCTGGTCGTCATCACCGGTGTTGCCGGCTCCGGCAAGAGCTCGCTCGTGCACGGGTCGATCCCTGCCGGCGCGGGTGTGGTGTCGATCGACCAGGGCGCGATCCGCGGCTCGCGACGGAGCAACCCGGCGACGTACACCGGGCTGCTCGACCCGATCCGCAAGGCGTTAGCGAAGGCCAACGGCGTGAAGCCGGCGCTGTTCAGCGCCAACTCCGAGGGCGCCTGCCCCACCTGCAACGGTGCCGGCGTCATCTACACCGACCTGGCGATGATGGCCGGCGTCGCCACCATCTGCGAGGAGTGCGAGGGGAAGCGGTTCCAGGCATCGGTGCTGGATTACCACCTCGGCGGCCGTGACATCAGCGAGGTTCTCGCGATGTCGGTGACCGAGGCCGAGGCGTTCTTCGGCGCCGGCGAGGCGCGCACGCCGGCCGCGCACGCCATCCTGGCTCGGCTTGTTGATGTCGGGCTCGGCTACCTCAGCCTCGGCCAGCCGCTCACGACGCTGTCCGGCGGCGAGCGGCAGCGGCTCAAGCTGGCCACCCGGATGGCCGAGAAGGGCCGTGCCGATTCCCCGGTCTACGTCCTCGACGAGCCGACCACCGGCCTGCACCTCGCCGACGTCGAGCAGCTGCTCGGCCTGCTCGACCGGATCGTCGACTCCGGCAAGTCGGTCATTGTCATCGAGCACCACCAGGCGGTCATGGCGCACGCCGACTGGATCGTCGACCTCGGACCCGGCGCCGGCCATGACGGCGGCCGGATCGTCTTCGAGGGCACACCCGCCGACCTCGTCGCCGCCCGTTCCACCCTCACCGGAGAGCACCTCGCGGCCTACGTCGGCACCTGACCGACACCCTCGCGGACGAGATGGCCGGGTACGACGGAACTACCTCCGTGGGCTGGTCAGTGGCTGTCCGGTCGTGGTGTGGTGGAACCACACCGCGTTCGTTCAGGGGGACGCGTGTGCGAGTGGCAGTGTTGCGGCGACGAACGTGCCGCGGCCGGGCGGACTTTCGATGTCGAGCCGCCCTCCGAGCGCAGTCGCCCGATCGGCGATCCCCACCAGCCCGTGACCTCCCGGATCGGCACCCCCCACTCCGTCGTCGCGAACCTCGACTCGCAGCGTCCCGTCCGCTACAGACGCCGTTACCTCGGCGCGCGTGGCCTGCGCGTGCTTGACGACGTTCGTGAGCGCCTCGGCCACAATGAAGTACGCATTCGCCTCGATCCCCGGCGCGAACCTCTCGGCCGGAATATCGACTTGAACCGGTAGATCGAGCCGCCTCGCGAGCGCCTTGAGACCGGCCTTCAGGCCGCCACTCGTGAGGACTCCGGGGAGGATTCCATGGGCCAGCTCGCGCACCTCCACGTTGGCCTGCTCGACCTGTTCGAACGCGTCGCCGATGAGCGTTTCCGCCGTTCCGTCGTTCGCTGCGAGCGCTTGCCGAGCGGCCTTCAGCATCAGGGTGATCTGCACCAGCCGCTGCTGCGCGCCATCGTGCACATCCCGCGCCACCCGGCGGCGGGCCTCGTCCCCGGCCTCGAGCAGACGCGCCCGCGAGGCGGTGAGCTGGGTGCGGCTGTCGGCGTTCGCGATCGCGGTGCCGAGCAGCTGGGCGAACTGCGCCATCCGGTCTTCGATGCCGGCCGGAGGAAGTTCCTCGCCGGTCCAGGCCGCGCTGATCACGCCCCAGAGCCGGCCCTCCACCACGATCGGCGCTCCGATGTCGGCGCGGACTCCTCGGCCTCGGGTGATGTCGGCGATGACGCCGCGCACAGCCAGGGAATGGTCGATGCGGGCAGGCCGCTCGGTGCGCCGCACGACGGTCGTGACGTTCTCGCCCTCGTGGCTGATCCGCGTGCCCGGCGGCATGCTGTGCGCCTCCGGCCCGCGGCGATGGGCAACGAGGGCGACCTCGTCGCCGGGCTCGTACCGGCCGAGGGTGACCCTGTCGGCGTCCAGCAGCCGCTCCATCTCCGCGGCCACGGCCTCGAAAACGGTGGTGGGCGAGCTCCCTTCCGCGACCAGCGTCGCCACCCGCCGCAACGCCGCCTGCTCGTCGGCGATCCGGCGATACTGGGCGTAGAGCTGGGCGTTGTCGAGGGACACGGTGAGTTGGCCGGCGATGAGTTTGACCGCGTCGAGCCGCTCGGCGGTGAACGCGTCGCGGATGAGCCGGTTTTCCAGCAGCAGCACCGCTTGCAGGCTGCCGCGGCCCCGGATGGGTAGGGCCAGCAGCGAACAGCAGTCAACGTCGGTGAAGTACGGGTCGCGGGCGAAGCGGTCGTCCACGGTGGCGTCGGCCACCACCAGCGGTTCGCCGATCCGTTGGGCGTAGCGCAGCACCGACATCGGCACCGCGCGTTCGCGGTCGGCGGTGAGCGGGGCGGCGCCACCTCCGGGTGCGGGCAGCGACCAGTGTTGCTGGACCTCGTTCCACATCAGGAGCTGCACGCCGGTGGCGCCTGTCATTGCGCGCAGTACCTCCACCACCCGGGCATGCAGCGCCTCGATACTGGTCTGCGAGCTCAGTACCTGCGACGCGGACAGAATGCCGAGCAGGTCGATCGTTCCTGTCGTGACGGCCGAGCCGCGAGGAACAGAGTCAGTCTGATCGGGTCGAGGGTGCAGGGTGGGGTAGGCCCAGTCCAGTTGGGCGACTTTGGCGGTGGCGCCCCAGGCCAGGTAGTCCTGGCGGGCTTGGGCCAGCAGACCATGGCCGACCGCCTCGACGCCGTGGGCGAGATAGAAGCGGGCCGCCCGTTCGGTGATCAGGGCCTGATGCCAGGGGCGCTGGCGCCCGGGTGCCTCGCGCCGTGCGGCGTCGAAGGCCAACACCGCGGCGCGGAACTCGCCGACCGCCCAGGCGCGCTCCGCCTCGAGTAACCGCACGAGGTGCCGGAAATTGTCCGGGGCGTCCGCGGCGCGGGCGGCCAGCCACCGCGTCACCTCGTCCAGCTCGAACAGCAGAGCGCTGTGCTGGTCACCATCACTGGTGCGGGCCTGCCCGGCCAGGGCCAGCCCGCGCAGCAGCCGGGCCACGGCGATCGGGTACAGGCCCGGCACAGCCGCCAGCAGCGGCATCGCCGCCGCGCTGTGCCGTTCCAGGCCGACCGGATCGCCCAAGATGACGGCGGCGATCGCCCGGCTGAGATGCGCGTAAAGAAGCGCCACCGGGTTGTCGGCGTACCTGTCGACGGGGACCGCCTCACCGGTTGCGGTGGACGCCTCGCCGCGCAGCACCTCTGTCAGCCACCGGTTGCTTTCGAGCACCTGGCCGGTCTGTTCGTTGCCGGTCCGGCGCGCAAAGGCCAGCCCCGCCTCCATTTCGGCGACGAAGGTGTCCAACGATGGCGCGGCGTCCAGCGGGTAATAGGCGGTCTCGAAGTAGACGTAGCCGGCGCTGGCCAGGTCGCCCCCCGCGATCAGGCCCTCGCGGGCCCGCCGACCCGCGTGGATTATGTTTTCGAGCGGCTCGAACCAGCAGGCCAGATCAGCGAAAACCCAGCGCGCCTGGGAGGTTTCGGGCTCGTAGCCGCGGGCCTCACCCAGCGCCACGATCCGCCGCAACACCTGGTAGCTGGCGGCGTAGTCGTCGCGCAGCGCCACGGCCACGTAGGCGGCGTAGCTGGCCGGCCCGAGCAGGGTGCGGCCCGGGCCGTGCTCGCGCCAGATACGCAGCGCCTCGAACTCCAGCCAGGCCATCGTGGTGAGGTCCGCGACGAAGTAGGCCGCCGTTCCGATCGGATAGATAAGACGGGTCACGGCGAGCAGCGTGGGGTCGGTGATCTCGGGCCGAGTCAGGTCATCGGCGGCGTCGGTGTCATCCAGCCACCGGTACAGATGGTCGAACTGGTGGTCCAGCTCGGCGGCGAGTCGGTCCGCGGTCGGGACGGCGATGCCGAGCTCACGCAGCGACTCCATGCCCAGGCCGATCGCCTCCGCGAAACGGTTCCGGTGGGTCAGGCTGCGCACCTGCACGGACGTCGCGTCCGCGCGCTCCAACGCCGTGGTCGCCAGGCGCTCGATGGTGCGGTATTCCTCGTCGGCCTCCTCCAGGCGCCCGATGCTGAACAGGGCGGCGTGGCGGCCGGTGTGCACCTCGATCAGCGTCGCTGTCTCGCCCGGGGCGATGAGCCGCACCGCCGCCGCCAGCAGCGCCTCCACCAGCGCGTGGTCGCCGGTCAACGCAGCCTGCTCGGCGCTGCGCCGCAACAGCCCGACCACCACCTGCCGCTCCGCGGCATCGTCGATCGCGTCGAGCACCGGGAGGTACTGCTCGGCGGCGACCGCGAACAACTCCGGTACAACCGCCAGCCGGCGCGCCATCGCCAGCTGCAGGCCGCGTCGCCGCTGCGGGTCCACCGCGGCCAAGACCGCCTCGCGGATGCGGTCGTGGCGAAACCGCACCGCCTCACGCGCGCCGGGCTCGGTCACCATCAGACCCTCATCGAAGGCCGGCGCCAGGCTGTGTTCCAAGCCCGCTGGTGCGTCGTTGGCGATCGCCAGCAGGCTCAGCTCGGCGCGCCCGCCCAGACACGCCATCGCCTCCACCAGCTCTCGAGTCGTCGCCGGCATCGCCTCGACGCGCGCGGCCACCATCGCGTCGATGTGCGATTGGCCCAGGTGGGCGCGCACGGCGGGCTCATCCCAGCGCCACCCGGCCGCCGTCGCGGTCAACACCCCCTCGCCGCGCAGCGCGTTGAGCAGCCCCACCGTCTCGTACGGATTACCGGAGACATGCGGATAAATGATCTCGACCAGGTCAACCGCGGTGGCCGGCTCCACGTGCAGCATCTCCGCCACCATGGTGACCAGGCTCGACACTGCCAGGTTGTCCAGCCGCAGGTGTTGCACGTCGACCTGATCCCGCCAGCGGGACAGCGGCGCCGTCAGCGGATGCGCCGCATCCAGCTCGGTGTCGCGGTACGCGGCGACCAGCAACAGGCCCTTGATCGGCTCGTCGCTCAGCACAAGGTCGACCACGCCCAGCGGGGTGCGCCCCGCCCACTGCAGGTCGTCGACGAACACCACCACCGGCCGCTTCGGCGAGGCGACCTCCCGCAACACCGTCACTGCGACCCGCTGCGCCCGCACCTGCGCAGTCAATGGATCCCCGGCATCCCGAGGCACCCCCGACAGCGCCGCGAACTCCGGCACCATCGCAGCCAATAGACCCGCGTTAGGTCCGACCGCGTCCAGGATCCGCCCGCGCAGCTCGGCCAGCTCGTCATCGGGTTCGGCCAGCAACAGTCGACCCAGCGCGCGAAACGCCTGATTGACCGCGTCAAATTCCAGATCCCGGCGATACTGGTCGAACTTGCCGGCCACAAACCAGCCATCCCGGCTCGTGACTACTGGCCTCAGCGCATCGACCAACGCCGTCTTGCCCACTCCCGGCGCGCCGCCGACCAGTACTCCACGGCGCCGGCCCGCCAGCGCAGCCCGTAGCGCCGCATGCAGCGCGGCCACCTCGTCATCACGTCCCACCAGTCGCGACGGCGGCACCAACCGCAGCGGAACATCATGCTCGCCGACCCGCAGCACACCCTGCGCCGGCGCATCGCCCACCCGTTCCAGGTCGTAGACCACGCCCTGTGCGGTTTGGTAGCGGTTGTCGGGTTCCTTTTCCAACAGATGAATGATGATGTCGGACAACGGCTGTGGGACCGCCGGGTTCAGCTGAACCGGCGGCGCGGGTGTCCGGGCCAGATGATCGTGGGTGAGCTGCAGCGGGTCCCCCGTTCCGAACGGCGGCTCTCCGGTGGCCAGCTCATACAACGTCGCACCCAACGCGTACAGGTCGGCACGCTGATCCACCGATCGCCCGGTGCGCCCGGTCTGCTCCGGTGCCAGGTAGGCGAGCGTCCCGAGAATTTGCGTGGGGTGGGTGAACTCCGGACGGATCTCGCCGAATGACGTCGCCAACCCGAAATCCACCAGGCACAGGGCCCCGTCGCGGGAGATGACGATGTTCGCGGGAGTGATGTCGCGGTGCATCACTCCCCGGCTGTGCATGCCGGCCACCGCCCGGGCCAACTCCAACCCAAGCCCGATCAGGTCCTCGATAACCAGCGGCTTGGCCATCCCCGCCAGGGGCGTGTCCCCCGCGTCTTCCAGCACGATCGACCCCGGAAATCGCGGCTCATCGAGCAACTGCGCGGTCCCCTGGATACCGTGCAGCACCTCCAGCATCGCGATCTCATGCCGCAGCCGCTGCTGCGCATCAGGCCCCAGCGGCTCCTTGCGGACAACGGCGGACCCTGCCATGAACAGACGAACCACGCGCGAGCGTTCGCTCTCGTGCACCACCTCAACCCGGACGGACTGACCTCCGTCCAGCCGCATCTCGCTTCCGCGCATCCGGCACCTCCACGCGGTCGGAGCAGTCCCACACGTTATTGGATGGCCCGGCCGGGCACCATCGGCCGTAGCTCGTCAACCCTCCGCTGAGTCGTCCCCTGACCGGCAACGACGTACCCGCTCTCGCTCACGCGGCGCAAAATCTCTACGGTCCGCTCCGGCCGCGATATCTGCGACTGTGGAGCGCCGAGCGACACGGAGCGATCCCCCACAGCGACCCGGATAAGCGGTTCATGGCCGCGCGGCTCGCGTCTCTCCGCGCCCCCGACGGCCTCAGCCTCCCGCCCGAGCTGACCTTCACCCCGGCCCAGTCACTTGAGAACTACCCGAGGGCGCAGGAGGCCTACGCCGCCGTTCGACACTCTGATCCGAGCCATGCCCAGCAGGCCGCGCTACAAAGCAGCGACGACTTGACCGAAACCCTGGCCGCCGGCCTGCTCTTCGACGTCAGGGTCAGCGGCACATGGGCTGGCTACGTCGCCGCGACCACCAGCAGCGACGAAACCCTCGGCCTTCCCGCCTACGTGGTCCAAGAACTAGTGCTTGCCACGGAGTTCCGGGCTCGCGGATACGGTCCGCACCTGACCACCACCGCAACTCACCGAGTTCCACACAGCGCGGCCGGCCTCAACCTACGGATGCAACGTTCATAGCTATCCGTTACGGCATGAAACATAGGCAGCCATGTGTATCGTCGTCGTGGGGATCTGGACGAGGCAGACCGAACAACCAGGAGGTAGCGGTGCCGTCGGTGGTGCGTGAGGGTGCGGAGATTTACTACCAGGACCGGGGCGCCGGTGAGCCAGTGCTGGTGTGGGGGCACGGGTTCTTGGGGTCCTCGCGGCTTTACGCCGAGGTGATCGACCGGCTGCCCGACTACCGGTCGATCGCGGTGGACTTCCGGGGCCACGGCCGCTCGGCGGGGGTCACCGAGGGTGTCACGCTGGCCGAGATCGCGGACGACATCGCCGCGCTGCTGCACGAGCTCGGGGTCTCCGACGTGGTGTACATCGGCCACTCCACGGGCAGCGCGGTCGGCATGCGACTGGCCGCGCGTCACCCCGGGCTGGTGCGCGCCGCGATCGGCCTGGCCGGGGTGCCGGTGAATGGCAACCCGCCGGAGCTATTGGAATTCACCTCGGCGCTGTCGGCGATGCAGGGTGACCCGGCGGCATTCGCGGCGGTGCTCGGCCAGCTCACCGCCCACCCCGGTCAGCAGGCGATGATCGAAGCAGCGGGGCGGGAAGCGGCGTTGGCGCCACTGGAGGCGCTGAAGAGCATCGGCGAGGTCGAGCTGTTCCTCGACGAGTCCGAAGAGCTGTTGCCGAAGCTGACTCAGCCGTGGTTGTTCGTCATCCCCGGCGAGGACAAGTCGGTGTCCCCCGACCTGCAGCTCGCCGGTGCCCGCAGGTTCCCGAACGGCCGGGCGCTGTGGCTCAACGGTGAGGGGCACCTGGTTCCCCAGGAGCGTCCGGCCGAGATCGCCCGGGTAATCGGGGACTTCGTCGCCGGGCTACCGTCACAGCCATGAGCCGCGAGGGGTCCGCGACGGGCGATGCGCGGACCCCGCTGCAACGGCAACTCACCGGCACTCGGGCTCCCGCCAAGGCCACCCCGCTGGACGCGCTGGCCACCGCGCGACGCTGGTTCGACCAGGGCCGTCGGCTGGACATCCAGGCGCTGGCCGCCGAGCTCGGCGTCAGCCGGGTCACGCTGCACCGCTGGGTCGGTACCCGGGAGCAGCTGCTGGTCGAGGTGCTGTGGGTGAGCGCCGAGCGGGCTCTGACCCGGCTGCGCGACCAGGTCCGCGCGGAGGGACTGGCGCGCAGCCACACCGCCGAGGTGCTCGGTCGCTGGGCACGGGAGGTGCTTGCCCACCCCGGCCACCAGCAGCTGCAGTCCGAAGAGGGCGAGATGTTCGCCCGGCTGCTCACCCACGACGCCAGCGAGTTCCAGCGCCGGCTGATCGAGCTGGTCCAGCAGATGCTCTCCGAGGACATCGCGGCCGGCCGGGTCACCATCGACCTGGAACCCTTGGAGCTGGCCTACACGGTCGTGCGCATCCTCGAGTCCTTCGTGCACACCCCGGCCATCACCGGCTGCGCCCCAAACCCAGACGGCAATGCCCGCGTGTTGCGCGCCCTACTGCACTAGTCGGGGTCGGCGGCTCGGCGGCGTTCGAGGAAGACGGTGTCGCGCCAGATGCCGTGGTGGCGGGCGATGCGTTCGCGCACGCCGAGGGTGCGGAACCCGGCGGATTGGTGCAGGGCGATGCTGGCCCGGTTCTCCGGGAAGATTGACGTCTGCAGCGTCCACAGCCCGGCGTCGTCGGCGGCGATGACCTGTGAGCGGATCAGCGCTTTGCCAACACCTCGGCCGCGGACACCTTCCCCGACGTAGACCGAGGTCTCGGCGACCCCGCGATAGACCGGCCGGGTGGAAGCGGGGGTCGCGGCGGCCCAGCCGACGACGCGGCCATCGATCTCGGCGACCCAGCGGTGTTCGGGGAGCCACTTGTGATCCAGGGTGCGTCGGTCCGGCACCTCGGTTTCGAAGGTGGCGTGACCGGTGGCGATTCCTTCGCCGTAGATCCGCCGCACCGCCGCCCAGTCCCCGGGCTCCAGGGCACGCACGGACACGTCGGCGGGCACGTCCTCCGGGCAGCACGGCCGGGCCGCCAGCACTCCCATCACCGCGTCCGCGGCGTGCGGCAGCCCGGTGCAGCAGGCCGGGTTGACCGCGACCAGGGTGGTGGTGCCTTCCTTGCGCAGCCGCACGAACCCCACGTCAGCGAGCTTGCGGACATGGTGAGAGCAGGTGGACTGGCTGATGCCCAGCTGCCCGGTGAGTTCGCCGATGCTGACCTCGTGTCCGGCGACGGCGACCGCGTGCAGCAGGCGCACCCGGGTCGGCTCGGCCAGGCAGGCGAACCAGTCGGCGTAGGTGGCCGCGTCGTGCGGTGCCAGCGGCTCGGGTTCCGGCCGCTCGGGAAAGGCCCCCGACGCCACGAGGGTGATCGGTTGTCCGACGCTCATGAATCCAAGTATCGACCCATATCGATGGTTGCGTCAATCGATCCGCGTCGATACTGTCGGTCGCGATAAATCGACGTGGATCGATGGAGGTTCCTGGTGAGTGAGAACGAGCTACCGGTCGTGGTGGTGGGTGCCGGCCCGATCGGTCTGGCCGCGGCGGCGCACCTGGTGCAGCGTGGGTTGGCGCCGCTGGTTCTCGAGGCGGGTCCGTCGGCCGGTACCGGGGTTCGCGCGTGGCACCACGTGCGGCTGTTCTCCCGGTGGGGCGAGTTGGTGGACCCGGCGGCGGAGAAGCTGCTCGCCCCGTCCGGCTGGCAGGAACCCGAGGCCGACACCTACCCCACCGGCGCGGAGTGGGCGCTGCGCTACCTGCAGCCACTCGCGGAGGTGCTGGGTGAGCGGGTGCGATTCGGTGCCCGCGTCGTCGGGGTGGCCCGGCGAGGCCGGGACCGGGTGGTGGACGCCGGTCGGGAGACCGAACCGCTGACCGTGCACATCGAGACCAGCGACGGGCGCCAGGAGCGAATCGCCGCTCGCGCCCTCATCGACGCCTCCGGTACCTGGGCCACCCCCAACCCGCTGGGCGCCGATGGGCTGCCCGCGCTGGGCGAGGCGGCCGCGGCCGAGCGGATCAGCTACCGGGTGCCAGATCTGAACGACCCGGCGGTGCGGGCGCGCTTCGCCGGCAGGCGGATCGCGGTCGCCGGCAGTGGGCACTCGGCACTGACCGCGCTGGTCTTCTTCGCCGAGCTGGCCCAGACCGAGCCGGACACCCATGTCAGTTGGCTTGTGCGGCGCGGCAGCGTCGGCGACACCTTCGGCGGCGGGGAGGCCGACCAGCTCCCCGCCCGGGGCGCGCTGGGCTCGCGGGCCGCGGCGGCGCTACGGGCCGGGCACATCGACACGGTCACCGGGTTTCGCACCATCGCCGTCGAGCGTGATGGTTCTGGTCGGGTGGTGTTGGAGTCACTGGACGGGCGCCGCCTGGACCCGGTCGACGAGGTGGTCGTGTTGGCCGGGTTCCGACCGGACCTGGGTTGGCTCTCGGAGCTGCGCCTGGACCTGGATGCCACGCTGCAGGCGCCCCGGGCGCTCGCCCCGTTGATCGACCCGAACGTGCATTCCTGCGGAACCGTCTACCCGCACGGGGCGAACGAGCTGGCCCAACCGGAGCCAGGGGTGTATTTGGCTGGGATGAAGAGTTACGGGCGTGCCCCCACGTTCCTGGCGATGACCGGCTACGAGCAGGTGCGCTCGATCGCCGCCGCCCTGGCCGGAGATCAAGCGGGCGCGGACCGGGTCGAACTGGTTCTGCCTGACACCGGGGTGTGTGGCGGGGCCGGGTTGTTCGACGAGGCCGCCAGATAACGGTGCAACCACCAGAACTCGACGCGGCGGAGCCTGGCGCACTGAGCAGCGCTGGGCTGCGTCGTGTGCTCGTTGTCCTGTGCGTCACCCAGATCACCAGCTGGGGTGTGCTGTATTACGCGTTCCCGGTGTTGGCGCCGAGCATCGCCGCGGACACCGGCTGGCCGGTCAGCACCATCACGGCCGCGTTCTCCCTCGGCCTGGTCGTCGCCGCGCTGGTCGGTATCCCCGCCGGGCGGTGGCTGGATCGGGTCGGCCCCCGACGGCTGATGACCACCGGCTCGGTTCTCGCCGTTCCGGCCGTGCTGGCAATCGCGTTCGCCGGCTCGCTGCCGATGTTCTTCGCCGGCTGGGTCGTGGCCGGCGTGGCGATGGCCGGGGTGCTCTATCCGCCCGCGTTCGCCGCCTTGACCCGCTGGTGGGGGCCGCGCCGGGTCACCGCGCTCACCGCGCTGACGTTGCTCGCCGGGTTGTCCAGCACCATCTTCGCCCCGCTCACCGCGACCCTGCTGGCGCATCTGGGGTGGCGGCACACCTACCTGGTCCTGCTGGCGGTCCTGGCCGCGATCACCATCCCGGCGCACCTGTTCGGCCTGCGCGGCCGGTGGCCGGAACCCGAACCCGCCCGACACGCCGAGCACGTGGACCACGATCCAGAGGCGATCGCGCGCAGCCGCCCCTTCGTCCTACTCGTCATCGCGCTCGGCCTCGGCGCGTTCACCGCGTTCGCCGTGGTGGTCAACCAGGTGCCGCTGCTGATCGAACGCGGTCTGAGCACCAGCACGGCGGCCTGGGCCCTCGGGCTCGGTGGGCTCGGGCAGGTCCTCGGCCGCCTCGGCTACGGCCGCCTCGCCGCCGCCACCAGTGTCCGCACCCGGGGCGTGGTGATCCTCGCGCTGTCCGCCGCGGCGACCGCCCTGCTCGGCCTCCTGCCCGGACCGGCCGTTCTGCTGGTCGCCGCGGCGATGCTCGCCGGCGCCGCTCGGGGGGTGTTCACCCTGTTGCAGGCCACCGCGATCAGCGACCGCTGGGGCGCCACTCACTACGGGCGGCTCAACGGCCTGCTCTCCGCCCCGGCGATGTTCGCCACCGCCCTGGCACCCTGGGCCGGCGCCGCCCTGGCCTCGGCGTTCGGCGGCTACCCGATGCTGTTCTGCCTGCTGGCGGCGGTAGCTGTCGTGGCGGCCGCGTTGATCGCCGGAACCGCCCTGCCCCAGCCGCGGCGAGCCGGGTCAGGGCGCTAGGACGCGGACGTGCTGACCAGCTCGGCGAGCAGGGCGCGGACCCGGCGGTCGATCTCGTCGCGGATCGGGCGGACGGCATCGATGCCCTGCCCGGCCGGGTCTTCGAGTTCCCAGTCGAGGTAGCGCTTGCCGGGGAAGATCGGACAGGCGTCGCCGCAGCCCATGGTGATGACCACGTCGGAGGCTTCGACGGCATCGGTGGTGAGTCGTTTGGGGAATGCGTCGGACAGGTCGATGCCGATCTCGTCCATGGCCTTGCGGACCGCGGGGTTGATCTCGTCGGCCGGGGTGGACCCGGCGGAGGTGACGCGCACGGCACCGGCGGCGTAGTGGTGCAGCAGAGCGGCGGCCATTTGCGAGCGGCCGGCGTTGTGCACACAGACGAACAGCACCTCGGGGATCTCCGTCAACTGGACTCCTGGGTTCGGGTCTGAGGGGATTGGACGATGTCGCTGATCAGCAGCCGGACCCGGTGCTCGATCTCGTCGCGGATAGGCCGGATGTCGGTGACGCTCAGGCCGGCGGGGTCGTCGAGGACCCATTCCTCGTAGCGCCGGCCGGGGAACACCGGGCAGGCGTCGCCGCAGCCCATGGTGATCACGACGTCGGCTGCGCGGACGATCTCGTCGGTCCAGGGCTTGGGGTATTCCTTCGAGATGTCGATGCCGCGCTCGGCCATTGCCTCGATCGCGGCGGGGTTGATTGTGGAGGCAGGTTCGGACCCGCCTGACCATGCCAGGGCCCGCTCGCCGGCCAACTCGGTGAAAAAGCCCAACGCCATCTGCGAGCGCCCGGCGTTGTGGGTGCACAGGAACAACACGACCGGGGTTCCGGTGAGCGCCTGGCCTTCGACCTTGGCCAGGGCGCGCAGCCGTTGGCGGGCGAAACGCTCGGCCAAGAGCGGCAGGAACCGGGAGATCAGGGCGCGGCTGGCGAACTCGTCGTAGGAGGAGTGCAGGAACCGCTCGATGGTTTCCACTCCGAAGATCTCACTGAACTCACGACCGAGGTAGGTGGCCGCGGTCTTCAACGCCAGTTGCTGGTCGATGGACAGGGAATCGCGATGCCAGGTGCTGGTCATGGCTGCCTCCGTTGGCAGACGAGCGGGTGGGCTAGCTGCGGGTGTTGCTCCAGCGGCGGCGGCCGGCCAGGGACACATAGACCAGCCCGACCAGCACCGGAACCTCGATCAGTGGGCCGACCACGCCGGCCAGCGCTTGGCCGGAGGTGACGCCGAAGGTCGCGATCGCCACCGCGATGGCGAGTTCGAAGTTGTTGCCGGCGGCGGTGAACGCCAGCGTGGTGGCGCGTGCGTAGGACAGCCCGACGGCCTTGCCCAGGGCGTAGGAGCCGGCCCACATCAGCGCGAAGTAGACCAGCAGCGGCAGCGCGATCCGCGCCACGTCCAGCGGTCGGCTGGTGATCGCGTCGCCTTGCAGGGCGAACAGGATGACGATGGTGAACAGCAGGCCGTAGAGCGCGAACGGGCCGATCCTGGGCAGGAACTTCGCCTCGTACCATTCCCGCCCTTTGGCGCGTTCCCCGAAGCGGCGGGTCAGGTAACCGGCGACAAGCGGAATCCCCAGGAAGATCAGCACCGACTTGGCGATCTGCCACGGCGAGATGTTCAGGTCCGCTTGCGGGAGGCCGAGCCAGCCGGGCAGCACATGCAGGTAGAACCAGCCCAGCCCGGCGAAGGCGATGACCTGGAACACCGAGTTCAGCGCGACGAGCACGGCGGCCGCTTCGCGGTCACCACAGGCCAGGTCGTTCCAGATGATGACCATCGCAATGCACCGGGCCAACCCGACGATGATCAACCCGGTGCGGTACTCGGGCAGGTCAGGCAGGAACACCCACGCCAGGGCGAACATCAACGCCGGACCGAGGATCCAGTTCAGCACCAGCGACGGGATCAGCAGCCGGCGGTCGCGGGTGACCGTGTCGAGGCGGTCGTAGCGGACCTTCGCCAGCACCGGGTACATCATGATCAGCAGGCCGAGTGCGATCGGCAGGGATACCCCGTCCACCGAGATCGCGTTCAGCGCCGCGCCCAGGCTGGGGATCAGCCGGCCGCCGACCAGCCCGAGCAGCATCGCGGCGATGATCCAGACCGGCAGGAAGCGGTCCAGGGTGGAGAGCTTGGCAACCACACCCTGATCGGTGGCAACCTTGCCGGACGAGGTGACGTCGCTGCTCACCCGGTCACCGCTGGTGCCTCGTCGGGCAGCAGCACCGCCGAAAGCCGGCCGAGTGCCTCGGGGTGGACCCGGTAGTAGACCCAGGTTCCACGCCGCTCCCCGGAGATCAGCCCGGCCTCACGCAGCACCTTCAGGTGGTGGCTGATCGTCGGCCCGGTCAGCTCGAACACACCGGACAGGTCGCAGACGCACGCTTCGCCGCCCTCGTGCGAGGCGATCAGCGAGAGCAGACGCAGCCGGACCGGGTCGCCGATCGCCTTGAACACCCGCGACAACTCGACCGCCTGCTCGGCCGACAGCGGCTCGCGCACCAGCGGCGAGCAACAGCCCACCGCCTCGCTGAGCACCGTCAACATCCGCTCTTGATTCGACATAGCTCTACCTTGACAGACTTCAATACAGCGAGCAAGGTCTACCTCGGCATCCATCGAAACAACGCATCGAAACAGGAAGAGGTGTACCGCCAATGTCCCGTGTACAGCTGGCGCTGCGGGTCTCCGACCTGGAGGGATCGATCGCGTTCTACAGCCGCTTGTTCGGCGCCGAGCCGGCCAAGCGGCGCCCCGGCTACGCCAACTTCGCCATCACCGAGCCCCCGCTCAAGCTGGTGCTCATCGAGGGCGAGCCCGACCAACCAACCGTGATGGACCACCTCGGCGTCGAAGTCGAAACCACCGACGAGGTCAGCTCCGCCACCAGCCGCCTCTCCGAGCTGGGCCTGTTCACCCAGGTTGAGAACGACACCACCTGCTGCTACGCCCTGCAGGACAAGGTCTGGGTGCACGGACCCGGCGCCGAGCCATGGGAGGTCTACACCGTCAAAGCCGACGCCCCGGACGCCACCAGCATCCACACCCTCGGCCAGCCCGACACTGGCGAGTGCGTCTGCGGCACCCCCGCTACACCCGAGGGCGAGCAACTCTCGGCCTGCTGCTGAGCCGGCCATGGCACGTCTGGAGGCCGCTTCCGAAACGTTAGGTCATCGCGGGGTGCCGGAGGATCCTGACTGCTCGCGATGCGATTGATGCACTGGCGAGGAGGATCCGACGATGGCGGCTTCACCCAGGATTCCGCCGCCCAGGGTCGCGCGAGCCGGCGAAGCGGTGCGGGAACAGGTGCAACGGCTGCACAGCCGGATGGCGCCCGCGCCAGTCGCTCTGCTCGAGATGATCTGGGGAAGCCTGCTCAGTCAGGCGATCCATGTGGCGGCGAAGCTCGGCATCGCGGACGTCCTCGCTGACGGCCCACTAACCCCGGAGGAGATCGCCCAACGCGTCGATGCCAGCCCGGACGGGATCTTCCGGCTGTTGCGGGCACTGGCCGGCAGGGGAGTGTTTGCCGGCCGGCCGGATGGCCGCTACGAGTTGACGCCGCTGGCCGAACCCCTCCGCTCGGATGCCCCGGTGTCGATGCGGTCGGTGGCGCTGCTCTGGGGCTCACCGGAACACTGGGAGCATTGGGGCCACCTGCACGATTCCGTGCGCAGCGGCGAACCTGCCGTTCCGGCGATCCGTGGCCTGGATTTCTGGGCATATCTGGAGACGAACCCGGACTTCGCGGCTCAGTTCAACAACGCGATGACGACGTTCTCCAATTTTGCGAAAGCGCCGGTAGTGGCGGCCTACGACTTCTCACGGTTCTCCACAATCGTCGACGTCGGCGCTGGCCACGGCGCGCTGCTCGCCGCGATTCTGCAGCGGACGCCCGCCGCGCGCGGAGTGCTATTCGACCTGCCCTCGGTCACCAGCGGGGCGACCGATGTGCTGCGCGCCCACGGCGTGGAGACGCGATGCACCATCGAGAGCGGGTCGTTCTTCGACAGAGTGCCGGCCGGCGGTGACGCCTACGTGCTGAAGAACATCATTCACGACTGGGCCGAGTCCGAAGCGCTGACCATCTTGCGCAATATCCGCGAAGCGATCAAACCGGAC